>JADFRQ010000031.1 GCA_022561215.1 Chloroflexota bacterium | reverse complement strand
GCGGCGATATCAAAAAATGTATCGCGCGGCTGTACTATATATGTGATGCGGCCATCCGGGCCCGGCGTTGGCGTCGGGAACGGAGTAGGCTGCGCAGCCGGCGCCTCTTGCGCATCTGCCATCACAGTTCCGACGGTACCTAGCCCACCAAGCAGCACTAGAAATAACAATAGGATAAAAGAACGTTTGATATGCATCAGCTTGAAAATGGATTATAGCCGTTTCAATCGCCATGGTGTAACTCCCATCGTAGAAGCTTTATCGACAATGGGTTGAAGCCCCCCTTCTGCTGGGTTTGCTGCATAGGCCCAGAAGTCTCGACAAATTGCCTTCGTTGGTGCATTACACATTGGGAGTGCGTTGCACCTTACGCGACCTCTCCCGCTGAAGGATCAAACACAATAATACGTGGTGGGGCGCCGTGCCGGCGCCCTAGGACAGGGAAACCCTGGCCCTACAATTGGATGCGTTCGGGATTTGTGAAATAGGATGAATTTCGGCCAAAGTGGCACTCAGGTAGCGCAGTCTTCCCGCAGAATAGGCCAGAGCTTGCGAGCCCCAAACCCTTGCTTTCTAAAACGCCTCGCTAAATTCTTTCACTGCCTTAGGGCCGTTGCGTTCCAGCCCGGCATAAAAGGCTTTATGATCTTGCGTCCGAAAATCCGCCCGTTCAACATGGAATTGTGCCAAGCGTTCTCCATTTCGCCTGCGTTTGAGGACATCAATTAGATAAGCAATGGCGCTCTCCACGCTTCCTGCGTCAGTCCAATCCGACTTGTAGACCGGAATGCCAGAATTAGAAATGATCCAGCTCATGTTGGGATTTGACCCATAGGCACGATGGCAGGCGCCATCCAATGAGTCAACAAGGATCGGCCGCTCGACACCGATCTTTACTCGTAGATCGTGCGCGTGGCGCAATTTTTGCTCCATGGATGTCAGGTGAGGATAGTTCTCACCAGGATGGGCTTCGTGGGTATATAGAAAAATCGAGGCGACGTTCTCTTGTGCATAACGCTGGGCAATTTCATTCATGGATGGCGCCGCCATCCCACAATACGGTCAGGTAAAGCTGCCAAATTCTATGATCAGAAAAGAGGATTTCGACCATAATTCCGACAGAGTCGTTTCTGTACCATCCAGGTGCAGCAGCGGAAAATCGGGCGCCAGTATCCCGAGCGGTGGGCTTTGATCGAAGCGCATCCATGGCGCAAATTTCTCTTTTACGAATTCGTCGTAATTGTAGCGCCTGATAAGCTCGCTATCCATGCTGGTGTACTCCTTTATCCATACCATTTGCCCTCATCTTGCCGAAAGCCGTATGTTATGGGGAATAAATTTCAGATTCTGGAAAAAAATCGAACCAGGCCCAATTATAGGCTGAAGAGGAAGGAATGCCTTGAAGAATTTTCCCTTGCAGAGGGCCCTTTATTGCCAGGCCCAATGTTTCATTCCAGGTAGATTGCGTTTCATTATCAATCAGCAGGCCATTCTCCGAACGAAATGTTAACGTCTTACCTTCAACAAGCCGTAGATAAGCATGGAAGCTATTTTCACCTACCCACAGCAGTATGGGAATACTCCCTAAGCTGTCATTGATTACGCCTTGATCGCGCGCTTCAATGAATGGAAAGGCTTTTGCATTGCCGTCGATGAGCAGACCAATGACAAAGTTTTCATTAAACCGCTCTCTTCGAGATCCGAGAAGCTCCAGATCATTGGTCATTACCAATGAATGGGGATATTCTTTTTTCCAGCTGGCCCAGGTCGTAATTTGTGAGGGGAGTAAGAACAACTCGACTCCCTTGTAATCGCCTTGGATTGCCCTCCCCCACGGCTGAGACCATACCGAATTTGTCTCGTGATCCCACCAGGTCATGGCATTCATGAACAACGCGCCCGCATTCCCAAACACATGGGTTGTCCCGTCTATTCTCCGGTCGTGCACGAGACCGGTGTAGCAGATCGGTCACCATGTTACAAGCGTAGGGATGCCTCCTAGTTCATCATTAACAATTTCTCGAAATCGAAGCACTGAAATGGGATAAGCTTTGGCCTCGCCCTCTAACGTAATGCCCAAAACGAGTTCATCATCAAAGAGAAGATCCTGGGTCTCCGCAATCGTTGCGAAGGTGGGTACATACACCGGACGGATGCCGTCGAACGGGATCAGCTGGCGGAGGGTATAGTTTTTCGGATCCTCGATGCGTCTATTTCTTACGGGAGATTCGGCGGGGAGATCTTCAATTGTGGGCTCAACATTATTGGATGAAGGAGTTACTTCTGGCGTTATTTTGTCCTCTGCAACCGCCGCCGTGGGTTCAATTTCTGCAGTCTTTTCTTGCGCAATGGGCAATTCGGCCGTGCATGCGACGCCGAGGAATAGTAAAAAGAAGAAAATGCTGATTATGCGCACGCAAGGAGTTTACAAATTGCGGTTTCCCTCGTATGTAGCGGTCAATACAGGAGAATTTCGATCAGGAATCAATCATCCATCATGGTCTTCAACAATGCGAAGATAATCTAGAGTGCCAGCAACAGCATATTGCGACCTGCGTGGAGCACAGGCAAGTACTTCCGATTCCGTTCAAGAAAATTTTGAAAAGATGGCACGACAGCTGTTCCTCCCAATCGTATAGGCGACTGGCCAGTCGCCCTTACGAGCAGGAAAAGGAAATCCCTGGTTATTATCAGGGGCAGAGCTACTGACAATTTTCAAGATTCATTGAGAAGATAGCAAAATTGTTGCTCCACCAGTCGTAATGTTATACTGCTCCAGGAGACGATAAACTGTATGATAAAAATTCGATACAAGAGCGAGGGCTTTGCATCCCGGATTATTTTTCTCATGCTCAGCGCGATGGCCTTTATCGTCTTTCTCTATCCCTTTTGGGCTCCAGCCCAAGAGCAGACACTCGATTCTCGCAGCACCCTTCTGCTTATCAGTGCCAGCATTGTGCTGATCCTGCTTGCGCTTTTTGGAGAGGCACAAACTAGGCTTTCGCCGCATGCCATTGCCATGATCGGGACTTTACTGGGATTAAACGCTATCTTGAGGCTAATTGAGACCGTGATCCCATTGCCCGGAGGCTTTTCACCCATATTCATTTTAATCGTTTTCGTCGGTCACAGTTTTGGCGCGCGTCTCGGCTTCATTATGGGTGCACTTACCATGCTTGTTACCGGGCCTTTTACAGCAGGAGGCATCGGCCCGTGGACACCCTATCAGATGCTCGCCGCCGGTTGGGTCGGGTTGGGAGCCGCCTCTCTCCCCAAAAAGAATTTTGTCCTGCCTGCGCTGATTTTATACAGCACATTGTGGGGCTGGCTTTATGGCGCATTAACAAATCTCTACTTTTGGCCGTATGCGTTTAGCGCCCCCGACATCGGCTGGGAGCGTGGCTTAAGTTTCCTGGAAACGCTGTTGCGTTATGGGCGCTATTACCTGGTCAGTTCGCTCCTGTGGGACAGTGCGCGAGCGATTGGTAATTTTTTGCTGATGCTTCTGATAGGTCCATCGTTGCTAAAGGTTTTTGACCGTTTTCGACTACGAACGCATATCACCTGGGAAACCGCTTGAACATGCTCTCCCCTGCTGGGCGATCCGCAGACTTGAGAGAGAATTGTTTTATCCCCGGCCCGATGCGCCAACCTTCCAAACCACACTTTTCCGATGGTGAAAATAAATGAGCGCACATCTGTTTGGTGCTATCGTCACGCTGCTTTTAGCAAGCTCGGCTTGCAGTCCACAAACTGTCGAAAAACCAACCGAAGTCACTGCGACGATGGAAACAGATACAGCGCCCCCAGAGGGAGAGAACACACGCGTGCCGACCTCCACTACAACCGCCACAGCAACTTCAACGGCGGTCCCGACTCTCACGCTGACGGCCACCCAGGCAGTGCCATTGGTCAGTGTTTCGGGTAACACCAACTGTCGTACCGGTCCCGGAACTGTCTATGATCTCGCGGGCGTATTGTTGGTTGGTGAAATGGCTGAAGTGCAGGGACTAAGCACTGTCGATAATTACGTATATATCCTCAATCCGGATAGACCGGGTGAATCTTGTTGGTTATCCCGCGCGTATGCTAGTGTGACGGGAGACACGCGCGACTTGCCTTCTTTTACGCCGATGCCCAGTCCGACTCCGCAGGTGGGTTTTGATTTGTACCTCAAGGGTTTCGAGAATTGCGGATCGACGAGCTTCGTCATATTTTCCATCCGTAATGGTGGAGCTCAAACCCTAAAATCCGCCTATGTCCAGGTTGTGGATTTTGAAACGGGCGAATATCTATACGGCCCTGCGCGTGAACGCTTTCCCTTCGCACCAACGGTTAGACCTGTGTGCCCGCCGGGACACGGCAACATCCTCCCTTCAGGAGTGATTGAATTCATCCATTCTCCGATCAATCCCTTTGCGCGCGGCCACCAGGCCATTGGAACGATCACATTATGCACAGGAGATTATCAAGGGGGCGAATGCGCAACCAGGGTCATTTATTTCAGCATCCCCTGACGGCTACTGTGGGCACACTTTTTTAGTGGGGCCGTATCAAGTGCGCTTAATCTCCACTCCCTCATTTCAGCTGCGATCTAACAACCTCCAATTCGTGGTTGCTACCTTTCAATCCTTATGGCGGAATTGTAATGTTGATGTTATTTGATGCCCACAAAACACAGTTATAATCGCGCTATGATCGAACGCCGCCGGTGGAAGCAAAAAATAGTCAAAATCATGCTCTTCGGGTTCGCCCTGGTTATCATCCTGGGCACCTTGATTTTTCAAATCCCCGCTGTCAGGGAATTAGCGGATTGGAAAATAGCAGAGCTGCGGACGCGCATTCGTTATGCGCTCTCCCCTCCAGAGGAAGCTGTTTTTACGCCGAATGCCACGCTTGCGGCCATGGTAAATGAAACGTTGGCTGCCTATACGCCGGTTGTCGTGAATACGGCAACTTCGACGCCCGAAGAGACACTTCTATTGGAACCTACATTTACATTAGGTCCAACATTCACGCCGCGTCCCACTTCTACTCCAATCCCCGAACAAGTTCTGCTAGGCGGCATTCGGCACGAGTATCAAACATTTAATAATTGTGGGCCGGCAACCCTGGGAATGACGCTTTCCTATTGGGGTTGGCAAGGTGACCAACGCGATACGGCTGCATTCCTAAAACCCGTCGCCGTAGATCGAAATGTTATGCCCTATGAAATTGTGAATTACGTGGAGCAAATGACCGATATGAACGCCCTGGTAAGGGTTGGCGGAACCATCGAAATCCTGGAAGAGCTTATCGCCGCGGGGATTCCTGTCATGATCGAAAAAGGTTTGGATGACTCAAAACAGGGGTGGATGGGCCACTATCAGCTTTTGGTGGGTTATGATGAAGCACGCCAGCAGTTCAATGCCTACGACTCATTTACAGGTGATTTCAGTGGGGGGAAAACACTTATTGTCCCTTACGCGATCATCGACGAGTACTGGCTACACTTCAATAACACATTTATCGTCATCTACCCATCTAATCTCGAGGCAGTGGTAACCGCGATCCTTGGCTCCCAAATTGATGAAACCGCAAACATTCTCGGCGCTGCAGAACAAGCCTCGATTGATGTGCTCAACCTGACGGGGCGTGACCTGTTTTTCGCCTGGTTCAACCGCGGCAGCAATCTACGTTTACTGAGCGACTATGCAGGCGCCGCGCAAGCATTTGATGAAGCCTTTAATATCTATGCCAATCTAGATAAGGATGATCGGCCGTGGCGAATTATTTGGTATCAGACTGGGCCTTACTTCGCGTATTATTTCACCGGCCGTTACTACGACGTTCTCAATCTTGCCGATCAGACATTAGGGATCGTCGATGATCTGGAAGAAAGTTTCTACTGGCGCGGGTTAGCAAAGGAGGCACTGGGCGATAGGGATGGCGCCATGGCCGACCTGCGCACAAGCCTCGAAGCACACCCTGGTTTTGAACCTAGTTTGTTTCAACTCGAGCGTATCGTTTCATCCACCTAAGTGCCTAATTCAAGATCGTATTTGAGGACACCGCAATTGGTCCCGAAATCGGATCTGCTTAGACCTAATCCAAGAGTTAGCCATGTTGCGCGATCATCGCTGCTTATCGCCGGATTTTTTGCCGTCGACAAGATATTGGGTTTGTTTCGCCAAGCCATCATCGGCCGCCAATTTGGCTTAAGCAGCGAGCTCGACGCATTTAACGCGGCCAACAATCTTCCTGATCTACTCTTTGCTATCATTTCCGGCGGCGCGCTATCCATTGCATTGATCCCGGTTCTTTCTTCTACGCTTGAAAAAGAGGGCCGCGAAGAAGTTTGGAAACTTTTCAGCCGGGTGTTGAATTGGGCATTCTTACTCACCGGCAGTGCGGCATTGATTTTTGCCGTTCTGGCCAGGCCGATCGTGACCGCCGAAATTGGTGTGGCACCCGGGTTTACCCCCGAGCTGCAAAGTTTAGTGATTGACCTGATGCGCATCAACCTCATTGCGACGATGATCTTTTCACTGAGCGGCCTGGCTAGCGCGAGCCTTCAAACCCATCAACATTTCTTGTTGCCTGCACTTGCACCCATCGTCTATGATGGCGGACAGATTCTTGGCGCCATCTTCCTGGCACCGGAGTCAGGCTACCGCCTCGGGAATCTGGAATTACCAACTGCGGGATTGGGTGTGCATGGGTTAGTGTATGGCGTTGTTATCGGCGCCATTCTGCATCTTGCTGTACAGCTTCCCGGATTGAAGAAATATGGATTTCGATGGTTCCCCAAGCTTGGCATTGATCATCCCGGTCTGCGAGCAGTGGCGAGATTGATGGGGCCAAGAATTCTGACGATTGGGGCCTTTCAGCTGATTTTTCTCGTTCAAGATAATTTGGCTTCACGCATGGACGTAGGCTCAGTCACCGCGCTTACTTATGGCTGGCTGATTCTTCAAGTCCCAGAAACGATTATTGCTACTGCGATCGGAATCGCGATCTTGCCGACGCTTTCGAAGTTCTTTGCTGCGGGGGATGCACAATCCTTCGAAGCGAGCGTAAGACGAGCGCTGCGCATACTCTTGGCACTTACCATTCCGGCCACCGTCTTGCTGAGTATCGTATTGCGGCCCTTCATCGCAGCCGCTTTCGGATTTGGAGCGAGCGAAACGGAGCTTGTGTATCGAGCCGCCCAGGCCTATCTCCTCGGCCTGGCCGGACAATCGCTCGTTGAAGTTGCCGCGCGGGCGTTTTATGCGCGCCAGGACGCGAGGATACCCTTGGCTGCATCGCTGCTTAATGTGGCTTCGTTCATCATTTTGAGTCTGTTGCTCTTTAGACGATTTGGCCCCGTTGGCATCGGAATAAGCGTCAGTCTTGCCTTTTCGATGGAAGCCCTTTTCCTGGTCATTCTGCTGCGCACGCAGTACCCCAAGATCTTGGACCATGGCCGTGCGATAAGGCGCATCGTACTTGGTTCCATAACAGGCGGCTTGACAGCTTATGTGCTGCTTAACGCGCTTCCAGGCCCTGGCTTGATTATCGCATCTTTGGCGTTGCTCGCTGGAGGGATTGCTGCGCTGCCATTCATTTGGCCAGAACTGCGCCAGATGATCAAGTTGTAGTGTAAATTTTGGAGTTTCGCGAGGTTTTATATAAAGGCGAAACATTTGAGGGAATCTTGTCGGTAGGGCGACTGGAGGTTGCCCCAATCATCCCAAACCCTCAGACGAATGTCCAAGAGCAATAGGTTTCGCCGATATGCGCGCTCCGATGGACGGGCAGCAACTCTGCTCGTTTAAATTCCTATTCTCCGTTCTCTCCCGCAACCTCGATCAATCCAATCTCACTGGGCGGCCAATAGATAAAAACCGCCTTGCCTATGATGGCGTCCGTGCTTAATGCCCCCCAATTTTTCGAATCATTCGAATTGTTGCGATTGTCCCCCAGGACAAAAACTTCTTCCAGGCCAACATCCCAGTCACCCGAATAAACAGGCGGGGTGCTGATATAGGGTTCGTGCAATAACTCGCCATTCACATAAACCTGGCCATTTTCAATTAAGAGTGTATCGCCTTCCAGCCCAATGACGCGTTTTATGTAACGCTTCTCTGGATCGCCCGGAAATCGAAAAACAATAATGTCTCCGCGCTGGGGTTGGTTCCATTTATATGCCAGTCGATTGATGACGACGAATTCTCCCTCACGGAGATTGGGCTGCATACTGATGCTTTCTACCCTTACACGCGCCGTCAGAAAATTCACCAGGAGAAATAGCCCTCCCGCGATCAACACAATTTCCAAGGCTTCAATTAAAAACCTTGTGATGGATCGTTTGGGCCCAGGCGATGGAAATTCCTCCAGAGATGGGTATTGATCTGACTTTCGAAAATCAGTCGGTTCAACATGATCCAAAACGTTCGCTCCTCCTACCTATTAAAAAAATAATTCCAGGCCAACAATCTCTGGAAGTAGACATTATCATATCAGCTTTCGTAATGCAGCGGGGATTTGGCGAACTCTTCCTTAAGGATTGTATTTGCCCCGCCTTCACCAATACGACGATGGCGGTGGGTTTTGCTCACTCCATTGGTGTTGCTGCAGCTTGGGATGATTCTTGAGTCTCCCTTACCCCTGCCATCAACAGCCCCAGGCGCTCTTTCGTCGCCTCCTCCACAGGAATGATGGCCAGGATTTCCCCGGAATAGATCACTGCAATGCGGTCAGATAAGCTGAGAATTTCATCCAATTCCGAAGATACCAGCAGCACCGCCACCCCCTCATCCCGTTTTTCGATGATGCGACGGTGGATATACTCGATCGATCCCACGTCCAATCCGCGCGTGGGCTGGTTGGCGATCAGCAATGGTGCATCGCGACTCAATTCTCGGGCGACGATCACTTTCTGCTGATTGCCTCCGGAAAGGCTGCCAACAAGAGTTTTGATGGAAGGTGTACGCACGTCGTATTCGCTGATAAGACGTCGAGCATTTTCATCCACCGCTCGGGGATTGATATTGAGTCCGCTGGCAAATGGGGCTAAGTAGTAGGTTTGCAAGATTAGGTTCTCGTCAACCGCGTAGCTCAGGACGAGACCATGTTTGTGGCGATCTTCCGGCACATGTGCGGCACCGGTCTCCGTGAAAGCACGTGGCCTGGCGTGGGTCACATCACTGTCTTTGAGATGAATACTTCCCTCGATCACTTTTGTCAGCCCGGTGAGCGCCTCGACCAACTCGGCCTGTCCATTCCCCTGCACGCCGGCAATGCCCAGAATTTCGCCCTCTCGCACAATGAAAGATACTCCGCGTACAGCGGGCTGATCACGCCTATCGAGTACATGCAGATTCTGAACCTTGAGCACATCCTCCCCTGGCTGCGCGGGCTTTTTCTCCACACGCAGGAGCACTTCCCTGCCCACCATCATCGCCGCGAGCTCCTTTTCTGATGTCTCGGCGGGTTTCGTCATGCCTACTACGGCGCCATCGCGCAAGACGGTTATACGGTCGGCGATGGCGAGGACCTCCTTGAGCTTATGTGTGATAAAAATGATGCTTTTGCCTTGTTTCACGAGTGAGCGCATGACCTCGAAAAAATCCTCGGTTTCTTGGGGAGTGAGCACGGCCGTTGGTTCATCCAAAATGAGCACATCCGCGCCCCGATAGAGCGCCTTGATTATTTCGACGCGCTGTTGCTCCCCCACCGAGAGCTCATGCACATAAGCCTCGGGATTTACTTCCATTCCATAAAGCTCAACCAACGCCTCGATCTCTTCGGAAACTTTTTGGCGATCCACTCTAGAGAGCAGGCCCAGCTTAAGGCCGCGCGTCACTTCGTGGCCCAGCATCAAGTTTTCGGCTACGGTCATGACCGGCACCAGCATAAAATGCTGGTGCACCATCCCAATCCCTTGCGCAAGCGCGTCGTTGGGATCCCGAATTTCTACCTGATTTCCGTTGATAAATATTTCACCCTCATCCGGTTTGTAAAGGCCATAAACTACATTCATCAGCGTGGTTTTGCCCGCTCCGTTTTCTCCTAAGAGGGCATGAATCTCACCCCGGGCGAGTGAAAAATCAACCTTGTCATTCGCCAATACCCCGGGGAAACGTTTGCTAATTCCTGAGACCTGAAGTGCCAGTGACTCGAGAGGATCCTGATCACTGCTTTTCATAGGGCCTTCCAATGGCGGCTGGTGGAATCGCGCGTCCTACAAATCCGGTTAATACCAGGATGGTTAGAATATAGGGCAGCAAGCCCAAGAACTGGATGGGGATTTCGACCTCAGGGAATGTGGCCAAGAGGGCCGTCGCCACCATCGCCAACCCCACAACAAGGGTACCGACGACCAGTGGCATGGAGCGTTTGTCCTCCTGGCGACGCCGCGCCTTGAGGATTACCCACACCGCACCGAGCACTGCAACGCCAATCCCGCCTAGAAGGATAAGCGCCTGAAGTTCGTTTACATCGCCAAGCTGCAAGCGCACCCCGAGCGCCTCGGAAAAACCAAATAACAACCCGGATAAGAGCGCACCGACGGAAGTCCATTTGCCGAAAATTAGGGCGGCGAGTGCGATAAAACCGCGACCGGTTGTCATCAGCTTTTGAAATCGGCCAACACTCTCCAAAACCAGAAATGCTCCCCCAATCCCTGCCAATACGCCACCGAGAGTCACGTTAATGTAGCGCGTGCGATTGACATTGATGCCCACTGTGTCGGCGGCGCGTGGATGTTCACCCACCGCTCGTGTGCGCAACCCCCAGCGAGTATTGAACAACGCGTATTGCAAAAAACCCACCAGAATTAACATGACGTACACCAAAGGCTGATGCTGGAATAAGATCGGGCCAATAATCGGGATTTGCGAAAGAATTGGGATTTCGACTTCCGTAAAAACTCCAACGCCGGAGAGGTGGTTTGGGTCGATATAGGCGTTGGCGGTGAAGTTTGTGATTCCAACTGCGAGGAGATTGATTACGGTACCGCTGATAATTTGATCGACCTTGTATTGAATGGAAAGCCAGGCGTGTAATAGTGCGATGAAACCTGCGGATAGCATCGCCACCAGAAGCCCAACCAACAGGCTTACCGTCTTGGGCAATGTGCCGCCGGTGATGTCGTTGAAGATAACAGAACCCAAGAAAGAGGTCATCGCACCGACCAACATCATGCCTTCGATGCCGATATTGATAACGCCTGAGCGCTCGCACAGCAAGCCGCACATGGCGCCCAGGGCCAGAGGTGTGGCTTTGATCAGCGCCAAGGAAAGTAGACCGACAAAGAATACCGTATCCATGGCCGCTAACTCCCTCCTCCCCAAAGTCGGCCGAGGCTGATCTGGTCTTCCTCGCCCCGCGCACGAATTCTATAGATGCTGCGAATAATCTGATTGGCAGCGACGAACGTGAGGATGAGGCCCTGTACGATGGTGATGATGTCGATGGGCACTTTGGTGCGCAACTGCATGAGGCGCGCCCCTGAATCCATCGCGCCAAACAACAGTGCCGACATCGTCACGCCGAACGGATGAATGCCGCCAAGCACCGCCACGGCGATACTGTCGAAGCCCAGGCCGACATTGAAGCCCGTCGTGAAGTTATACGGCGCCAGTCCAAGCACTTGGATCCCGCCACCTAGGCCCGCAAGTGCACCACTCAGGGCCATGGTGCGCACGATGTTGAACTCCACGTTAATGCCTGCGTAGCGCGCCGCGCTTGGATTTGCACCCACGGTACGCAGTTCGAACCCGGCTACCGTTCGCCACAGGAACCAATAGACGACAAGTGCAGCGAATACGGCGATGATCACTCCCGCATGCAATCGCGTATCAGGGATCAGAATCGGTAAGCGCGCGCTCTCAAAAACTGCAGGCGTCTCGGGGACCACGGTGCGCGGCGCACGCATCGGACCATTGACACCGATGGCCCAGTTGATGACTCGCAGGGCTATGAAGTTGAGCATGATCGTGGTGATGACTTCATGTGCACCGGAACGTGCCTTGAAATAACCAGGAATAGCGGCCCAGATTGCTCCCCCAAACATCCCCCCCAGCAATGCCAACGGTAAATGAATGAATGCCGGCAGCTCGATACTGTAGCCAATGATCACGGCAAAAGCCGAGCCGACGAACAGCTGACCTTCCACGCCAATATTAAACAGCCCACCACGAAAGGCGAGTGCGATGCCAAGCCCACCCAGAATAAACGGAGTGGCCTTGATAAGCGTTTCGATAACGGCCTTCTGCGTGCCGAAGGCCCCTTCCCCCAATGCCAGATAAGCTTTGATGGGATTCGTTCCGGAGGCGAGCATAGCCAGGCTGGCCACCAGCAAGGCGGTGAAGATTGCCAATAGCGGAATAGAAATCCTTCCAACAATTACGGCCGCGAGGTTGCGTGGCTGTTGGATAGCCTCAGAATCCTCGGACATCGCTGTCCTTTCTATCTAATTGTCATACAACGTTGAAGATAAGAGCAGGGGAAGCAGCCAGACCTGCGCGCTGCTTCCCCGCTATATGTGCGATTGGCTTGGCTAATCGCTCTTAATCATCCGCTTGCCAAGCTAGTTCATCACAACAGGCGTGCAGAAGGTGCCTTCGTTCGAACCTTCAAACGGCGCACAGGGATCGATTTCGCCGCTGTCGATCATGTCCGAGATTTCTTGCAGTCGGTCCTTCACGTCCTGAGGAATAGTATCATCAAAGCTGTGGAAAGGAGCCAGAACCGCCGGGCCGAACACTGTTCCCCCGGGGAATGTACCATCCGTCGCAGAGATGATAAGGGATGCTACATCCGAAGTAAGACCCTTGGTGGCGCTGGACATGATGCAGGCCTGCACTTCAGGCAGGGTGTTGTACTGATCGACGTCCACGCCGATTACATTGACGCCCTGGTTACAAGCCGCAATGAGCGCGCCGTTTCCAGTTAAGCCGCCCGCCCCGAACATTACGTCTGCACCCTCTATGATCAGCGTAGCGGCAGTCTCGGCTGCGAACTCCGGATCTGTAAAACACACATCCAGTGATCCGGGGTGGTAAACATTGAGCACTTCCACGTCTGGGTTGACGAACTTGGCGCCGTTGTAGTAACCGACCTCAAAGCGGGCCACCGGAGGAATAAACGGGCAGCCGTACACGCCACCGACCACGTTGCTTTCGGTCATCAAACCTGCCAGCGCGCCGGCCAGGAAGCCGGACACATCTTCATGAAAGATTAAGCCGACGACGTTATCGAGCGGTTCCGGGTTGAAATCCGCATCTACCTGGTCCTGATCCGTGCCAATGAAGAAAATGTTGGGGTTGTCGATGCCGGCTTGGTGCGTCGTTGAACCCATGGCAAAGCCCGAGGTGACGATGATGCCGAATCCCTCGTCGAGGAACGATTCGATGTTAGGCAGGTAGTCGGCGCTGTCGGAGGTTTCGATGAAGCTGAAGCAATCTTCCCCTAGCCCAAGCTGGTCAACGGCCAACAATACACCAGCATATCCTGCTTCATTGAAGCTCTGGTCATTGATCTGTCCGACGTCGGTCACGAAGCCGATCTTAAAGGCACATTCCTCCGCCACGGGCACGTCGGTATCCGCCGGAGCCGGAACATCAGTCGCTGGCGCTTCCGTGGTTGCGGCTGTGCTTGTACACGCGGCGAGCAAAAATGCTCCAGGGATAAGCAGCGTAAAAGGGTAATACACTTTCTTCATATCTTCTCCTCCAAAGTAGAAATAATGTGATTACATTTCCGGATAAATTGTGAAAATCGATCTCGTTTGAGAAATCTCATATCGCGTTTGAGGTATTTTTCACATCCCTGTACAAGAGAGGATGGGTATGCGATTAGAAGTGGCAATGCGCAATCATAACATGAGAAGGAGTGGGAGGCAATCAGTCCGTTGTCGACGGCTAATCCCCTTTCTGCACTTCAATAAAATCACCGTAATCCAGCACCTCGCGCGGCAATGATCCACCGCGTGCTGGGCCTATGATACCCTCCTCTTCCATCTGGTCTACGAGGCGCGCGGCGCGCGTATATCCGATGCGCAACCTACGTTGCAACAGCGAGATAGACCCACGGCGCATACTTCGAACCGTCGCAACCGCTTCGTTGTAAATGGCGTCTTTCTCTTCATCTGCTTCCTCAACATCAACCCACAGTGGGACCTGTTCGAGAGGCGAATTTAGCGGCAAGGTCGCCATGGGCGCATAAAATGCATCTTCTCCTCCTGAAGCAGCAATTTTCCAATAGCGAATGAGGCGCGAAAGCTCCGCTTCCGAAACATAGGATCCCTGCATCCGAATTGGCGCGGAGGCATCCGGCGCCTGATAGAGCATATCCCCGCGACCCAGGAGCCGTTCTGCGCCAGGTTGATCAAGGATCACGCGACTATCAACTGCGGATGCGACAGCAAAGGCAATGCGCGCCGGGAAGTTTGCCTTTATTAGGCCGGTCACGACATCAACGCTTGGTCGTTGGGTGGCAATTATCAGATGAATGCCGGTGGCCCTTGCCAGCTGTGCCATGCGCGTGATCAAGCGCTCCGTCTCGTCTGGCGCAAGCATCATAAGGTCCGCCAGCTCATCAATAACCACGGCTAGAAAGGGCAGGCCTTGCTGATCCGTCTCTAGCATACGTTGGTTAAATTCAGCAATATTGCGCACACCCGCTTTTGCAAATCTCCGGTAGCGCTCATCCATCTCCCTCGAGATCCATTTTAGTGCGCCTACGACGCGATCGAGTTCGACAATTACCGGCGAAAGCAAGTGAGGTATCCCGTTGTAAAAAGAAAGTTCGACGCGTTTGGGATCGATCATTACAATGCGCAATTCTTCAGGGGTATTTTGGAGCAACAGGCAGGCGATAATGGCATTGACGCATACACTTTTACCGGATCCTGTGGTCCCCGCAATGAGCAGGTGGGGCATCTTACTCAAATCGGCGGCAACTGCTTTTCCGGATACGTCCTCCCCTAATCCCAACATCAATTTTGAGGGCGATTTTTTAAATTCACCTTCTTCCATCACATTGCGCAGCGAAACAAGCGAAGCTTCTTTATTCGGTACCTCCACACCAATGTATCCCTTGCCAGGAACCGGTGCTTCAATACGAATGGAAGGTGCGGCCAGGGCGAGAGCAAGATCGTCAGCCAGGGAAGATATCTTGCTCACCTTTACCTTCGTTCTTCGGCCACCCCTGCCCTCCACGTAATCCGGTTCAACACCAAACTGGGTAATTGTAGGACCGCGATTAATTTCTACAACACGCGCTGGCGCTCCGAATGATAGAAGCGTTTCTTCTATTAATCGTCCGCGTTCCTGGTCAAATTCCGCATCTGCTTTGCCTTCCACACCACGTTCGAGAATTTGTTCCACTGCAGGAAGCGACCAAACCATTTTCCCGCCCGGAGGGGGTCGGGATTCACTCCATTCGGATGAAGGAGTCGGAAGGGAGCTCACCATCGAAACCGGAGGGGCCGGCGCAGTTTTTTCCGGAACGGAGGCTGGAGATCTGGCGGGAGCTGTGGCCTTCTTGCTCCGCGGTCGAAAGGTTTTTGCCCCAATCCTTCTCAATGTGCGCAGGCTCAACTCGAAGATTTCTGGCACGCTCAAACCAACACTAAACGTAAAGGCGATCATGAGCCAAGCCAACATGACCACGATTGTCCCACTACTTCCTAAAGCACTCAGTAGTGCAGAAAGTAATGCCGCCCCGATGACTCCACCGCCCCTACCATCGCGGGCGAAGGCGAGCCTGCTCTCAAAATCATCACCACCTACAAAGGCGTGCATAATGATCAGCGAAGCGAAGAAGAGCAGAAATGCACCAACGACACGCTCTGCATTTGGGCGAAACCTGCGAAGCTCCAGTCTCCGGGTTAGCATTGCGAGGCCAAAACCGAGCAGCGCAAGCGGGACGAAAACCGCCCCCCATCCCGTTACGCGCCGTACTATTCCGATCCAGGCTTGGGTGATTACGCCTTGATCAGGCGTGATGATGCTCAGGAGCGTGAAAAGACCTGATCCAACGAGAATCAGGCCTGCAATATCCATTTTTCGATCACGTGAGATTTCAAATTTAAGGATATTCTTCGAGGTGCGTTTTTTGGCTGGACCGGAAGTCCTGCTGCCCTTTTTTCTCCTCGAATTTCCCCTTTTGGCGCTCTTCGCCGATCGGGAACCTCTCCCGCGCCGTGAAGTTGAGGACTTTGCCACAGGTGTGCCTCCGCTAAGGCGCGATTATAGCATAAGCATGCTGCGATAATTTGAATTGCCCGCATGCTACAATGTGGTCATGTTGGCTCCAGAACTCGAAGCATTTCTCCAAGAAATTCACATTTTTAGAGATGTAAATCCAACGGATCTCAGCGTAGTGGCCAAGGCGTTGGAAGAGCAACGTTATTCGCCAGGGGATATTATCACACACCAGGGCACCTCGGCGCGGGCGCTGTATTTCTTATTCCAAGGCAATATTGCGGGCGTGGTGGTCGATGATGATGGAGATAAAACGCAAACTCACATTGGAGGGATGGGATCCATCATCGGCGCCTGGGAATTAATCAACAAGCAAGCCTGGCGCTCGAGCATGCAGGCCGAAAGCACGGTCGTGGTCTATCGTTGGCCGAAGCCGGCTTTTTCTGCATTTTTGGCAAATCAGCCAAGCGTCCTCGAGCGTCTTCGATTTGTGGCGAATTCGCAAGAATTGGCTAGCAGGCTCGACCTCAATTGGCTCAATGACGAGGAGTTCATCAGCGCGATCTCACGCAAGCACAAAATTGAACTCGTTAAAGCACTTCGCCTTCCGGGAATCAGCCTCCTTGCGGCAGGAATCATAATCTTCCTTAACCCCTTTGGAAGCAATTTCCCCTCTCTTTGGGTGGCGCTCGCCTTCGCTCTGTTCGCGCTGGGATTGGGTGCGTGGAACGCGATTGATTGGGGGAACGACTTCAATATTGTCACCAATCGGCGCGCACTTATGCTTGAAAAAGTGATCGCACTGTATGACAACCGTCAAGAAACTCCACTGCAGTGGGTGCTTGCTGTGAGTGTGAGCACAACCCCATTAGGGAGGCTGCTGAACTACGGGGAGGTCATTATCCGCACATACACGGGGAAACTGGTATTTCGCAACACCGCCAACCCCAATGCCATGGCGGCCGTACTCGAAGAGCAATGGGAACGATACAAGCAACGCAGAAATCTTACAGATCGTGAAGAGATGGTGCGTACTCTTCAGCAGCGCCTTTCAACTGATGCTCAGGAAAAAATAGACCCCCCAGATGCGGATCGGACGGAAGCAACCGAATTATCACAGACAGGCCGCGATCGCCGGGGATTACGGTTGGCTGATGAAGAACAGAATGTAGTCACATACCGTAAACATTGGGCCATTCTCCTGCGCCAGGTAGCCTTGCCGACAATCTTCTTCATACTCTTGATAAGCCTGCTCGCGCTCAGGCTCACCGAGGCTTTGCGGGAGGTCGCAGACAGCACACCGACTTTAATCGGCGCTGTGGGCGCACTTATACTGATCATCTGGTGGGCTTACCGCTACCTCGACTGGGCCAATGATATTTACCAGATAACGCCAACCCATATCGTGGATATCAGCAAAAAACCGCTTGCCCGCGAAGTGCGCATGATTGCACCTTTGGATAATATTTTAGGCACGGAGATTGATCGTCAGGGATTACTCGGTGTAATGCTCAATTTCGGGTCGGTAATCGCCAATGTAGGGGTTACGCAATTTGTATTTCACGGCGTCTCCGATCCGGCAAGCGTGCAGCAGGACATTGTATTTGCCCAGGATGCACTGCTCAAACGACATGCCGAGACGGAAAGGGTCCAGCGGCGTGATGAGGTGGTAGAATGGCTCTCCGCTTATCACGAAGAAATTCGCGATAAGGAAAATCTAACCTAAGAAACTGGGAATCCATGACAGTTCTCACCATCACCACCTCCCCAGAACCCATCCTGCGCAAGAAGGCTAGAAAAATTCGCACAATCTCGACCGCGATCGAAACCTTGATTGAGGACATGATCGAGACCTTGCGTGCGGCCCCCGGCGTCGGACTGGCGGCGCCCCAAGTGGGCGTGAGCCAGCGGCTGATCGTCGCTGAATTTGGCGAACCAAGCGAGGATCCTGAAGCACCGCCGAAACCGCCCAAATTGTACGTGATACTGAATCCAGAGATCGTGCGTCATTCGAAAGAGACGAATCTCAATAACGAAGGCTGCCTATCCATCCCAGGTTATATGGGGGAAGTGGAACGCTTTGATACAGTAACGGTCAAGGGCATGGACCGCAATGGGAGAGATTTTCGGATAAAGGCGAAAGGTTGGCTTGCCCGAATCCTGCAGCATGAAATTGACCACCTGGAAGGGATCTTGTTTATCGATAATGCGACTTCGGTTTGGAAACTTGAGGAGAAAGAGGAGGAAGCTCCGCAAAGCGTTTGAGCATTTCAAAAAGAATTCGCGCAGTTCCCAATAGCTACACGCCCGGAGGTTGACGTTCTGGAAAAATATGCACCTCTACCATAAAAAAAAATCCGACGTCTGCAGATGTCGGATTTTACAATTGGCTATTAATTGAGCTATTCGCAGATCGGCGCTTGCCATACATCGACATGGCTTACGGACTGGCAGCCCGATCCTGATCCTATGCGGTCCCACGATACTTTATTGGTTTTAAATGTGATACTGTAGCACCCGTCTTCTGTCGTAAATTCGAATTGCGAATGATCGTCGGGTGTTATTGTGTATGTTTTGCCTGCTTTGATGGTAACTGTTTCGATGACAAGAGCATCATCATATACGAACTTGCCGCTATCCATTTCTTCCCACTCCCCCTTTTCACAATCTTCGTGGTGGTCGCAGAAATCGTTACCTTGAACGACCGGATCAAAAACGACACATTCTTTTGATCCGAGCAGGATGCTGGCTGTGTGCCGATAAATATCGCTGATCGGTCCGGAGAGCATTAAGCCTGCGAGGGTCGCTAAAAGGATCGCCCCGGGTAGTAATATCTGGTATTCTACGAGAGCCTGACCTGTTTGGTTTTTCAGGAGATTTCTCAGTTTTCTAGCCATGCTAGCCTTCCTGCTCCTGGGCCCTCTACCTCGTTTCCACTCTAGTCTTTCAATTGTCTCGGCTCATGAAAGAGCCCGTATATCTAGTTTAGCTTTACCAGTTATACGGGCGTTGTCTTCTTGTAATCTTTTTGTAAAATGATCCCGTTTCGATAACTGGCTGCCGTAGCTGTTTTCACAACTGTAGGCCCTTTAGCTTTGCGCCCCCACCTTTCAGTGGGTTTGCCTTTTCGTCGAGCTTGCTCTATATGTTTTTTCCCCTGGTCCTCTCCCTCTTTCTGTGTTAGCCGAGCGTAAGTCTTTTACCCTTTACTGTCCTCGACCAGCTTACGACGAACTTACAATCATCGTAGCGCATGTAAGGTGTGTGTAGGGTGCTTTGTAAGGTGTTTGTTAGTTCTTAAAGGGGTGCTGGAACAGGAGATATAACACGGTTATGGAGAGGTTCGGACGACTTGAATTAGTTTGACATTCTTTGCTAGTACAGGCAACTTTCGAAAGCCTATCAAAATGTTTTCGATAATGTTTTTGTTGGCGATTAAGCTTGGGAAAATTACTCTCTCAGCAGCGCAAAGATACTGATCCTTGAAAGGGGAGAACAAGAAGAGGCGGATCTAATTATGCGATTCTTGCCGGCAGGGCGAATGGCCTGGCGCTCTCACACTTTGATGATGTTGTTCTTTATAATACGCTAATCCTGTAGTGGCGGTCCCAAAAGGCCGTACCTTTCGATAGGTGGATGGAAAACCGAATTCATTCAATTTACCGCGATCCGATCACAAGTGTAAGGGCACCGGCGAGCTGAAGCTCGTTAGCTGAAGCTCGGGCCAGTCGCCCTTACTGCTGGTTTTTGAAAAGGCACATCACATAACCGCTCTTTTGGGACAGCCTCAGGTCGCGAAAATCCCGCCCCTGATGATGTGTTGTTCCTTATAAACAGTTGGGATCCTGTATGGGGGTGGCACGTGGCTAGCAAGCGAATGCTTGATTGCTTGGGAGATTGGGAGCGCAACTGAAAGTTGCGCTCCCAATCTCCTTGATTCAGAGGACCTATTCTATAGTGCGTTTGCTGCACCCGTACGAAACACCCTTTTATTTGCCTATCAAACTTCGCGGAAGTTACGATGAAAACCCTTGCGCAGGATCAAGATTCAGGAGAATTGATCCCTCATTCCATCGCGCGCAGGGTTTGAGGGTAGGCTGTTACAAATTCACGATTTGCGCGAGCTTAAATGCCGCCTCCGCAGTGTCAGCTTTTTCCTGACCATAACATGGAATATTCATCATCATGGAAATATAAAAGATCGGCGCCGGTAATTCGGCGCCGATCTTTTCCCCCAAAATTAACGATCGTTGAGCTTAGCGCTCGGAGATCATGATTTGCTATGCTTACTCCGGAAGACAGATGGGCGACTGCCAATGGTCGATGTGGCTTACGGATTGACAACCATTCCCCTCGCCCGTACGCTCCCAATCGATCTTATTCGTCTTAAAGGTCACCCGGTAGCAGCCATCATCCGTGATATATGTGAACTGGAAGGGATCGTCCCTACGCACCTCATACGTCTTGCCGGCCTTGATCACGACCGCGTCGATCGATAAAGCACCGTCGTATCGAAATGATCCGGAGTCCTCATCCTCATATTCGATCTTCTCACAGAACTCGCTCTCATCACATATTGAGTTATCCTCGTGATCATATTGAGGAACACATTCATTCTGTCCCTGGATAACGCTGGTCACATGCCGGTACACATCTGCAGCACCGCCACCAACAAGCCCGGCCGCTCCCCAGACGATAAATACAATTCCGGGGAGTATGAAAACGTACTCTGATAAGGCCTGTCCTTTTTGCTTCTTGAAAAATTTCGATAAGTTCTTCATGATAAATCTCCTTTGCCGCAATCCCCCTTACAACCTCTCCTTCCACTCTCGTACTTCTCGCCCAAAAAAATAAACCCGTAAGCTATCGGTTCCTTGCCAGCTGTACGGGTTTCTGAATTAAGAATTATGATCGATCCCGTTTCGACAACTGGCTGCCCTGGTTGTGGTTTACAACGGTAGGCCCTGTAGCTTTGCGTCACCATCTTTCGATGGCTTTGCCTTTTCGTGCAGAATTCAATTGTAAAAGGTTCCTAGAGCGGTGTATCTCGCTCTGTGCTGCTTTTTCTTTCAAGATAATAATAGTAGGCTTCGACGAACTAGGTGGACTTTGCAAGGCGCTCGTAAGGCTGTAGCAGGGTCTGTGTAAGTTTTCCCTCCGTATTGGGCTTCTTGCAGACGAGACCGTCCGATTTTATCGGCAGCACCCAATTATTCAATCTTACACAGGGGGATGTTCCATAATTGCAGACTTCGGATTTCATCACAATGCGAGCCGCCCGAATTGCTCTCCCAGGTCACATTAACACCGTCAATTGTAACGTCGTAACAACCGTCGATTGTTAAGCGGTCTTCAAATAAGTAGTGCATCACTCCGGCGTTGATCACGACGATCTCAATTTCTTTATCCGCGTTATAGGAACCGCGCGCTACTGCTGGCAACTGCAAACAGTCACCGTGAAATTGACATTTCGATGGCTCCAGCGAGTCCTGGAGAGTAAAACATGCCTTACCATCTGCATAAGGAAAATCTGCCCCCGCCGCAGAGACACACTCGGCATCTGATAATCCCCTCCGCTCACACTGGGTTTGCGAACTGAAAAAATAGTATACGCCAATCAAAATTCCCACTATGAGAACTCCAGTCAAAACAATGCCATACTCGCCTACCGTTTGGCCGCGCTGGCTTTTGCTTAATTGATTCTCGAGATCTATCTTGAAAGGAGAAGAAAATTGCGATGACACAGTATGAGATAACATAATTCACGTCCTCCATTAAACATGATCCATTGGCCAAGTTAGTGCAACAATCTTGCTTATCTTAGAAGGGAAACGGTATTAGAGATAATCTTGCAAGGCGCTTGTAAGAGATTGTATTTTGGCTATTCAATCCTATGCTACAATCGCGCCAATGCACCTTCTGCACCTCTCATTAACCAATTTTCGAAACTTTATACATTTGGACACGGATCTTAATCAAGGTCCCACTATTCTTGTCGGCGAAAATGCGCAAGGCAAAACGAGCTTGCTCGAAGCCATATACTATCTCGCGGAAGCCAATTCGCCGCATGCCAGCAATGACCGACAATTGATAAATTTTCTTGCGCTTGAGGATTCCCCACCGGTCGCACGTATCGTTGCAGAGATTTCAAAGAGCGATCGCCTCCAGCGTCTTGAGATTCGCCTCATACTTGAACCAGTGGGTGAGGCGGGGGATCGCCGGCTGCGAAAAGAAATTCTTATCAACGGAATCAAACGCCGCACGAACGAACTTGCCGGGTCATTTAACGCTGTACTGTTCTTGCCTAAAAATTTAATTATCGTGGAAGGCTCACCAAGCGAACGGCGGAAGTATTTGAATTCCGCCCTGGTGCAATCGGATCCAGTGTACGCCGATGCCCTGGCTACATACCAAAAGGTAATATCCCAGCGCAATGCTCTGCTCAAGAAATTGCAGAAGCGCGCGAGTTCACCTGACGAGCTCGAGTATTGGGATGAACAATTGGCAAATCTGGGCGCAACACTTATGCACCTGCGCGCGCTTGCGCTGCGGCAACTGGAAAAATATGCGGCGGAGATTCACCGTAACCTAACTCGAAGTGACGATAATCTGCGGCTCGAATATCTGCCCTCCTACAACCAATTTCCATTACCCCACAATCAACTCACAGAAACTGATGTCGAATTCGCCGTCCTTTCAAGAGAAACTTTGAGGAATGGTTTGCTTCGTGAACTGAAAAAAATCCGCCCGGCAGAAATCAGACGTGGTGTTTCTCTTCTCGGACCCCATCGAGATGACTTCCGTTTTAGCGTGGATGGTATGGATCTGCGCACCTATGGCTCCCGTGGTCAAAATCGAACGGCAATGATGGCGTTGAAACTGGGAGAAGTACAGTGGCATTATGAACAAACGAAGGAATGGCCGGTGCTCCTGTTGGACGAAGTGCTCGCTGAACTCGATCCCCAACGCAGAGACGATTTACTCCAGCGCGTGGAAAAAGTCAGTCAGGCCATCCTTACCACCGCGGATATCAATATGGTCAACAGCCAGTTCAGGGAGCAAGCACAAATATGGAAGATAAGCAACGGACAAATTCATAGGTAGTCACAACCGGTATAAAGCCAGAGCCCTTGGTGCGGGGATGAATGAGGAGCATAGATTTTGGGAGCTGCCCGGCTTCCTCTTTAGAAAGGGGCTGTCCCAAAAAGGTTATCCCGCATTTGCAGAGATTTCATTCTTCGTAGATTTAACGACTAATGACAATTAATACCCATAATGTAAGGGTACCGTCCCTGCGCCCATGGGCGGGGGAACCCCGCCTCTATGTCTGACTTAGGACAAGGAAAACTACTACGATATTGGTCTTTTGAGAATTCCCGCGGCACTTCAGGCCAGCGGCTTTTTGGAAGGAATGCCTGCTCTGCGCGGGAATCCGGCCGGCGTTTCAGCGATTTTTTTCATTACGACCAGATTACGACGCTCTACTACTCCGGGTAACTCAATAGGTATTAGGCGATCCACTTCACCACCAATGATGCCGAGCGCATTTTCCGCGGCATGGATTTCGGCGTACGCCGTATCACCCTTTTGCGCGATTGCCTGGCCGCCAACTCTTAAAAATGGAAGCAGGTATTCGACAAGCACCCTCAGAGATGCAACGGACCTGGCTAACGCCCAGTCGTAACGCCCGCGATGTTCGGCCATCTGTCCAATATCCTCCGCGCGGGCGTGTAGCACTTCCACATTCTCTAAATGAAGGGCTTCAACAATGTTCCTGCAGAAATCAGCCTTTTTTCCAGTTGCTTCAATAATGGTCAGGTGGATTTGGGGGCGCACAATTCGTAGTGGAAGTCCTGGAAAACCAGCTCCACTTCCGATATCCACAACTCGATTTCCGGATTGAATATCCAGCACCAGGAGGCAAGTCAGCGAGTCCAGAAAATGGCGCACTTCGATACCTTGGGGATCGGTTATTGCGGTCAAATTATGTCGTGTGTTCCATTGCATGAGCTCAGCGGCATACAGCGCAAATGCTTCGATATGACGATCTTCCAGATTGAACGTGAGCAAATCGCGAACGGATGCCTTCAGGTTCCTAAAATCCTTCATCAAATCCTTAATGCATTAAAGTTCGAAAACGGCTTGCATTTCGCCTACCATAATGCCTCGATAATTCACCAGATCTGGTGAGGATTTATCCGAAAAATATCGCAACTGTTCCTCATTAAGTAGGTCCAGGGCACGCAAGATCGCTAACGTAATAAAAGTACGCGCCCGACTCCCCAAATTGCCATCTCCAATTTTGATCGCGATTCCGATGCCAAACGTCCCATTTTTCCCTGGTCCAGGGGCAATCGTGATCCCTTGAAAGCCTTCTGCGCCTCCTTTTGCCAGGATTCTGCCTTTGCTCAACTTCATCAGCTGGCTATCGAATTGATCTTCGCCCGCCACGAGATGCGGATAACCCGTCATTTCTTCCCAGGATTGTAAGGCAGGCTAGTTTTCGGGTCTCAGGCAGTCCTTTGGGGGCAGCCAGGCGGGCGTAGGCGAGTGAGGTAGCATGCAGCGATGCCGGCAAATATCGGTGCAGAGCAACCATCGATAGCGGTCTTGATTTGCCCATCGCTTATGCCGGCCATTTCTAGAAAAGTGCCAGTACGCGCCGCTGAACGGGATGTTTAGGATCCAAATAATTCTCGATGGGTTCATTCAGAAAGCGAGATAGCGCTAACATACCCGAATGTTTGCCTGAATAGTTGTGCTGATTTGGTGAAGGTGGACGGTTCTCAATTTTTAGCCGCAGAGCCGTATCGCGATCGAACGGTACATGAGTTCCGCACTGCAGATCTTGCTCGGTAACACCGATTTTCTCTTGGATCGATTCGACGATTGAAACATGCTCTTCCGTCCCTGAGTGGGAAGCACATACCAATGCCAGCTCCGCGGCCGATAGTCGAAAGGCTTTTGCTGTGCCCGATTCAATCAGCGGGAGCGCCTGGAAGGGTTTTGCACTCGAACGCAAAAATGTGAACCGCTGCGGAGATCCCCAAGACGAAATTATTTTTCCTCGTTATCCGAAACACAAAATGCTCCGTGGCGTACAGATTCGGTGATGCCTCCTCTGAGCACTTTTAATATCGGAGGATAACTCATAGAGGTGCAGCCTTTCAACCTTCTGGAACGGGGAGTCAGCGGGGCTACAGACGTTAAGCTTCGGATGTATATATTTTGTTGAATAGGTCTTCAAGACCAACCTTGAGGCGAAATTGAGCGATATCAGCACGCGTTCCGCTGAGCTTGTAACTCGCAAGAATTTCGCTCGCTGCGATTTTGCTCGCCAGCTCAAGATCACTCACACGGCCAAGCCGTTCAACCCGAACTTGGAGTTTGCGCACAAATCGGGCCATGCTGTTAATTTGTTTGCGCTTAATAATTCCATCTCTGGAGGAGATGATGCGATAGCCTTCCAACTCCGACGAACGGAGGAAATCCAGGCTTTTCAACCATCCGCTGATATCTGCAGCCCCAACGTACGGCGGCTCATCAACGGTAACCATGTCACCTATGAAAAGAACCTTACGCTTATGGTTGACTACCCATATGGCGCCAGAAGTTGGCCCCGGATTATGCCAGAATTCAATCTCAAGTTGGCCCAGGCGAATCTTCATCTTATACTTGAAAGAAAGATCCGGGATGGCACGCGTTAGCCCGGTGATACGTTTGAGCCGATCCGTCTCTGCTCCTATAGGATGGGTATTCCCCTTAAATGAATCTGACCTTGACGCCAAGTATTGGCGAGTAAATTGATGACCGATTAGCGGCATATTCAAATCGCGGGCACCGACCACACGGTCTGGATGGTGATCGAGAAGTACCAAGTAGTGCGCTTTGCCAAACTCCGAAACTTGGGATAGCCAACTGCGGCCATCTTCCAGCCGAATGGGATTATCGATCAGCAAAACCCCATCGTCACTTACGATTACACCAAGCTGAACCGACGGGTATTTATTCTCAGTATATATTCCTGTTGCGATTTTGCGCATGCCGACTCCCGGAGTTATTATACTGGGAGCGTAAAGAAGAAGGTGGCACCCTGTCCCGGTTCGCTTTCAACCCAAACTTTCCCCCCATGTGCTTCAATCCCAAGGCGACAAAAGGCCAACCCCAATCCTAGCCCTTTGGATCTTCCTTTGCGTGTTAAACGTGCAAATTTGTCGAAAATAATTTTCTGATTTTCGGCTTCAATCCCTTGCCCGTTATCTTTCACACGTACAAGAATTTCATGTTCCCCTTTTTCAATATGCACCCTTATCACACCGTTAGCGGGAGTGTACTTTACGGCATTCTCAACCAGATTGATAACAACTCTGCGGATCATATCTACATCAATTTCGAGATTGTTTACCGCAGTACCACTTGTGGTCAACGTTAGATCCTGTCCTTTTGCTTCGGCAACCGGGCGAACTTCCTCCATGGCTTCGTCCACCAAGGAGGAGATGGATGCTGCACTTTTGTACAGTTCTGCTCTGCCTTCTTCCAGCAAGCCAATATCGAGCAGCGAATCAATGAGTCGTAATAAGCGTCTGCTGGAACGTTGAGCAACTGAAATCACCGCGCCCATTGTTTCATCCTCTTTATCGATCGAGATTTTCATCACTTCGAGACTCGAAATTATATTTCCTAAAGGCGACCGCAGATCGTGAAAGATCATGGACGTGAGATCGGCCTTCAACTGATCCAGGGCGTGGCGTTCGGAAAGATCTCGCAATATCCATTGAAGAATAGGTAGCCCATCCATGTCCATACGCTTCACATGGATCTCTACAGGCATCGTGCTCCCATCCATGTGCAACGCCGTGCTCGCGAAAGATTGCGCTACTCCAATTTCAAGCTGGTGGAGATCCGCGATCTCACTGCCCTGCGGGGCATCATGGAGGTCATTAAATTGCCTACCTTGCAATTCATGTGCGCTCCTGCCCAGGTAAGTATGCGCCCGCCGATTGGCATCCGTTATAATCCCCTCAAGATCTGTTAACAGTATCGGGTCGATGCTGTCTTCAAATAAGCCAGCATAACGTTGGCGCGCCGCCTGGGTTTCTGAATAAAGTCGTGCATGTTCAATGGCGGTACCTGCCATTCCCGCAATTCCCAGAAGAATTTCCAAAAACTGATTCTCAAAGGTCCCGCGGCGCGGGTTGAGCACTTCAAGAACACCGAGAATCTCATCCTGCACGCGGATGGGAACACATGCAATCGCTCTCGTTTCAAACCCTGTTCGCTGATCTATCTCACGATTAAATCGGGGATCGAGGTTCACATCAGGAACAATAAGTGCCTCGCCATTTTCGGCTACCCAACCGGCGATGCCCTCTCCTTTTTGAAGTCGAATGCCGACGACCGTTTCCGATTCATTACCCAAGGCGGATTTGAACTCGAGTTCATTATTTGTTTTGTCGAGCAGGGCAATGGATGTCGCTTCAACATCCAATGTTTTCATGGTTTGCTCTAGAATTCGACCGAGCACTTCATCAAGATTAAGACTGCCGCTAACGACACGCGCGGTTTCCGCCAGCGCAACAGTTGCTTGCATTTGGCGTTGACTCTCGGCATAGATTTCAGCATTGGCGATTGCGGTCGCTGCTTGGTTAGCAAAAGCATCCACCATTTCCAGCTGGAGCGGGCCGTAGGCAAAGGCCTTTTTGTTGTCAACGGTCAGCACGCCCACAACCTTGTCACGCACCAGCAGCGGTGCGCCGATCCATGATCGCATCTTAGCGCTTTGCGGCATTTCCTCCGATCGATTCCATTCGGCGATAACTTGGATATCATCGATCGCCAGAGGCCTTCTGCGCATAAGAACTTGGCCGATGAGGGAATTTCCATCCGTGGGAATTGTGAGGCCGATTTGCACCACCTTTTCATCAATTCCATGTGCAGCTACAAGGCGTAACATATCGTCACCATGCACAAAAATGCTAGCGCTGTCAAATTCAATTACGCGACTTAATTGGTCAAGGATCAGGGGGAACACTTGCGAGGGGTCGAGCGAAGAATTAATACTCCGGGCAATCTCTTGCAAGGTAGAAGCGAACTTACGTCGGCTCTGCTCGGTTGAAAAGAGCTGCGCATTTTCTATTGCGAGACCGGCCTGATCCGCGATCGCATTAAGGAGATCAAGATCCTTATCATGAAAATGGCCTTCTTCGGGATGGACTATCGTGAGCACACCTACCACGCGCTCCCTCTCCGTAAGGGGGACCAGGATTGCCGATTTCCCGGCTCCCTTGGAAACTTCTAGTTCGCGCTTCAGCCAACGATCTTCGAGGAGTGTGTTTTCAACAAGTACCGGTTCTTGATTACGGACAACCCATCCGGCAAGGCCCTGATCAAATGTATCCGATAATTGGGCTGCCTTTTGATCGTAGATTTTGCCCTCAAACGCGAAGGCACCTTCCTTAATTTTCCCGTATTCATCGATGACAATGATGCTTCCCGACTGTCCACCGGTGGTTTCGATGGTTAATTCCAGGATCCTGGCAAGCAAATCATCGAGATTTAAGTGCGCCGCCAGTTCGCGGCTGATGTCATACAGCAGTTCAAGGGAGGCACGCGCGCGTGTCGATTCTCTAAGATCCGAGGTCATCAAAGATACTTCAATCCCGAGCCTGTATTGAAAAGAACAATATTTTCGTCGGCACGTATCCAATCACTTTCGACAAGTTTTTTCAAGCCAGCGAGACTGGCAGCACCTTCAGGACATACCAGCAGTCCAGCCTCGCGTGCGAGTTGAACCTGAGCCCTGCGAATTTCATCATCGCTCACGGCGACCCCTGTACCATCACTCTCGCGGACTGCGCGCAGGATCAAGCGGTCCGCGAATGCACCTGGTGTTCGCAATCCTGCCGCGTACGTCGATGCATTTTCCCAATAATCTACCCGTTCTGCCCCCGTCTCGAGTGCACGTATGACTGGGGCACAACCTGTCGATTGCACACTTACCATACGCGGCAAGTGCGAATCAATCCAACCGAGTTCGCGCATTTCGGCAAAAGCTTTCCACATCCCCACCAGCCCCGTTCCACCACCGGTTGGGTATACGATAACATCGGGCAAATGCCAATCAAAAGCCTGCGCCAGTTCGTAACCCATGATTTTCTTCCCCTCTACGCGATAGGGCTCTTTAAAAGTAGAAACATTGAAGCATCCATTCTGTGATGATAATTTTGCCGCTTGTTCACCCGCCAGATCGATGAGACCATCGACCAGATGGAGATGAGCGCCCGCAGCCTTTACCTCCATTTTATTTAGCAGCGGCGCATCTTGGGGCATGAACACATGGGCTTCAAAACCGCCCTTAGCCGCATAAGCTGCTAATGCTCCACCTGCATTTCCAGCAGTGGGGATGACGAATTTATCCACGCCAAGTTCTGCCGCCTTTGATAGCGCAACGGCAAGCCCGCGGGCCTTGAATGTCCCCGTGGGGTTTGCACTTTCATCCTTTACACTTAAGTTTTCGAGACCCATGGCGGCAGAAATCTTGGGGATACGAACGAGTGGAGTATCGCCTTCTCCGAGATAAACAATAAAAGATTCGTCTTGCACCGGTAAGACTTCCCTCCAGCGCCAAATTCCTCCAGTGCGTGCGGAGATGGCATTCCTGTCAATTGGAGATGAAAGATCATAACGCGCAAGCAGCGGCGATTCGCAGTTCAAACAGTAAGTCTGTAGTTGATCCGAATCATGCCTTTCCCCACATTCAGGACACTCCAGATAGACGAGTCGGCTCATATTATGCGCAGTATAGCATAGTGATTGGGAACTAGAGATTGGGGACTAGGGACTGTTTACGTATTACACGTTACTGTTTCCTGTTTACCATTTACTGATCACCAACTGACTTACTCGAAATAATTTTCTACCCGCTGACCATCATCTTCATCCATAATATTGATGATCTTCCCTGTGAGCCCTTGCCGTAATACGTCCGAGAGCTCCTCAATTTCCATTCCAGCCATATTGGGGACAATTTTTGCCCCCCCATGCGCAATCCAACATCAACAATTCCAACAGGTAAATTAACACGAGCGCTCGTTTTATTAGTATGAACATCCGAAACGCGAATGCGAAGCCATTGGGCGTCGCCCTGTCTTTTTGTAGCACGTCGCCGATAGACTTTCGACAGAGCCTCCAGAAGGCGTGAGCCTTCATCAGCCATAATTTTGCCTGATTCGATCATACGCAAGATATTTACGCGTCAATTTCTTAGCGCCATTTCGCCTCCGGCCTATCCCATTGTACTTTTGATCCTTTCCTCACTTCCTTGATCCTTGTCTACCGCAATGAGAATAGGATTTTCACTCGAAAAACTACTGTCCATTGCGAGAAGCAGTTCGTCAAACGCGGGATTATTATGCGCATCTCTTCCCGCGCTCCTCTTGCGTAGCGCTCACGCCATCAAGCGGGTAGGCGCCGGAAATCCAATATTTATTTCCCTGGCCCGCTGAAAAGCCCCGCTCTACTGCGTGGATGCGTCCAAGGCGAATAGATAGGTGATCAGGGCAAGTATGAGAACCAGCAATCCAATCAACACATATGCCGCAGGAAACAGCCACAACCAGCCCCCAAAGTTGCCAGCCATCCTGAGCTGCGCAGGATCCCGCCTACTCGCGCTTGATTTTCGTCCCCAAATCGTTCGACATCCAGGTCAGCGTGCGCTCTGGCTTAAACCCCAAATCCATAAAAGCCTGATCAGCAAGACCAGGGGAATAATCCAAAACCATCTCTCGCCGCGGACCCGCAAGAGCCATCAATGCTGCGCTCACCATTGGGCGCTCAAGCTGTCCCCTCATTTCGGGTTCAACAACCAGAATAAGTCGCCAATGATTTTGGTCGGCACTATAACGTGCGGCGAGTGATGCCAACATACGGCCACTCTCCACCCAAACCCAATGACGCTGGGCAATCGAGCCAATTAATTGGTCTAAAATAGAGCTTTTATACAGAGAAGCCGTTAACGGATAGGGCCAAACCAGGCCCTCAGGATGCAAACGTTCTGCTAATGTGAGTTGCTCCGTCCATTCGCCATCGCGCCGCATCCTTGTTTGGCCGGTATCGGCAGACGTAAGCACCACATCGGATTTACCCCTGCGCCAGATACTGCGCGTGACTAATGGTCGGAAGCCTAATGCGGCATACATCACTTGAGCACCTTGATTGGAGCTGGCGACCTGCAAGAAGAGCTCCTGGGCGCCTTGTTCTTGTGCAAAATCAATGCACGCTTGGGTAAGTTTGCGGCCGATGCCTCTCCTCCGATACTCTGATCGGACCGCAATATTGGCCAGCACCCATCGTGTTTCGAATCCTTCCACGCGCAGCAAACTTGCATTTCCGATAATATCGTTTTCTTCTTCCCAAACATATCCTTTGGGATAGGCCGCGGCCGGCAACAAGAGCCGCCCCAAAAGATAGCCAAAAATTCCAGCACGACCATATGCGCGCATATCTCGAACCATACGCGTCCCCATGGGGTCCATTTCATTCGCAAAAACCGTCTCGATAAGATCGGCAACTGCCTTCATATCTCGACGCGGATTAACCGGACGCAGCGCGGGGGAAGATGGTTGACGACTTGATAAGACTGCAGCTGTCATACATCACCCTCCGAGGTTAGGAGAAGTTTTTCGTATCCTTCAACCATATATTAGTCCCCTTTTCGAGCATGCCCAGTATCGGCAAACGTTCTTCCTCGCCGAAGGCCCAGATCGCCCCCGTGTGAACATCACCCGATATTCGTTCCACGTATGCATTTCCCCCAACGCGATCAATTGCCATATCTCGTGTCCCCCGCCGGGCGTAAAAATCACCACCGACAATTTCAATCTCAATTGTTGACTCCCGCGGCAGAAAAATAAGACAATCTATCACACACTTAAACGTCAACAAACTGCCCTTCTGTTCGATATCCAATTGCTCACCGGAGGGAACCTACGCCTCGAAATGTGTGTTCTCCCTGCTGAAAAGACGTAACTTTCCCAATCGATGATTTTTTCGCTTTTTGCCCACTTCAAGTCTCTGCGTGTGCATCGGGCAATCCCCTCCGGCGGCAGATCATTACGTTTCAAGCGCGCCCGAGGGGCATTGTCGATCTCTGGCCTGTTTTGTGATCCCGCGACCTGCAAAATCGAACCTTGCGCGGCTGCAACAACCACAAGCCCAATTTGATTTCAATTCCTATCCTGTAGATCAGGCCTGACCCTTAGCGACTCAATGGAAAACAAACACTACGAAATATTAATGTTCTCATTTCGACCGCGCCTGCGAATTCGTTGCATTCTACGATGATAGTAAGGAACCTTTCCCTTTCTAAGAGAGTTTGGCTTGCGATTGACCTCCTGGGTAGTGCATAAAGTGTCAATCTAGCCATCATTAAATGGGTTTAAAATACTGTTCACATTCTCGGGCAGCACCCACACGTCAAGCTTCAGTTAACGAACTCTCACCTTCAAGGAAGCGTGCCGCTTCTGCAGAGGATATCCGACCGTTGGCCAGGTCGTCCAATATTCGATGGCGCTCCTCATCGCTAACTAATTCTCTTTCGGGATCAACTTGAGAATCCATCGTCCGAATAATTTCCGTTAGTCGTGCGCGTAAAGTCGGATAGGACATGCCCAACACTTTCTCTACGCGGTTCAGCTTTCCCTCGCAACGGATAAATGTTTCTATAAAGATTAACTGATCTGGATTGAGATTACCCAAGAGACCCAATTCAAAATGACCCTCGATCGAGGTATCACAATTTCTGCACTGCAATTTGCGAACCGTGAGTTTCTCATGACAAACCGGACACGTTGTCGGAACAGGGTTCATTGATCCAACCTCTCTTTTAAGCCTACATTATCGTGCGCTTCTGCCCTTAGGCAGGATCACTACCCCGCACTCAAATAGAAATTCACAGGTAGAAGACTGGAATAAGGCCTCCAAAATCGAAGAGAATTACCATGGGCCACCTTCTTTTCAATAATAATTTCTATAATTAAATTATTTCAAGAATTGTAGCCGTTCGATTAATATTGTCAATAAGAATATTAATTATCTTTACCTATTGATTAATATTCTTTGAAAATTCGGCGGAAATTCCATTCCTCGGCGGCATTTATACGAGTCTCTTCAATTTAACGCTGATTCTGTTAGAATCATGGCCATCCCAAAACAAAGAGGCTTCAATGACACGCTTATTTATCCCTGGCCCAACGGATGTAACCCCGGAAACACTGCAAACCATGCAACAAGCGATGATCGGCCATCGAAGC
>JADFRQ010000030.1 GCA_022561215.1 Chloroflexota bacterium | reverse complement strand
TCATATCGCTTGGGGTAACCGCGGTGCTGATCGTGCTGGCGCTAACCGGCTTGGCCGGTATTGGAGTGGCCATCATCTTTCATGAGGGCAGTACGATCGTTGTGGCGCTCAATTCTCTGCGGCTTTTGGCCTTTAACGATTAAGCAAAGCTGAAGCAATGATGGGGCGTACAAGGTCGGAGGAATGCACTTCTCTTACGAAACAGTGTGCCTTTCCACAGGCAGATTGGGCTGCACTTTAGGGAAGACGCACCTCCCTACCAAGTAAATGGGATCTCGAAGGATTGTTTGCGGGTGTTCCGTTGTCGACAAGTGGCAATTTCTTTGGCGTCTGGATCTAGGTCAAAATTATGGGGATCCCACCGGATGGTCAGATTAATCCGCGCACTACGATTTTTCAAATCTCAAACGGGAAGAATCTTAATTATTGAACGAATTCCCAGCTCTTTCGCGCGGCCATTGATCTATGGTTCAGTGAAGAGCAAACTGCTCTTCGGTTGGTTCCGCTCAACAATACCACGGTTCAGACAAGTGCGGGACGAGTATGCGATTCTCAAGTGAACGCCCGTTATCGACATCGAGGCCAACCAGTGAGGCGACGCGTGAAAAGATTATGCGCCGGTTGCTATCGTCTGCAGATGCGGATTCTACAATCGTGAGAATACTCTTTTGGAGATCATCCACCGTTGGATCATCATTCGACCAAGGATAAACAAGCTGTTGCTCGTCAAACGCACCGACCAGGTCTCTTATTTCTGCTAATTCGAGCAGTTTTGATCCGGCCGGGATCAGCAAACGAATGGCCAGATGGATCGAGGGAACGTTATCGACAAGTTCGAAGCGCTCAATAAAGCTCAACAGCTGGCGATAACTTTCCAGCGTAGTCCAGGGTGTAAATGTGACGAGTGTTGGAACCAGGTGTAGGTCGATCTCCCGAAACATTTCGGCCACGCGAATAATATCGGCCTGCGTGTGTCCTTTATCCAGCTGCTCCAGTACAAAATCGTCGATCGACTCAATCGCACTGGTCACAAAAAGACACCCCGTGTCACGCAGGGTGGCAAGATGCTCAGCATGGCGCAGTAGATGTTCAACTTTGATGGTTACATCGTAGGTCAGTTCAGGAAATTCCGCGTGCAGTGATTTTACGATTGGCAGCGCGTGCCCGATGCCATTAAAAAAGTCAGGGTCGCCAAAAGTAATGTGCTGCGCTCCAAGGTTGACCTGTTGGCGAATATCTTCCAGGACCACATCACGCTGCACGACACGAAACTTCCCTTCGTAAACTGGCACCACAGGGCAATGGCGGCACACGTGTTTGCAGCCGCGGCTCGCTTCTGTGTAGCCCACCGTTCGGCTTTCGCCATTTCCCAGATGCAGGCGCGCGTATTGGGAGAGATCTGGAAGCAACGTGCGCTGGGGAATCAGGAATTGCTGCCTGCTAAGTGAAACGGTGGGCAGCGCCTTTCTCCATGAGCGCGAGCCATTTGCGCTCACGAGCGATGCCAAACCTGCCTCGAACTCACCCCCCAGAATGGTCTCGGCTCCAAGGCTGCGCAGATACGCCTCATTCATCGGTGCGTATAAGCCATAACACACAATGTGCGCCGCAGGATTAAGTTGTCTTATTTTGGGTATCAGCGGTGCAACAAGGCGCGTCGCCGTATGCATGGGTATATAGAAGGCGACCATATCTGCTGCAAGAATGGCCTCGTGATCCAGGCTCTGAACTGCCAAGTCAATACAAATAACTTCGGCGCCCTCCCGCTCCAACCAGGCGGCAGGAGATGCTAACCCAAATGGTTGGCGACCGAGTTCATAGGTGGAGATTAAGACACAAAACATGGGGAAAAAACGTCACGGCATAAAGACTTAATAGCGATGATCATAAATCGTGCTTCGCCGTAAGGTGTGCAGCGCCGATTTCTTCTGGTTCGACAAGCCGATTCGCGGGAGGGATCACGCAAAGGGTGAAGCGGGAGCCTGGCCGCCCTTGCTGGGCTGGAATTCCGGACCACCACCCTTTGATTCCTGGTAGTATGGATTCGTCCCGCTGGCGTGGTCCGTTGAATCGACAATTGCAAGAATATCAGGAACCGCGTTTTTAATTGCCACTTCGATCCCCTGCTTGAGGGTTACATCAACCAGACCACAACCGACACATCCACCACCAAGTTCAATATAAGCAACGTTGTCTTTCACCTCGAGCAGCTGCACAACGCCGCCATGCGACGCCACGCTCGGATTAATCTCGTTGGTAAGCACATCTTGCACAGCCTGCGAGATTGGGTCTGACCAAGCAAAAACCGGATTAGGGTTTTCAATCTTAAATCCGCCAGCTTCGGGGAGGAAATCGATGGCCGAGCCTTTGAGATTATCTGCGTATTCTGGTTCGATATAAACCGTCAGCTCACCAATCTGCGTGACAATGACGTCCTCTGGTTTTTCCTCGTCCGTCACAAAGCGCATCGCATGCTCAAAACCGCCTGGTCCTCGTCCCTTTATCGATACCAATAACCCCCTCTCGCCATCTTCTTTTCCTGCTAAAACTTCTAAGAGCTTCGCTTGGGCTGCATCAGTAATATCAATCATTCGTTACTCCTGGTCATGCTACCTATTTACGTACGCTTATCACATTGTATAAATCAGCAATCCAATTGTTTTCATGCCTATTGTTATGCAAATCACGGTTACCGTCAATATCCTAGGTTTTTCAGAGAAATATCTTACATTTCATCTGGCGGCATGATTACGAAGTTTAATTGCTTATGCGCCTGGCGCAATGCCGCCTCCACCTTTTCTGGCGCCTCATCACGCGCATATATAAACCCTAAGTATTGGGAACCTTCCGGTAGCGTTACGACTTCCTGACCCACGGGGATTGTCATCCTAATTTCATCAATTCCAGGTACTTTTTTTGCCTGCTCAACCCCGTTTATCTCACAAAGTACACCTGCCTTCGGGATTGGAATCATCATGACGCCTGAAGCAGGCGTAGCAGGAAGCGTCGAGGTCAGCGATATCCCCAGAGCTTGCTGAAGGATCAGTTCCTCCAGCGTTGTTCCCAATCCAAAACGAAGGGCAATTGAACAATAACCTCCAATGGAACGAGGGGCCACCTCGAGGATCCATACTCCCTCTTCATTGATGCGCATTTCAACATGTACTGGGCCCGTGGTTAATCCAAGGGCACGAATGGCCTCCTGTGTGGTTGCAGTAATTTCTGTCTGCATTTCCTTGGGCAGGCGCGAGGGTGTGACATAGATGGTTTCCTCGAAAAAAGGTCCCTCAAGTTCATCCGGTTTATCGAAGATCGCCAACACGGAGAGTTCACCTTCCTGAATTATGCCTTCCAGAGCAACCTCAACCCCCGGCAAATAACTTTCAACGAGGATTTGCTGCAGATCATGATCCGCCGCGTAGCTGTTTATTGAGTCCAGGATGTCCACCAATCGGCGAAAAGCGACCACAAATTCATCAACATTATTCACCCGCATTACGCCGCGGCTTGCAGATAGCGCAAGCGGTTTGACGACAGAAGGGTAAGAGACTTTATCGGCAATCTGCCCTGGGTCGTCCGTAATTGAGAATCGCTGAAACTCGGGCGTGCGCATCCCCGCTGCGGCGAGTGCCTTTCGCGTTTGGTACTTGTTGCGCGCAGAACGTACAGCGAGCAGTGTATTATGCTGAAGCGCCAACGCATCAGAAGCCATGGCTGCGAGAAGGACACCATCATCTTCGGCAGCAATTATCGCCTGCAGCGAATTGTCCTGCGCATACTCGACAATCTTATCCGTGGCGCCCTCCAGGTCGTGAAAATCAACCGCCAGAAATCCCGCTGGATTGAGATGTGCCAGCACTTGTTCCTGCTCGGTTCCGACGACAACCTCCAGGCCGAGCGATGTCGCAGCCTTCAGGAAGGCGCTCGCGCGGTAGGTCTGCGTGGGCATTAGAAGCAGAACTCTGCTCATTAAAACTTCTCCAATATGTGATTATTGTAACTTGTCAACAGATGCACTTGGCAAACGCTCTCGCGTATGCTCTCCGCTTGTTTCAAACACCCCCCCGATTCCATTCGCAGATAAAACATTCTTGAATCTTTCGTCCTTAATTTACAAGTGGAGCCGATTGTTCATTTCCACGGGTACCAATTCATTTTTGTACCTATTGAAATCTTTTTATAGCCAATTGCGATTAGCATTACGGAGTAAGAACAAGCGAGAGTGGAAGATTGTCATCGAGATCATGCCGCGCACACCCAAAGAAAAAAGAATTTTATAAACTTGATGGGGAAAAGCATTAAATTTTAAAAATAATTATGGCTTGAATAGGTCATGATTTCCATCGATAATCCTTTGTCCATCCTAAGGCGGGCATTCCGTGAATATGCGGCGCCCCAATAATGGCAAACTACATTAATGTTATTGTAATACTTCCTTTGTATGACCATAGTACATCAGCGGCGAATTCTGCTAATAGCGCACATTGCCATTGTTATTGATTGTGCATTTCCAGTCGGTATAGAGCCATTTTTAATCCCAAAGTAAGCGATCGCGATGGCAAGAATGTATAGCCTCCACCGAGCGGCAGCTGGATTAAGTAGAAAGGAAACTTTGAATGAATAAACGAACTGTGATCGTTATTGCTGGACTTGTGGGAGCTATAGTAGCCGCCTCGGCTGGTTGGTATTTTGTTTCGCCGCTTTTTATCAATCGCACGGTTGACGAGCAGCTCCCCTTTGAATTACCGAGCGATAGTGAGCTCGAGGAACTAGCGCCTGAGGATTTTGATGATTTAGCCGCGGAAATACAATCCACGGCGGCGATGATGCCCGACAAGGCAATGGAAGAGAGCATGCCCGCCGATGGGGAGACGCTAGTGCTCCTGCAAGGCGAATTTCAAGATGCAGACAATTTTCACCAAGGATCGGGAAAAGCGACGATCTTCCAGCTCGCCGACGGCTCCCGTTTGCTTCGGCTTGAGGATTTTTCTGTAACCAACGGCCCTGAGCTGCATGTGATCCTGGCCACCGGTGCATCACCCACCGCGAGATTCGATCTCGGTAACCATATTGATCTTGGAAAGCTAAAAGGGAATTTAGGAAATCAAAATTACGAGATTTCCGCAGACGTCAATATCGAACTTTATCAAAGTGTCGTCATCTATTGTGTTCCCTTTCATGTAGTCTTCTCCGTTGCCCCGCTGTCGAAATAGGCCGGTGATGCACATTATTCGGCAGTAATCATTCATTCTCTTAATTCAAAGGCAGAATTGAAGGGCCTTTCCAATGGGTACTCAAATACACTATCGGTCCTCCCAAAACAATATGGTTGTGCAACGCGATCGAGAGCTCGATGGCGGTTGACCGTACATCCGGGGCAACCGCCGAGCAGCTTTTAATAGGGATCGGTGGCAAATCTTATCCACCATTTTGGGACATCCCCTTACGTTCAGAAACATATGTTGTCGCTAGAAGTTCGCCAGTTGCCGCAGGCGATGGAAAGTAAGACTCCATTAATGTCATCCTGAGGCAATAGGTTTTGCCGAAGGATCTCGTTTCACATATGCAGGTCTCTCCAAATGCGGAAATTGAGATTTCCAGGGGTTATCTAAGATGTACTCTTTTTCGATATCGGTCCTCCCAATGCACTGCATGGAGGCAACGAGAGGCAAAGCTAGGACCAATCGCCCTGCTCCTGGATTTTGACAGGGACCTTCCAATTTGTCCCCGAGAACCATCCCTGCCCATAAAAGAGCCTAGCGATCAAATATCTGCACAATAGGCGGGTTAACCAGTTCGAATTTTACGTTGCAATTGCTCCCATTTATAAAGGAGATATCGTCGTTGGAATGCATGCCATAGGCCTCATGAATATGACCAAAAACATGCAAACGCGGTCGAATTCGCATGATTGCTTCCAACAAGTCTTCACAGCCCACACGCGCACCACGCATGGTTTTATCAAGAATTCCATAAGCCGGACCATGCGTGATCAACACATCGGTATCCAGCGGAATAAGATCCCACTTCGCACGAATTTCTTCCCCGCGCTGTAAATTAAATGCCCAATCAAAGAACCACGGCTGCCACGGACTCCCGTAAAACTTAATCCCTTCGACAGTCACAGCCCGATCTCGAAGGTAAATCGCATTTGTAATTATGGCAGCATTGATCTCTGGTTCCCTTTCAAGGCAAAAATCATGGTTACCAGCAATTACGATCTTATGCCGATGCGGCAATGTGCTCAGATACGAGTTAAAGTCCTCCAGATCATCCGCAGTCCCATCGCGCGTGAGATCACCTGCATGGAGCAGGATGTCGCCATCGGGGACACGAAGCGACCAATGTTTGCCGTGCGTATCGGAAAGAATGACGAGACGTATAGCTATCGGATTAAGCCTCACTCAATTGCACTCCCAAGTGCAAACGGGTTTTGTTAAAGGATGACTGCAGGAGTTCGGTAAAACTGTCGATCTCGTCCCTTGGAATACAGGCAGACTTCTCCGCGAACATTCCAGTCATCAAGAACTTGCCGATTATAATGAAAGGATTGCAGACAAATTCCGGGGGCAGTTATCAATGGTTTGTAAGCAATGCCAAGAAATCGAAAAAATGTTCGATGAAGAAAATGCAATCGACGACCTCGAATCCTATCATGAGAGTGGGCCGAATCGCTCTACCCGCTTCTTAATTGAGGCCATTCGATCCGTGGGCATATCCGGTATGACGCTGCTCGATATTGGTGGTGGGATCGGAGCAATCCAATTCGAATTATTTGAGGATGATATTCGTCAATCCACGACCGTTGAGGCATCCAGTGCCTATATCCAGTTGGGACAAAAGGAAGCGCAGCGCTCCGGTTATGGCGACCGGATTACGTACCATCACGGGGATTATACTGTTCTTGCAGATGAGATCAACGCGACAGATATCATTACCCTGGATCGTGTAATTTGCTGTTATCCAGACATGGATAATCTGGTCGACATCTCGTCATCCAAGGCTGCGAAATTGTATGGTGCCGTCTTCCCGCGTGATACCTGGTGGCTAAAAATCGCGGGAATAATTGCCCTTCCCTTTTTTCGTTTATTTACGCGGAGTGCCTTTACATTTTATGTTCATTCGAACCAGGAAATTGATTCCATCATTCGCGGAAACGGATTACGTTTGCTCTTCAGCCGCGTTAGCGGCATTTGGAAAATTGTCTTGTATACTCGACAAAATGCTTAAGTTCAGTATTTTTAATGAAAATGCTTGGGAAGGCATAAGTCAACGCTTATTACAATGATTATCAGACTTCAATAGTAGCAATAGCATCTAGGGAGCATCAATGAACGCAAAATCAAAAAGAGAAAGAATACGCGAACGCCGCAAAAAAGCGCGCCGCCGATCGAACCTTATTTGGCTTGGCGTAGTCGTAGCGGTTTTAATTTTAATTGGCATCCTTGTATTACCAGCGCTGAAACCTGCGCTCGGTGAAACTGTTGCCCTGATGCCGAGTGGTGTGCATATTAGCCTTAACAGCGACCCGGGGCAATACACCACAGATCCTCCAACATCCGGCCCGCACTATGGCTCTCAGCTGGATGCAGGTTTCTATGACGAGAGTGATTTTGCAATCATCGGGCCTTTTCCTGCTGGTTATATTATTCACAGTATGGAACATGGTTATGTCGTATTTTGGTACAACTGCAACTTATTTAACGGGCAATTATGTGATGAACTTAAAGCGAATATTCAAAATGTGATGGACGACGCCAACAACTTCAAGGTAATCGCAGTTCCCTGGGAAACGATTGATGTTCCTTTGGTCATGACCTCTTGGGGACGAATTCAAGAGTTCGAGGACTTCGACACAGCTTTGGTTAGCAAATTCGTGAGCAGCAACAGAAATAAATCACCTGAGCCGAATGCTCCATGATATGGAGGCAACCATCATCCCAGATTATAGATTTATCCGGGAGATTCTTGCTCGATTGAGCTCGCGTAATCTCTAGGTGAAGATCTAGAAGCGACCACCAATATTCTCAATTGCGGAGTGAGAAGTTGAACAATGGAAGACTGGAGCGGTCAAACATTATCGAAAGTTAAGATCCAATCGCTCATCGCCCGTGGCGGTATGGCAGCGGTTTATCTCGGTCAGCATATCACGCTCAACCGACCCACTGCGATCAAAATTATTCATGATCATATGGCTGAAGATTCCGAACTTTTGGCACGCTTTCGCGCCGAAGCTCAGTCAGTCGCCGCGCTGCGCCATCCCAACATTGTGCAGGTTTTTGACTTCGACGTCTTCAATGGGCGTCCCTATATCAGTATGGAGTTTGTTAAAGGTGTCACGCTCGGTCAATATCTGACCGAGCTGCATATCAGGAAGAAAAGGCTGAACAAAGAGACTATGGTTATGCTGGTCAACTCTTTGGCATCGGCCATGGATTACGCCCATGAACGAGGCATTGTCCACCGAGATATTAAGCCCGCAAACATCATTCTCCGCGAGGGGAAATATCCGATCTTACCCGGACAGCCAATCCCCCCGGATGTCGAACCTATTCTTACAGACTTCGGAATCGCTCGAATTCGCGATGCAACCACCCACACCGCGACGGGGACAATCCTTGGCACGCCTGCCTACATGAGCCCGGAGCAGGTGAGCGGTAAGCCCATTGACCATCGCTCGGATATCTATTCTTTGGGAATTATTCTTTATGAGATGTTGGGCGGAAGGCCGCCCTTTGTCGCTGATAACGATACCCCTGTATCCGTACTCGTAAAACATCTGGAAGACAAGCCGCCACCACTGCCAATGCATAGTTCATTAATTCGAGCGGTTGTCGAGATCTCACTCGCCAAAGATCCCAACGATCGCTACCAAACTGCGGGTGACCTTGCAAGTGCGCTGCAAGCAGCAGTTTATCCGGAAAGTTTGCCCGCCTCAGCCCCTTCTCCAACCCCTATCCATATGCCTACCCCGATATCGGAGCCGGAGCGGGAGACCAAAATTCAGACCCCGGTGGAAAAAGCCGTCCCCCCTGAAGCAGATAAAACGAAATCAACGCGATCACGACTTCCTCTGCTGGGTTTATTTGGCTTGATCGGACTCCTGATAGCGGTTTTCTTCGGCACTGATTTGTCCGGGCGCTTTCGAGCATTGTTGACTCCCAATGAAGAACAAGCGCTTCAAAAATCCCGCCCAACTATTGAGCCCAGTAGTGTTCCTGCTGTGGAAGGCCCTACACCATTCTCGACTGAGCAAATCGCAGCTACACCCCTTCCCATAATCACAAATATCTCAGGCAGTATCACCGTGCGCGATAACAGCCTTCAAGCACAAATTCTTGGTTTGGAGCCCGCGCCGGCGGACAAAGTCTATCGGGCCTGGCTCGCGGGGATCGATGAGGAGAATCAGAACTTCTATTTAAACCTAAACGATGTTGGCGCATTTGGCCTCAGCGAGAATTCTATTACCATCGGTTACACAGATCTGCGCAACGCCAATCTGCTCGCCATATACGATACATTCGTACTTAGTTTGGACAGTCTTGAAGATGACGCATCGCAACCGGCGAATGAGCTACAGCGCATCCGATTTGATGCCGACCTGGTGGCGCGCGCCCGGCTGGCGGATGATGTCAAACGCGGCGCACCGATCTCGGAGAATCTGCTGGATTGGCTAAATCGTCAGGCACAACATTTCGGCGATCACGCCAACAACGCGGTGAACAGCATCGCAGACGACAACCTTCCTGGCGCAATACTTCACGCTGAACACACAATTAACATCATCGAAGGACGAGAGGGTGAATTATTCGATGACTGGAATGGCAACGGAAGAGCGGATAACCCAGGCGATGCCGTCGGCCTGATGGAGTACCTTTTGTTTTTGAAGGGTTACACGGAGAGTGTGATCCAAAGTCAAGCAGTGGATGAAAAGCTTGCACTTACCATCCGTGACGAGACCGACCGAATTATAGAATTAATAATTGATGCTCGCGAGACGGCAAGACAGATTGTTCTCGCCGATACGATTGATTTGCTGCGCAACCTTGGTTTAGACCAGGAAATCAAGACCGCGATTGGCTATCGAGATGAAATCAACAAGCTCGCGCAGCAAGCCCAAAGCCTGGATTTCTTTTTCTTCCTTCTCGTCCCCGAACCCTAAACTTCGCTGCTCTTACGCCGCATAAACGGATACAAAACTCAAATCACCTATACGTCATTCATTCGTAACCCCATTTCCAGCACGGATTTCCCGGTAGGACTTGGTGGAGTTTCGAATGTGTGCGCAGAATAAATTTGTTTAGTGGCGACGGGCAGACTTGAACTGCCGACCAAGGGCTTATGAGTCCCCTGCTCTACCGACTGAGCTACGTCGCCATGTTGTTGGAACGCTATTTTTTTGCAACTCGATCGAAGCCCGATGATTATATTCTAAGGGATACACCGAATCAAGAATGGATAACATCCAGACAAAAATTATTAATCAACTGCCCACACTTCCTGTGAGCAAAGCGGGCCAACTCATGTTGCCAGCGGATTTATCCCTTTAAGCGACTGTCTAAAAATCACTCAAATGCACGAGCGTTCTTCCTAAAACATAACGTACGGACAACCGGCTGGTTGCCCAAACGACTGCATTATGGATGAAGCGAAATGAGTTGGATTACTTTTGGGACAGCCCCCATACACAAAATTATTCATAGAAAGAATCTTCGGTTATGGTTACGGAGATAAGACGTTTCATCTTGCAGCGGAACTTTAAATGTTTAGTGGATACAGGATGGGCAAAGCGATCATAGTGACGATGAAAAGAAAAATGGTCAGCAGTATTCCGACGCGTGCGTAATCAAAGAACTTATAACCTCCCGGGCCAAATACCAGGACATTGGCCTTGTGACCTACCGGCGTAAGGAAGCTGGTCGCCGCGCCAATAACAACGGCCAGCGTAAAGGTCAGGTGGTTGGCTCCCAGGCTCAGGGCGATGTCAAGCGCAATCGGCACGACGAGTACCATGGCGGCTGCGTTGGATAATGGCTGGGTGATCAAGGCTGCCAGGATATAAATTCCGGCAAGCGCGGCCATCGGACCCATTCCGCCGACCGCTCCCAGAAGCAAGTCGGCCAGATATTGGGCAGCGCCGGTGGCTTCCATTGCAGCGCCTAAAGGAAGCATCCCTGCCACCAGGAAGACGGTGCGCCAGTCTATGCTCTCATAGGCTTCGTCCATTGTCAGACATCCGGTCAACACCATTCCCACCGCGCCCATCACCATCGCTGTGGAGATATGGATGCCAGCAAAAAGAACTAGCCCAACCACCATGACCATCAACCCTATGGCAATGGGCATTTTTTTCTTGCGATGCGAGGGCGTCTTTACGGGCTCTAAGACCAAGAACTCGTTTTTTTCGTTTAGTGCTCGCAGCCGATGTCGCGGGCCTTGCAATAACAAGGCATCACCAAACTGTAGTCGAACACTTCGCAAGCGTTCCATGATGATCTCCCCCTGTCGTCGGATGGCCATGACAGTAAATCCGTAGCGGTCGCGAAACCTGATCGAGCGTAGACTGCGGCCCACCATGGAGGAGCGCGGTCCAAGGGTTGCTTCGACGAGATGGGAGCTATCGTCATCCAATTCACTCAATTCAATATGCGGTTCTGTCACAATTGCCAACCCAAGCGTCTTCCTGGCTTGCATAAGATTTTCGGCCAAGCCTTCTACCATTAATATATCGTCTGGCTGGATCTGAGTGTCGCGATTAGGCGTTGTTATTAAAATCTCATCGCGAACAATGGCGATGACCGCTAAATCATAATCCGCGCCCAGACGTGACTCAAATAGGGTTTTGCCAGCCATGTGTCCATCTTCCAGAACGCGCACTTCGCTGATAAAGTCGCGAAACTGCTCGGTTAAATCCTCGTCCACGGGTGCCTGCCGTATTGGTAACAGGTGACGACCAATAAAAATCATATAGAGGATTCCTGTCGTGAATACAACGATGCCGATCGGAGTGAAGTCGAAAAAACTAAAAGTAGGAAGCCCATTTTCTGCCACGATGCTGGTAGCCAAGATATTGGCTGGCGTCCCGATCAGAGTCATTTTTCCCCCCAGTAATGAAGAGAAAGATAATGGAATAAGTAATTTAGACACCGGCACCTTGGTCTTCTGGGAGATGCTAACCACCGCGGGAAGCAGCATGGCAGTTGCACCGATATTATTTACAAAAGCAGAGAGAATTCCACAGGTAAGCATGATCACAGCGATAAGTCGCCATTCACTCTCCCCAGAAAGCCGTAGAATAAATTTTCCCAGGAGGCCCGCAGCGCCGGTCTTGAACATACCGCCGGAAACGATATAAACCGCCCAAACCGTAATCACCGCCGGGTTGGAAAACCCGGCGAACGCCTCCTGCGGGCCGACCAGTCCGGTGAGCGACACGGTCAATAACACCATTAAGGCAATAATGTCGACGCGTAGTTTATCGGTGGCGAAGAGCACCAGCGCTCCAACGATGATGGCCAGTGTGAGCGCGATTTGAGGAGTCATTTGTTCTGTCTTGTGGATATACAGTTAAGAGTTAGCAGCAAGAACATTCCTAATTTTAAAACCATTCAACCTCAGTCAAGGCGAGCCTAAATAGGGGCGTATGTCTCCGTGTCTACCATTTTCTGAAATTTTACCCTCGATGGCTGAATCCTTCCCACAATCGAATGATGGTCAGAACGGCCCAAAAAAGGAATCAACCGCACTAGGACGACCAGCGACAATCGTATCAGCGATAGATCGACCAATGATGTGATCTGATAAACGATAAGCGCCGGAAGCGATAACCAGCACATTGGTTGAGTATACTGCACGGGCTGGCGAAAGCGACTGAAGCAAATACAGCCACTGCCATCATCAAGCCGTAAGGCGAGACATAGAGCATTATCTTTCTTATGTGATCACATCGTTGGCTGCTTTAGTTACCAACAGAACGACTCCAGAAAAAAAAGTAATCCAATCTGATATGCTGGTTTTAGCCGAAAAGGATTGTCAAACTTGGAGACTTCATTCTCTTTTAATCGGGCAGCCCGCCACAAATAGTAGGCCCCGAGAATCCCAACCTCGTCAACAAAACCAACGGTAACCACACTTCGGCTGCAAGCTTGGGGTCAAATGCCAGAATTTTCTACGAGTATCCGGAGGAATATGATAGCAAATGCGCCAATGATTACCCTAGCAAAGTGTCGGGGTTAAGGAGGCTTCTTCCTTGCTCCGCTGCGAAAAACTTAACGTGACCGTGGTGCTAGAAACAACTCCTCCCAGTAGCCTCGATAGCCAGAGACCTGGCTTTGGCCCCGCGATCTTGTTGGTCACATACTCAGGAAAGCTGACCGTCGATACAAAGGCTACCATCAACCAGATCTAGAAAGGGTGGAGAACATCGAGGGAATCGTAGGTGTCGTTAGGGAAAAGCGCCAAAATGAATGCGCTGACAACAACAAATCTAAAGGTCGCGTAAATGTCTTTGCCCTCTATTCGCCTCACCCAACTGTGTAAAGCAGACCGTTATGCCAAGAATAGAGCGATCAGGACACCGCAGGCAACTGCAAGCCGTATGTGATCCCAGTAAACTACCCCCCAATCAAGTAAGCGAGCAAAAATGTGAATTCAGTGGTCAAACCGGATTCACCTCGATAGGCTGAAAAGGCATATGCAAACACAACCGATACAGTCAGTCCCACGAGACATATGGCAGAAACGAATAGAGAATTGATAGTAGGCAGAACTGCAGTTGCAGACCCCAATAGGATAAATTAAGCGAAATGTGCGGATCACGGCAAATAGAATGCCATCTTTTTTCTGGTGCGAATGTTCCCGTTCAAGCCCTACCATCAAACCAATCAAAGCGGACAATGCGAACTTTTGCCACAAATCAAGCTTTAATTCTGTAAATAATATTTCTATCGACCCTTCCAAATTTAACAAAATGATGCCAATCGTCATTTACTATTTTTATTAGGACGATTTATCAATTTCTTCACAGTGCAGAACCGTAACAATCAACTCCTCAATTCGATTCACAGTAGCGAGAGAAGGTGAATTTCTTGCCTGTATACGATAAGCGCAGACACGTCATTGAGCCATCGGCGATCCTTGCGGATCCAACAAATGATTTGCGACCATGATGTTCCTGCATTGACTCCCATAAACATAAACCGCCATGCGGATGTGATTTGCGCCGAGATAGAGAAGAGCCGTGCGGGATGGGGATGAAGCAAGCCATTCCCACGGCGCACACGTTCTAGCGGCGGTAATTGCGCTGCGCCATGGCCACTTTTTCTCGTTTGAAGAAGCGCCTGAGTAACGGGCGGCCTCTCTTGTCGCCAATGAAAAATCCGAAGAGGCCGCCCAGCGTCAAGCCAACCATGGCCGCAAAGAGCAGCGCCTGGGCGGTCCTTATAGGTAACGCAGCCACATATACACAGTGGCTAACGTCAGCGACATGAATGTCGTGATCGCGCCGTAGCGCAGGAAGAGGCCGAAGCTGATCGGGTTTCCGCTCTTCTCGGCTAGGCTGGCTACCACGACGTTGGCCGCCGCACCCACCAGCGTTGCGTTTCCTCCCAGGTCGGCGCCCATCGCCAATGCCCACCACAGCGGCATTACTGGCATGGCTTGCCCTAAATTTTCCACCACCGGGATCATGGCGGCCGTGTAGGGGATGTTGTCCACGATTCCTGAAGCGACGGCTGAGAACCACAGCAGCAGCATGGAGGTCATTGGCAAGCTGCCGCCTGTCAGGCGCAGCGCGGCCTGAGCCACCTTCTCGATGATTCCCACTTGCACCACCGCTTCCACTAGGATGAATAGGCCGATGAAGAAGAAAAGCGTGGTCCACTCGACATCACGCAGCACGTGATGGGGGTCGCTGCGTGCCCACAGCATCAAAATCGTTGCACCCGCCAACGCAATGGTAGCCGGCTCGAGATGCAAGGCGCCATGGAAGAGAAAACCGAACACCACACCAGCCATCACAATCAGCGACTTGCGCAGCAAAGGAACGTCGGTGATCAACGCAGAAGTGTCCAGCGCTTCGATGTCCAGAATTTCGGTCTCACTAGTTCGAAATTCTTTCTTGAAGAAGAACCATAATAGGCCGACTAAAGCGATGAGAATGATCACTGAAATTGGAGCCATGTTGGCGGCGAAAGTGACGAAATCAATGCCGGCTGCGCTGCCGATGAGGAGATTGGGCGGATCGCCAACCAACGTCGCCATCCCACCGATATTGGAAGCTAGGATCTCGGCGATGAGAAAGGGTATCGGGCTCACCCGCAGGCTGGCCGCCAGGAGCAACGTCACCGGCGCAACCAATACCACAATGGTCACATTGTCCAGTAAAGCAGAGGTGCCTGCCGTTACCACCACAAGGATGATCATGATGCGGAACGGATCTCCCTTTCCCAATCGAACGCTGTGCACGGCGATCCATTGAAATAGACCGGTCTCACGCAGCACATTGGCGATGATCATCATGCCCACCAGTAAGAAAATGACGTTCCAGTCGACCGCGTCAAAAGCCTTTTCTTGGGTCAATACGCCCAGCACGATCATCGTAACGCCGCCCAGCAACGCCGAAACCGTGCGGTGCACCCGCTCGGAGACGATAAGGGCATAGGTGATCAGGAATATGCCCCCAGCCAATAAAGTGGGATTCATTGCGATTGCTCCTCCCCACTTGCTTCGCCGTCTTTCTTCAAGGAGAGCGCCAGGAGTTCCAACAGGTTGATGTATCCCACGACATGATATCGATCATCGACGACCGGCAGTCCCGACAGGGTGTGCTCATGCATGCGTTTGAAGGCCTCACGTACTGTTTCGCCGAGCTTCACCCAAACCGGCTCCTCCATGGCATCGGAAGCGGTACGCATGGCGCTCTTGCCCGCAAACTGCATCACTTTATCCAGATCGCTGACTTCACTAAGGAATTCCTCGGGCATTATGTGGAAGAAAATATCGTCGGCGAGCGCACGCAAACCGACCAGTCCGACCAGCCGGCCGTCCTCAGCCACCACGCAGGCAACGTGCACGTTCGGATGAGTCAGCATTGCGTCGGCGACATCATCCAATGGAGTGTCGGGAGAGACGATGGTTGGTTTAAGGTCGAGAATGTCGGCTGCCTCTTCAATCGGCGTATCTCGCAGGACGATCCAGTCCGGTCTCACCGCAGGGGGCAGTACTTCCTGTAAAGGCTTCTGCTGCACTTTACGAAGGCCTTTTGTCTGTGATACCGGCAACACCAGTAACAATCCGCTTTCGGGCCGGTCGAAGCCGCCTACCGCTCGCTCGGCTTCGGCCACAGCCTGAGCCAGAATCTTATCTTCTTCGATAACTGCCCAGAGCGTGCGCCGACGCAGTTCCTTTGCATCGAATAAGCGGTCGAGACCGGTCAGTCCGGCTTTGCTGAGCCAGGTTTCACCCCGGCGTGCTCCTACGCTTTCCACGATCGTCGTGCCTGGCACGCCGATCTCGCGCCAGGCCTGCAACAGGTCGGGCAGACATGACAGATCATCCAAGATCACCATCAACAGATGAGCCATTGGCCGTTAAATCCTTTCATCGTATGAATTTGTAACTCAAGCAAACAAAATCGTGCCCACCGGTCAAGTTGCTACGATCACCGCCAAGCCGGTCTTCATCCAGATTCTGATAGTGATGGGCATCGCGGTCTTCCCGATGACGGCGACGACGTTTGCCGCGGATCCGTTGGGGCTCCCATTGCCCCTGAAATTGGCCCTCAGCCGATGCTATATATGTTGTTAACTCCAGGCGCTCGAGCTTTCGCCACCAGCACCGAACGATCGAAATGGCTGATGATCTGCTGCGTCACATCATCCAAAATGAAGCTCATCAACCTATTGGCGGGGTGTAACCCTTCCAGTTTGCTGTCTTCAATCAGGATTTTTGCAGGGGGGAAACTAAGGTCTCCAATGACTCACGCGACTCGATTTGCGAGGCCCCGACCTGAAATGTCACATTGTATCATCCCTGCCTCGGCTCCAGCAAATTGACATTGTCGCCCACCTAAACCGCCACAAGCCCACGAATCCCTCATGCGGTGCAAATGAGCACCCGGGCGATAAAAACCGGAAGCGCCGCATGTCTGGCTACGCACCCTGCGGTGGAGCCCAACGGGAATCCGGAGTGGCAATTCCGCCCTAGGGCGCCGATGACCAACAGGCCGGATGCCTCCCGCCCCACCTGCCTCAGATCACCCTCTAGCCTGGTGACAACCATCAGGAAAACCACGCCCAATTCACCCAGGGGCTAAATAGATTCATCCAAATGAACTGGTTCCGTTCCTTGCTTCCATCCCTCGCGCTATTGCAGGAAATTGAATCCCAAAACAAACAAAATAGTCGCCACCAGGAGGGTGGCCAACATCACCGGCAGACCCGTCTTCATCCAGATTCTGGAAGTGATAGGCGTCGAAGTTTTCTCGCTGATGGCGACGGTGATAACGTTAGCAGTGGAGCCGATGATAGTCCCATTCCCGCCAAAGCCTGCCCCCAGGGCTAGAGCCCACCACAGCGGAGTGACGTTCAGCCCAGTGGATAGGCCCAGATCCTGGATGACGGGGATCATGACAATGGTGAAAGGGATATTGTCCACGATGGCCGAGATCATAGCGCCGCCCCATATGAGCGCGACCCCTGTCAGCAACAGATCCTGAGTGGCCAGGGCGGTGACTCCATCCGCAAGCAAGTTAAGCAATCCAGAGGCTTCTATCCCCCCGACCGTCACAAACAACGCAGCGAAGAACATCAGCACGGGCCACTCCACATGTTTCAACACTTCCTCGATGTCAGCAGGTTGGACCCAGAGAAGGGCAGCCGCAGCGCCCAGCAGCGCCACAAAGCCCGGCTGCAAGTGGAGCAAGTTGTGCACGAAAAAGAGTAGTATGGTGACCCCCAGAACGATCAAGGTTCGGGTGAGGGTTGCCGTGTCGTGCAGAGCAGCTCTTTCATCCAGCTTCATCAGCGCTTCGACATTTCCAGGCGTTTGGGATAGATACTCGCGAAAAAGGAATCGGAGCAGCACCAGCGCCACCACCCAGGCTACGAGCACGATGGGAGCTAGGTTGACGATAAAATCCATGAAGCTCAAGCCCGCCGCCGATCCGATCATGATGTTGGGCGGGTCGCCGATCAGCGTGGCAACACCCCCCGTATCGGACAAGAGCGCCTCGCCTATCAAGAGCGGCAATGGACTGATGCCCAGGATCTCCGCGATAAGAACGGTGACGGGTGCGATGAGCACGATCGTGGTCACGTTGTCCAGGAACATGGAGAGCACGGCGGTTATGGTCCCCAGTAGGAGAAACAGAACCCATGGGCTGCCTTTCGATTTCTTGGCCGTCAGTATGGCCAAGTACTCGAAGAAGCCGGTACGCGCCAGCATGCTAACCAGGATCATCATTCCCAGCAACAGCCCCAGCGTGTTGAAATCGATGGAGGCCAGGGCGGCCTCCTGCGAGTAGAAACCCATGCCCATACCGACCGCTACCATCACTCCCGCCCCGGCCATGGCGACGATTGTTCGGTTCACCTTGCCTAACAGGATGGCGGCAAATGTAGCGATAAAGATGAATCCTGAAACCAGGTACAAGGTCATTGTTTCTTCCCTCCAGCGCAAACTGTCAATCGCCCTCTGGGGATGATGTCTACATGCTTCGTCTCCGGCCTACTGTTAGTCATGCCTCGGCCTTAAGCCAGGTGGTCAGAAAAGCCCGCCCGATGTCCACCCGGGAAGCAATGCCGACGAGCTGTCTGTCCCGCACGACTAGCAGGTCCGCCAGATTGTGCTTTTCCATCACTGAGAGCGCTCTGACCAGGGAGCAGTCTTCCTCCTCGGCCATGGGTTCTTCCATGATATCGGCCACGGTGAGCGTTTCGGCCCGCTCCAGATTCTCTTTGGAAGGGGTTTTGAGGGCACCGAAATCTTTCACGAAATCAATATCCGCCAGCAGAGAGATGAAATCCGGCAGGAAGATGTGGGTGATATCGGTGATGGTGGTCACCCCGATGAGCACCCCGTCTTCATCCAGCACCGGCAGGGTACCGACCCGCCGGTCCACCAGCAAAGCGGCCGCCTCTTTGACGCTCATTGAAGCGTGGACGGCAACGATGTCGCGTTTCATCCAGGCCCCGATTTTCAGATTGTCTGTCATTGCACTCTCCTTCTAATCATGGCCATATTCTGGGCTACACTTATGCACGTTTACCCGAAGCGTTGACAGCCGCCAACTGCCTGTAACGAGTTAGTCAGCAGTCCCAGCGGGCTAGGTCCTGACTGGCCCCTGCGTAAGATTGTCAGGATCTTATACTCCATCTTTCTGTGGAGCCGCCTCCGATGCGTTGAGGCCGGACGGCTCGGTTTGATCCCTCCCAAGAGATCCCCTCCCTTTGGTTCTCGTTCTCCGCATCAGAGCCTTCGACCTCCGCTTGGAGCCATGGGGGCAGGCCGAGGATCTTGCGATAAGCCGTATCTCCCGACGATTTTCACTGTTGCCATCGATGGAATCACGATGAGTGCCCCCAACACCCCGCTCAGCGCCCCCATGAGCCCGACGAAAATCAGACCGGCGTGCAGTCGCAGCTCGCGGCCCAGAAGCCGAGGTTTCAGCCACAGGTTGTCCATCTGCTGGGCCAGCAAATAAGGCAAGACCAGCATCAGAACCACCCCCACAAGGGATAGCGGGAGCAGCGCAACCTGGAACAGCCAGACTACCAAGAATGCGCCGGCCGCGATCCATACCAGGCCCATGAGAACGACGATGACTCTGAATGTTGCGCGAGACCAGGATCTATCCATCTTATCCATCTTTTAGCCGACCTTTCGCAACAGTGCCTGATTCCAAAGAGCGTGCCCGGCTATACGGGAACGCGGAGTATGGCTCAGCACCCGGCCACAGCCAAATGGGCGGCCAGTTCTGCTTGCCGGGCCAGGTCGACAGATGCTGCCAAGATGCGGGCCGACTCCTGCGGGCTGCGGAAACCGGTGCTGTTCTCCGATGAGATGAAATCCCAACGCAATTGGCCCTCGCGGTGCGTCGCAGGGCCTGGGCAGGCTGCTCTTCGGTCGCGCCAGCGTCGCGGGCAGCCACGATCGCATCAATGGCGCCCAGCAGTGCCGCCCCAGCAAAGACGGCAAGGTAGATCAGCGTCTGGCGAGTGGGCCTTATGCTTCTCATTAAAACCACCTTATCATTTGAATTTACCGCTACTCAGAGTGCCCGACTTTTATGTGACAGGAGGCACAATCGAGTTCCTCTTCCATGCCCGAGCGATGGACCAGACTTACGAGCGCCTGATGGCAGGCCACACAATTGCGCTGGACTACCTGGGGCGTTGAAGGCATGGATGCGTATCGGTTCTGCGAAGTTCCCAGTCGTAAGGGCTGTGCTGTGATTCCACCCGTTCAGACCTTTGACCAGCCATTTTCGACAAATCCTTGCGAGGTATGGCAATCGTTTCAGGTAGATACCATCCTGCGGCTTGAATTTCTCCAGGCCTCATACGGCTGCCGCATTACATGACAGTTCAGACAGGCACTTGGATCGTCAAGAAGTAGGAACTCCCCTCGGCGCAGATGAAGGTATAGGCGCCCAGGCCCAATGCCGTGCCAAACATCACAGCCGGGGTGCGAGTATTCTGCTCGTTCTGCCCGAGTGTGCAGCGTTAGATCGCTTTCTCACGCACTGTCTCCCAGCGCGCCTGGCTCATGCTTCCCTCCCTACCCGCCACCGGCCCCTCATCTATGTCGTCGCAGGTAGCGCTTTTCAATCTCGACCGCCCAGAAGACAATCGTGCTCAGACCCAAGCTGATCCCCAGTTCGAATGGGGTTAGCGCCTGTGTGTTGAAGATTTCCTGCAGCGGTCTCCAGAAAATCACCGCCAGCTGCAGCACAAAGGTCAAGGCCACCGCTCCCAGCAGCGGCTTGTTGGTGAGAAGCCCGATCTTGAAGAGCGATTCGCGATCCGACCGGATTGCCAGCACGTGCCCCATCTGCGAGAGCGTCAGCGTGGTGAATACCATCGTCTGCCATGCAGGCCGGCCTGTGATCCAGGCCCAATACCCGACCGCGAGCGACACCAGACCCATCAGCAGACCGACCCACAGAATGTGCCGTCCCATCCCCCGCGCGAAGATGCTCTGCTTGGGTGGATAAGGGGGCCGGCGCATCGTATCGCGTTCGGCGGGCTCGACGGCAAGGGCCAGTCCAGGAAGCCCATCCGTAACCAGGTTGATCCACAGGATTTGCAGCGCGGTCAGAGGCAGCGGCATCCCGAGCAGCGGCCCGAACAACATCACGTAGATTTCGCCGGCGTTGCTGGTCAGCGTGTATTTAATGAATTTGCGTACGTTGTCGTAGATCACGCGCCCCTGTTCTATGGCGCGCACGATGGTGGCGAAGTTGTCGTCCAGGATGACCATGTCCGCGGCTTCCTTGGCGACGTCGGTTCCCGTAATCCCCATCGCCACCCCGATATCGGCCCGCTTCAGCGCAGGCGCGTCGTTCACCCCATCGCCGGTCATGGCCACGATATGCCCACGTTTCTGAAGCGCCCGAACGATGTTGAGCTTATGTTCTGGAGAGACCCTGGCGTAGACCGAGACTTGCTCGACCCTGGCTTCCAGCTCCTCGGTGGTCATCCGCTCCAGCTCCCGGCCGGTCAGGATGTTGCTGTCCCGAGCGATATCCAGCTCACGGGCGATGTGCAGCGCGGTCTGCGGGTGGTCGCCGGTAATCATCACCGGGCGGACGCCGGCGGTCCTTGAGATGGCTACCGCCTCCTTTGCCTCCGGCCGCGGAGGGTCGATCATGCCCACCAACCCCACAAAGATCAGATCCCGCTCCAAGGCTTCCATTTCCCCTTCGGCAGGGATGTCGTGCATGGTTCGAAATGCTACGCCAAGCACCCGCAGACCATCGCCGGCCAGCCGATCGTCGGCGTCTTCGATTCGCTGTCGCCAGTCCGGCGTGAGCGGCTGAACTCCTGCATGAGTCCAGACCCGATCACAGACCCCCAGTAGGCTCTCCGTTGCCCCCTTTGTGAATGCCACAAAGGGCTGGTTGTTGTCGCTTGCCAACAACGATATCAGCCGAGCTTCCACTGCTCCGTTCTGGGCCTGCTGCTGCGCTTCATGGAAGGTGCTCATCCTTTTACGCTCGGAGGAGAAGGGCGCCTCGGCCACCCTCGGAAAGAGCGATTCCAAGCGCGGCTTCATCAGCCCATATCGCGCAGCGGCGACCACGAGCGCCCGCTCCGTGGGGTCGCCCTGCGCGCGGAAGCCCCCAGCACCGTTCGTATTTACCTCCAACACGGCGTCGTTGCACAGCGCACCCCCAGCCAGAAGCAGCGCTTCAGCTGTGTGCTCAGGAGTGGCCCACTCTTCCTCAGCCTCTGCGACCGGATCTCCCACCTTAAGCGCCTCCGCCAAATCCAGTGTGTGTCCGGCGAGGTCCAGGATCTTGACCGTCATCCGGTTCTCGGTGAGGGTCCCGGTCTTGTCCGAGCAAATAACGGTCACCGATCCCAGAGTCTCGACGGCGGGCAGCTTGCGGATCAACGCTCTTCGCCGCAGCATTCGCTGCGCGCCCAGCGCCAGCGTGATAGTCACGACTGCCGGCAGCCCTTCCGGGACCGCGGCTACAGCCATGGCAATGGCGATCAGGAACATTTCCTCTAGCTCTTCGCCTCGCAGCAGCCCCAGGAAAAAGACCACCCCCACGATGGCGACCGCAGCCACCGCGAGCCCCTTTCCTAATTGGGCCATTCGCTTTTGAAGCGGGGTCGGCTCGCTCACGACGGTCTGTATCAATTCCGCAATGCGACCCAGCTGGGTAGCCATCCCGGTCTCGACCACCACGGCGCTGCCCCGGCCATAGGTCGCCGTGGTACCCATATGAAGCATATTGCGTCGGTCGCCTATCGGAATATGCGCACCTGAAAGCACCTGGGAATGTTTCTCCACAGGAATAGACTCGCCCGTGAGCGAAGCCTCTTCGATCCGCAGATTGACCGATTCGAGCACGCGTGCGTCCGCAGATACAACGTCGCCGGCTTCTAGCAGGAGGATGTCGCCAGGCACAATCTCCTTCGCGGAAACCTGCTGGAGCTGTCCCTCGCGGCGCACCTTAACCAGCGGGGCAGCCATCCGCTTTAGGGCGGCCATCGCACGCTCCGCTCGATACTCCTGCACGAATCCCAGGATGGCGTTCAGCACCACGATGGCGAGGATGACGATCGCATCCAGTTGATCTCCCAGCAGCAACGAAACCACTGCGGCGATGATGAGCACAACGACCATGATGGCAGTGACTTGCTCCCACAGGATAAGCCAGGGGCTCTTCAAGCCACGCTCAATGAGTTCGTTGGGCCCATGCTCGCGCAGCCGCTGCTCCACTTCGTGGGCCGACAAGCCCTGTTCTGGATCCACATGCAGTTGATCCAGGACATCAATCGTGTCCGCGGTGTGCCAAGACTGCCTTTTTATCATCAAGTTGTGCGCCTCACGCTGAAACGACGTCTGAAATGAGCACTCGCAAGAGCGTTGTCTCCTGAGATGTCAGGATGCAAGCCTACTGTCTCTCGGGGATGATACGGAGAATCCTTGCCGAGCATGAGCTCCCCCCTCGGCTTGATCGCGGCGCTTACGGCCACAGACCGCATGCATGGTCCATAATCCCCCTGCTAACTGGCATGAGAAGAGCCGACACCGCTCCCGTCCCGGGATTGCACGTCGGCCTATTTTGCAACTAGCTTTCTTCAGTTTAGAAGATCGCTATTTGCCGAACCCGCCGATATTGGGTCGGTGTGCCAATTTGTTCCCTTGAATTAAGTATATTTAATTCTTCTTATGATGGAAGCTCGAGTGCCCAAGGTGCTGATTGTGCGTCTGCTAGCTCAAGATATCATTCTTCAGGGTTGCACTTGGTAGTTCAATCCACATCGGAAAATAGGCTTAGGACATCATGGATTTACCATGAGATCCTGCTTGCTTCTATTGCTACTGTATCTTCTTGTGCGCTGAGAGCCTCTGTCTTTTTGGCCCATTCTGCAATATTTATTGCGATCAGGTTTATAGATTAATCAACCGATTCGAGTTTGACTATTCAGTGATCTCATGTGAACGGGACACAATCATTCGTACGAGCTTTATCTTTGATCATGTCCGCAACAATCCGAATGTCCCAATGCCAAATACCTTGCACCGCGCTCTGATCCGTTATTACCAAATCGGAACCCGAGTGGTCCGCAGGTCAGTCAGGACATCGCAACTCAATCCCTGCAATGTCAAATGCCTGATAAATCACAATACGCAGGATCAAGACGACCACCAGAGAAGCCAACAGCGCCACCGCCAGGGGGATGAGTGTTAGCACAGCTTCTTGGGGCCACAACAGTAAGACGCCCAATAACAGCAAGAACACATTTCCCTCCTTGCGTATCAATGCCTGTGGCAAGGATTGGACCAAAGATTCTGGCATTGGGGCTAACCGCCGACCTGCCAGCACACCGAATGCGGCCGCCACCAGGACAAACCCGATTCCCGTGACGTGAACTGTGGTTAAGGGTACGTGGGCTTGCCAACCCAATAAAAGCCAGGATCCAGCCATTAGCGCAAAAATCCACCCCCTATGTTCAGAGGCGCTGGCCGCTTTTCCTTAGTGGGCCATAGGCCCACACTATAGCTATACGAGGCAACTACCAATCCCGCCATTAATGCCACTGTGATCCCAGAGATGTCAATCATAACGCCCAGCAGGTATGCCAAGTAAATCAACCCCAAATAGAAAAGATTACGATCCTTACCAGCCGGAAAACGAGGGACAATCCGTGCCATAACATACCCCAGAAACAACCCTAAACCCGCGCCAGATAATAGGCTCCCCAGGAACGGTCTGTTTGGGAGAACCGCCACATCCACCTCAACCAATAGCAAAGCCAAGGTCAACTGGCCGAATGCTCCCAGATCAAAACTTCCGGGGGCGCGCTCTCGTAACTGCCACATCAGGCTGGCTGCCAATACAGCAACGAGTAGCGCGCTAGCCAACAGCACCTTGCCCCCAATGCTGAGGACAACCCCGATCAAAATAACCATCAACAGCCAGGATAATATACTCCGCCCGTTAAAAATTGGTCGAATACTTGCCAGGTTAATTGATACCTGCCACAGCAAAGGGGGCAATACAAACGCTGAAAGGATTGGCCAGGCCAGCTCAATAATATGCGTTGGAGTGAACAGGGACATAGCCACACCCCCTACGATCACCAAGGGTGGAGTTCACCCGCTTTGGTGGACAGTTTCGGACTAACAGATTAGGCTGCAAGGGCATACTCCATCTCGTATCTCACAGGTGATACCTGGCCGATCGAGGAATGCCGCCGATACGGGTTGTACCATCCCTCAATGAACTCGAACACCGCTCTGCCAGCTTCTTCGCGTGTACGGAACTTTCTCCGATCAAGTAACTCACACTCTAAGGTGGCGAAGAAGCTTTCTGCCAGCGCATTGTCGTAGCAATCGCCGGCCGATCCCATCGAAGGGCGAATACCTACTTCCTGGCACCGCTTTCCAAACGCAAACGAAGTGTACTGACTTCCCTGATCCGAGTGATGAATTACGCCTACCGGTCGACGTTGGTCAATGGCCATTCCAAGAGCATCCAGCACCAGTTCGGTTCGGAGGTGATTCGCCATCGACCAGCCCACAATCCTTCGGCTCCAGGCATCCATCACAACCGCCAGAAACAGGAACCCGGCCCAGGTATGAATGTACGTGATGTCAGCGACCCAAAGCTGGTCAGGTTTATCAACGCTAAAGTTGCGCTGCACCAGATCGGGCGCTGGCTTAGCGCCGGGCTCACGAATGGTGGTCCAGGTCGCTTTTCGTCGAGTAACGCCCTGTAAGCCTGCTGCTCGCATCAGGCGAGCCACCCGATTTTGCCCTACGTTCACACCCTCTTCCTGAAGATCCTCAAGGATGCGTGGAGCACTGATCAGAGATTCGATGGTAATGGCGGATCTTCTCGATAAGGACCTCGTCTTCCTGCGATCTTTTCGAAGGAGGCCGTTTCAGCCACGCATAGTACCCGCTGGTGGAGACCTCCAGCAATCGGCACATCATTGACACAGGATAGCTTGCCTGGTTAGCTTTCACGAACTCGAATCCTTGGGTGGAAGCGTGTCGGTCTCCTGTGCAAACCAGGCCGCGGCTTTTGCCAATATCTCACGTTCAAGCCGCAGGCGCTTGTTTTCCCGTCGTAGTCTGGCGAGCTCATTGCGTTCATCGGTAGTGAGCCCATCAGATTGGCGACCTTCATCGAGATCGACCTGTTTGACCCAACTGCTGATCGTGACGGCCGTCGGTTCAAACTCTTTGGCAAGCTCATATGGACTGCGACCGGCTCGAACCAATTCAACAATCTTTCGTCGATATTCCTCGGGATATGGAGGACGTGTTCTCGGCATTGTGAACTCCTTTCGCTAGGCATAAGTGTGTCCACGTAACCGGGTCAACTCCAAGTTTGCTTCTTTCACTTTCTAACCACTAATCACTGGGCATATTAGCTGGATATGAACAATCCCTGTCATATCTGAGCGATGAATGATTGCTCAGATACCATATTTTCAAACACCCCAAAATACGGTATCTGGTGCCAGAAATTACGGTATTTTCACCGTTTTATTACGATCGGAAATATCTTAAAGTGGATACATCAATCCGAACCAACAATACAAGAGGAGAAAAAAATGATCGCCAACCCGACCAACACATTTGAAACAAGGGCCAACTTGAGTGTTTTCTCGAACCGCATCCAATCTCCCAAGATGGCCCTTCAGAACTTTCGCAATATCATCCAGGTATACCCGCAATGGGAAGCTTCATTATTTGACGAACATTTTTTCACTGCCGGGGTGATCCCTATGGTTGAGGCTGCACGAAAGAATGGAACCATGGTAAATTCACAACAAGTCACATCAGCCTGGGCAGATCAACTTCATTTGAATACCGCTTCTCGCAATGAACTAATGAAAGAACTTGCGCCAATTGCAGAACAAATTATTGCCATTCTCGTCTGAGGTCTATCACGAAACATGCCATTCGTTCCCGATGATAATTTTCGATATTATCAGGTCGATGATTTTCCGGAGTACACTTATCAGGATTCCCCCAAGATCAAAGGTGGGTTTTAGATGAATCCATCACCATTGATTGGACGCCAGAGCGAACAATCCCAATTATCGAAAACCTTCAAGCGTGCTGCAGCAGGCCACGGGCAATTAATTTTATTGGCTGGTGAGGCTGGGATGGGGAAAACTCGTCTCGCCAATCACATGATGGAGAATACGGAATTATTTACTCTGGGTGCTTCCGCCAATGAGACTGCCACTCCCCCCTACGGCCTCTTTATTGATGTTTTTCGGACATATTTAAGAAATTATCCAGATGGATTTAATGAAATTGGCCCACTTAAACCCTATCTGGCTCAACTCCTTCCTGAAATCAGCGATTCCCTGAAAAGAGACGATCACAATACGTTGATTGAGGCGATCCGGGTAGCATTAGAAGCAATTGCAAACCGAAATCCGACCTTCCTATTTCTAGATGATCTGCAGTGGGCAGACAATGCCACTTTGGAAATGCTCCCCAAACTTACAGAGTGGCTCACGGATTTTCCGCTACTTATTTTGGGCGCTTACCGTAATGACGAAGTTCCGCGCGGGCATCCCATTCGCCATCTCAAGAATGATCTGCGGCGCGCCAACCACTTACACGAAATTGCGATCGGATCACTAACCCAAATAGAAACCCAACAATTGGCTGAACATCTTCTCCAATCTGACATAACTCCGGCTTTGTCAAAAGCTCTCTACTATAAAACCCAGGGCGTTCCCTTTTTTGTAGAAGAACTGATCGCTACCATGAAAGAGAATAATCATCTGAGATTTGAGGGTGATTTCGCAGACCTTTTCTCGGACGAGAATATTCCACTTCCTGAAACAGTGCGTGACGCAATTCTCATTCGGTTTGACAAACTCTCCTCTCAAACCAAAGAATACCTGGAAATTGCGGCCGCGGTAGGGCAACAATTCAGTTTTGAGCTACTCGCGAATTTAATTGAGCATGAGAGCATTGAAGATGCCATTCAAAATGGCTTCTTAATAAAATCTACCTCTGAGGTAGGCCAATTCAGACATGCACTCACCAGAGAAGCTATCTATAATGAAATTAGCTGGACAAGAGCCAGAGATCTACACCGTAAAATTGCCAGTCAATTAGAAATATCAGACACTTCGCCCAACTTGGTTGCAGAACATTGGCATGCAGGGAAAGAATTGCAGAACGCCAGAAGAGCATATATCAAAGCCTTTAACAAATCATTCCAAATCCACGCCTATGCGGATGCGGCGCGCTCCGCAAAACGTGCAATTGATTTATGGCCAGAGGGGGAAGATGAAATGGAACGATTGGCCTTACTAGATCAGTTCGGTCAATGCGCCCAAATTTCTGGCTCTTTCAGTGATGCTACGCGCGCATGGCGCGAGGCCGCCGAGAGCTATGGCAATATGAGCGCGAGTCAGGAATATGCAGAAGTTCAACGAAAATTAGCTACAGTTTATGGCCTGCAAGGAACCTGGGGGAAAGCCATGACGGCTCGTCAACTAGCCGCTGAAGCATTCTTGGACGCCGACAACAAGCAAGAGGCTACCAATGAATTTATTAGCCTGGTGGGCCATCTTCATTCATCCGGCAAATATGAACAAGCGACCCCTTTTGCGGAAAAAGCCCTGACCCTTGCTGAAGAGATCAACGACACCACCCAAGAAGCCCGCGTTTTGGGTTTATTAGGGTCGCTGAAGACAAGAACTGGTTTTCCTGACAAGGGTCTTTCAATGGCTCAAGCCGGATTATCTTTGGCATTAGCAGAAAACTCATTCAGTGCCGCCTCAGAGCTTTACCAACGCTTGGGGGCAATCATGGAACATCTCGGTAACTATGTCGATGCCGAAGAAACTTACGCCACAGGTGTTGATTTCTGCCAAACGCATGGACTTTCCGCATATGCTCATCTATGTCAGGCCTGTATTTCAGTCATCTTTTTTCAAAAAGGGAAATTCCAGGAAGTGATCTCCCTAAATGCCGCCATCGTCTCTGCCGATGATGCTCCACACACAATAAAAATAATCGCCAGATCGCTGCTTGGTCTAGCCCATTGTTTCAAGGGTGAAGTTAAACTTGCCAGAGATAATCTTACTATTACCCTCCCTTCAGCAACAAGAATAGAGTTGGTAACCATCATGATCTTTAGTAATTGGGGGTTGGCGATGTTGGATTGGCAAGATAACAATCTTGAATCAGCGATAAATCATACTCATGCACTTCTAGACGACTGGTCGCACTCCAACGAATCACATTATTCGATACCAGCACTTCGATTTGCTGCAACCTTGTTTTCCTGTATTGGAGATGGGGAACACACCCGTGCCAGCGCAGATGCCTTGGCAAGAATAGCCACAACTCTGAGCAATGACGAGTCTCTCGCCGGCTTATCTCATGCTTTGGGTGAGGTAGCATGGGTAAATGATCAGCTTCCCCAGGCTGTTGAACATTTCGACAAGGCCGTCGAATTAATCACAGATAAAGATCTCCCCTTAGAAGAGGCGGAAACAAAATATCGAGCAGGATCAGCCCACCTTGCCAACAATCAAGAAGAGCTGGGAATTGCATTACTGACCAGTGCATACCAACTGACGTACTCCATAGGAGAACGTTTCTATTCACAAAGAATTATCGGAGTTTTAAATCAACACGGGGTCTCAATCGAAAAGTTACTGGGAAAACGTAAGGCAACCAAAGCGAAATTTGGTGGCCTAACTGGCCGACAAGCGGAAGTACTCAAACTGGTTGCAGAAGGTATGAGCAACCAACAAATCGCAGACTCCCTTTTCATCAGCTCACGCACAGTCGATATGCATGTTAGTAATGTGTTATCCAAACTAGATTGTCGGTCGCGAACAGAAGCTGTAATTAAAGCCACCAAGTTGGGGCTATTTACCTAATCTGATATTGGAGCAATCCCAAATTATTATTGCAAGCACCCCAGATGCGACGCGTACCAGGAGTCATCAATTACTGACGGATTTTCAAATTGCACCCGCCCGAAGCTGTGTGGAGCGAATAATCTCCGGACCCCAGGTTCACTTCCCTAGAGGCGCGTCTGACACAGAAAGGAAGCGCCCATGCGAGCGCTTCCTTCTCAGGTAGCGGGGCTAGGATTCGAACCTAGGACCTTCAGGTTATGAGCCTGACGAGCTGCCACTGCTCCACCCCGCAATGTTTTTCCAAAGCACGGCGGATTATAACACGCCGATTAAATGACCGTCAAGAAAGAGGGTTCTTATTTCCCAAAAAGGAACTCAAGCCAGATTTCAATTTTGCTTGAAGAGGAATTCTCTCGGGAAGAGGGCAAGGTCAACACCTCCTGCTCCTGCACAGCGCCAGGAATTAGAACGACGAGATGTTCGCCTTCACGCACTAGTTTGGCGTCTTCATGCGCCCAACGTTCAATATTTTCTGGGGTATTGGCGGATGCAATATCCAACTTGAGCTGCGCAATTCTCTCCCGCAATCTGGCAACTTCCTCCTGCAGAAAGTTTGCATCTTGCTCAAGATGGCGAGCATCCGCCATCCTGGAGTTGAGATCGCCCAGGATCAAAGATCCAATGATTATGAGCACAAACAGCCAGAGGCGTGGAAACCCATATTTGCCTATCGGAAGATCAAGAATACTGTCCAATATTTTCCTTAACGAGCCCAATTTTGGAGGTCTATGATTTGATGCCCATCGAGTTCAATGCGACGCGCACCATAGTACTTGAGACCAATTTGCAAAGCAAGTAACAATTCGCCCGCACCGAATCTTGTCCATTCCAATATCAGTGCGGCATGATTGATCCAACTAGGATACAGTTGCATCAATCATGCCGCATAAACAATACAGCCGCGCATATGCCGAAGGTGGGACTCGAACCCACATGAGCATACGCTCACTGCGCCCTGAACGCAGCGCGTCTACCAATTCCGCCACTTCGGCGAACACGGTTATTTTATGGCATGGATAGAGATTGTCAATGCAAATAGCTAATTAGGCGCCCCGTACGACGGGAATTATGGTTATTGGATCCTATCGCACACCCCCGGGGGGGGTGTTCATTCGTCCACAAAGGAGCGGGGAACCACTAAATTATTATAAGAGGGCGACTGCCAGTCGACCCTACAAAGTGGGGTTCGTACATTCTGTACCTACCCGGCAATCACCTTCTCGGCCTCGTCCAATTTCAAACTAATCACCTGGCTGGCCAAATCACGTCCCATCGTAATCCCGTATACAATCTCGGCGGCCTGGACGGTTTGCCGGTTATGCGTGATCACGACAAACTGAGTTTTCTTACTAAGATCTTGCAGGACCTCACTAAAACGAACAACATTTGCATCATCCAGCATCGCATCAACTTCATCCAACACACAAAACGGAGTCGGAGAGACCTTCATCAGTGCGAAAATCAGCGAACATGCCGTAAGGCTTCGCTCGCCCCCGGATAGCATGGCCAAGCTCTGTTCCCTGCGGCCTGGCAAACGCGCCTCAATGTCTATCCCGGTTTGCGTCATATCATCCGCATTGGTCAAAATGAGACGCGCAGAACCCCCGCCGAATAAATGCTTAAAAACATCATGGAATTCCACCGCGACCGCGTCGAAGGTCTTGCGAAATTCGCGCTCCATCAATAGATCAAGCTCGGCGATGACATCTTGGATTTGCGCTTCCGCCCTGTGTGTGTCATCCATTTGCGTGGTCAGAAAATCGACGCGATCGCGAACTTCTTCATACTCCAATCGGGAACCCGGGTTGACAGCCCCCAATCTTCGCAGCTGATTGCGTAATCGATTGACTTGCATTTTTGTAGCATCGGGAATTTCATCCACGCGTGGTAAATGCTCAACAAGGCCTTCAAAGGGAAGCGGATCTTGTCCCACAACACCTTCCTCGAAATCGAACGCCACAAGTCCGAAGTCATCCTCGATCCGACGCTGCAAACTCACCAATTCTTCTTGGCGTCTTGCGAGCACTATTTGCGCCTGGGAGTGTTCTTCCTCCAAATCCCGCAATCCCACCCTCATCTTGAGCTCATCGCGCTCGATTAAAGTACGCTGGGTCTCCAGGTCTTCGAGGCTGGTTTGTTCTGGATCAATTTGCGCGCGTAGTTCTCGGATAGCCGTCTCAAATTGAGCCAGCTCTTTCTGCGCTTCTTCGCTGCTACTTTGCGTTGCTTTTCGTTCTGCCTTCCTGTCACTTACTCGCTGATTGCGTGAACGATCATCTGCATCAAGGATTGAAAGTTCATCCGCCAATTCGCTCACTCTACTTTCCAAACTTTTCACAACTTGCTGAGAGACATCGAGCGTCGTTTGGGCTCTCACCAGCACAACTGCGGACGAGTCATCCCCTTCATCAAGCATCACTCTTTGCAGTTGCAAGTCAAGATCAGCTCGAAAGGAGTAGTACTTTTCCTCCCTGTCGGCCTGAGAAACCAGCAATTGATCGATTTTTGTGCTCTCACCCTTCAGCTGCTGGATCATGATTTCTGTATCTTCCGAGGATTCCTCTGCGGCCTTTTGCCGCAGGTCGAGCTGATCCCTCAACATTCGATTTTCTTGAATGTTTCCTTGCAACGATCGCAATTGTGCATTTACTGCTTTGATAGAACCCCTTAATTCCTGTTCTGTATTTTCGACCTTTGCCTGCTCTTTTTGTGAAGCACCTATACGAATTTCTAGATCTTCATGATCCTGTGTTAATTGGGATGCAACTGCCGCCTTGTCTTTCTCGTTTGTTAATCCACCCAGAACAACATGCCCGGCGGGATAATATATTTTTCCATCCATGGTGACCACGCGCGCATCCGACGGCAGATCCCGCGCGATTCGTTTGGCTTCCTTCGAGGTCTCCACGATTAGGAACCGTCCCAAGATACTATTAATAATGGCTTGAAACTCGGGTGAAACCTGTACAAAATCTGCAGCATTGCCAATACTTTCCGGAAAAGGAGAGGCGTCAATCAGGGGAGGAACACGCACACCTTCGATTGCAAATAGTGTTGTACGACCTGGCTTGGGATCGCCTTCAAAAGGTTGCATCGCGCGACTCATCTCATCGAGAGATTGGAAGGCGACAGTGTTGTGATGGGTTCCCAGAGCCGCCCGAATTGGCCTAACATAATCTGCCGCTATCTGCATGTTATCGACGAGCTGTCCAATAATTCCGAATGATTTCTCCATCAGCAAATCAAGCGTTGCATTGGAGCCTCTCTGGTTGGCTTGCGCGATATCGAGCCGCGCGATCAGCTCGTCCAGCACGGCCACGCCGCCGACCGCCGTGCTCTTGCGGGCCTGCGCGTGCAGCAGCCAGACCGGCTTGACCTTGTTCCAGTCGTACGTCTGCGACCAGTTCCACGCCTGATAGCCGCCCATGCCGGTCCCCGCCGCGAGCATCAATGCCCCGAGCAGTGC
>JADFRQ010000097.1 GCA_022561215.1 Chloroflexota bacterium | reverse complement strand
AGCTCTCGGCGTTCAGTAATCGTTCGCGGATCTCGAATAGTATGATTTCCCATGTACCATCCGTCCGTCGGATGGGCTTCCCGAATGTAGATGACAAGGAATTGAACGCGATCACCGTACCTGTCATACAGATCCTGGAGGCGCACGGCCCCTCTTACAAAGGGCTCTCAAGTGAAACTGCCGAATATCAGCACAACGGGCTTTACCCCGCGGAAGTCCCAAAGCCGAACAGGATTTTCGCCGTTTACATCGCGAAGCTCGAAATCAACTGCTCCTTCGCCTCGCTTGGGCGCCTGAGGACCGTACTGTCTATGCCACCTGATGCTGTCTCGCCCGCTCCTAATTGTGTCACTCATTTCTTCAAAATCTCCTTAGCTTCAATACCAAATATGCATCCGCCGACCGGTTGCGAATGGTCAGCTGGCAGCAGTTTCAGGATAAAGCCAAAATCGAAATAGCCGGGTCATCCAGGGCATGATGAAGTACGTCATGGCTGGGACTAGCAAAATTACGGAAATCAGGATGAGCAGATACCCCGGCCAGCCTCGAAATAGTACGGCGAGAATTGTGCTGGTCGCCATTAGGGGCGGGTAAATTGCCAGGATTGTGAGCAGGGACATCTTGTATTTGGCAGGTGGAGCAGAAAACGTGGAATGATCGGGCAGGGTAAACCAGGGCTCAAACCCATGCGCCTCTTCAATATAGGTCTCACCCAGCGTCATTTCCTCTGACTTCTTCACCCACGCTGCGCGCGCGCTCGAACTCATCCAGGCTCTGGAGTGCTCATACTCCTCAAAACGCAGCACGATCACGTACTCCGCATGGGCGTGATCACCCGGACGGATGACGTCCATGCCCAGGTAGCCATCAAATTTCCTGACAACCTGGTTGATGTCCTTGACCCATTGCTCGAAATCAGCGATCCGGCTTGGCTTGATGTCCCTCACAATGACTACAGTCACGGGTTCTGAACTGCTGCTTCCCTTTAATTCCATTGAGCAGCTCCTTCCCGTGATCTCCGAGCATCGATGCTCGGAACTGAGACGCTTCACCCAACAGCTGAACGAACGCGTCATGGGCCTCCTGCAAGCTTGCCCAATCTCAGCTATCCGCCAGCTATCCTATGGATCTAGTGCAATTTTACCCAAATATCCTCAACAATGAATCGAGCCTTTTAATTTTGGAATCTGCCCGTTGCGCAGGATACATGATCGGGCAAAAAAATCTTATCTCCCCACAGAAATTTTTTCGGGACTCACACCTCTGTTCTCCATGATTTGAGTCGATAAACGCGCATAACAATTTTCCGGACAGCTTGGGGGGCCGCGGGGGTCCCCCCAAGCTGAACGAGCGAGAGGTCAGTCGCCGTCGATCAAGAGACCGAGCCGATCATCAACCACAACTGCGAATTCGAAGCGGTTGACGAGATCATCGCCGCGCACTCTCCCTGAAAGGACACCGGCAGAAACGGCGCGCCCCATCGCGGCGTGTGCCCACGACGGTGTTCCGGTTTCCCATGCGCCGCCAGCAGCGATAGGCTGCCCGGCGAAGAAGCCGAAGCGCTCGAGGACGACGGCGAACTCATAGCGGGTGACGGTGTCGGAGCCTTTCACGTGCGCTGCCCATATCCCCTGTGTGACAGCCTTGTTCATCGAGGGCTTGAACCAATCACGCGTGCCGCTCTCCCAATTGCCGCTCGGCGCTGCGGCAGGTGCGGTCAAGAGCCCCAGCCGATCGAACAACGCCGCAGCTTCATCACGTTCGAGCACATCATTACCAGGAACCTGGGCCGATAAGAGCCCGTGATCGACCGCGTCTGCCATGGCGCTGATGGCGAAGGCTGGCGTTCCTTCCCGCCACGAGGCGAGCAGGTTAAGTCGGTCGAGCACTACCGCGATCTCGTAGCGGCGCAGGCTTCTGCTGCCCGCCACATTCTTCGAGAGCAGCCCGGCGGATACCGCGCGTCCCATCACAGTGTGTGCCCAGGACGGGGTTCCCGCCTCCCAGGTACCTGGGGCAGCAACCGGTTGGCCGGTCAGGAAGCCGGTGCGATCGAAGACGGCGGCCATCTCATAGCGCTGCACGTCGTCGGACCCAACCCAGCTGGACGACCAGTAGCCGATGCTCACCATGCGGCCCATCGCTTTTATACTCGCCGTGGGCGTCCCGCTGGTCCATTTACTGGAGCTTGGCTGCGGCTGTCCGTAGAGCAACCCAAGCCTGTCGAAAACGACCGCTACTTCGTGGCGTTGCAATACGTCATCGCCACGGACGAACGTTTCCAGCAGACCGATTTCCACCGCTTTTTGGGTGTACGGCATGGCCCACGAAGGCGTGCCCGTCTTCCAGGTGATCGCCGCAGTCATTCCTGTGCCCCACCAACTGGTGCGTTTGTAGGCGCCGTCAGCTGAAAGCGTGAAGTGCATGTGGTCGCGATGGCGGCATCTGTCGGTGGGAATGTCACAGATCGATCTTGCGTCATAAAAACTCCACTTTCGGGTTGACGCACTCCAGATCGAGTCATCCCAAATGATGCGCACGATGCCGAGACGCCGCGCATTGGCATGCCGGTTGCCATGCTCATCGGTCGCCAGCAGCCAGTCGATCACCTCTTGGGCAATGTCGCGTTTCTCCTGGGTGTAGACATTCACCCACCAATCGACGGCCATCCCCATCTTATGCCGGCTGGTCTTAGCGCCCCAGGTGGCGTTACATGGACGGGTGAGACCTGAGTAGCCGATGCCGTATGTTCTTCTCAGAAGCTCGGCAAATGCCTTGGTCCCTGGTTTGACGGTTGGGTCGCACTTGAAAGGCGCCTTCTTGCCGTAGTTGTCGATGGCTGGCGGGAATGACGGGGTCGGCGGTGGAGCGGCGGCAGCCGCGGCAACGGTCGCAGTGACCATCACCATGGCAATGGCGAATAATCCGAGTCGTCGTGTCATGAGCGTTTTCCTGCCTTTCCGGGATAGCACCCCTCCGGGGCAAGGTTCGGTGCTCGGTTCCGATGATCATGCCAGAAGAATCAAGTTACATGTTGAGTTGCCGAATAGGTAATGTGTCCTATAAGGTTGCTGGGTGGGAGGAGTAATCTTCTGCACCGTGATTGTAGGCAGCAGCCACGGGCGGATGCGGGAGAATTAGCCAAACCGCAAACTATTTTTCAAAGTGTCTCGCAGGAAAGTGTTACGGAAAAGAAAGACAATCTCCACACAGGGCATTCCATCTGTTGAGAGTTTGCTCCGGCAGCGGCGCAGGAGCGCTTGCCGCGCCGCCAATTAATGCGACCCCATGGCTGGCCTGCAGGGAGGTTGCAACCTCGTTTATCCCTGCAAAGGTGCAATTCCCTTGGAGACATTGCACGAGCGTGGAGCTTCCTGAATATTCGATACCCATAACTGCGGGACCAAAGCCGGAGATCGAAGCCGATCCATCCTTAAAATTCACCTGAACTGCCCGCAATCCACTGTCCCTCAGGACCAGCAGCCGTCCCGCGGTGAGAGAAAGCACGCTTTGATTATTGCGAACATTCGCTCCTTGGGTCGCAGGCTGAGGGTCTACTGACAAAAGCTGTAATGTACTTCTTGCTTCCTAAACGGGATGCTCTTGCTATCCACAACTCCTTGAGAAATAAGCTACAATCTTTTGGTTCAAAGCCAAGGTCAGTGTGAACCATATCCGACAGACTCAGAATGAAATCCAATAGTCCAGCCCCTTCGAATCTCCAGCCGTAGGCATGCCAATGCTGGCTCGGTGAATAGACCTTTTGCTAAATCTGCAAACCCGGATGCGAAAAGTGGTAATAAACAGGTGCGAGATGAATAATAAGATGATGCGGACGTGTATTTTACTACTGTACATCACGCTGGCCTCCTGCAGCTCTCAAATTGAACCCCAGGGGCCAGGCGAGCTCCAGGAACCTGCCGATCAGATCGTGGTGACGGTAGTGCCCCGAACTGAGATAGCTCAGCCAACTGCTTCTGAACCGTCGGAGCGCGAAGATGGCGCACACAGAATCGGGATACGCCAAGGGGAAAGTGGGGCTGAATTTTACGATCGAGGAAGCGATAAGATATTCGTGCCACGCGGGGTAAATTATTTTTTCATCGTTCCGGTTGGAGCGGGATTACAGGATAGGTTCTTTGGATTGCAGGATTTTGATGCCGAACGAGTCAGGATGGATTTTGAATCCTTGAGATCCCGGGGGTATAACACCGTCCGCATTTTCCTGGATACCTGCAACGGGGGAACTGGATGCATAGGTAACCAAGACGGGACGGGTTTGAACCCAAAATATCTCGATAACATTGTCCATACGATGCATCTTGCGCAAGAGGTTGGCTTGTACTTGCTCTTGACTTCGAATGATCTTCCGGAGCAAGGAGGTTATTGGCAAATCTCCGATCGAGGCATCAGCGATCAATTTGGGCCCTATCGCAATTCGCATTACCTCACAAAACCTGGCGTAGAGGCAGGACGCCAGTATTGGAAGGATCTCATGCGTGGGCTAGCGGAGCGTGAAGCTCCTTTTTCGGTGATTCTGGGCTGGTCGCTGCTGAACGAGCAATGGTTCTTCTATACCGAGCCGCCATTTTCATTGAATTCGGGGAACGTGACTGCGGCAAATGGCAAAGCGTACAATCTTTCAGATCCTGAAGAGCACCGGCGGTTGGCGATTGAAGGAATGCGCCATTATATCGCCCGCTTGAGAGACGTGATCCTGACATACGACCCAGAGGCGCTAATTACCATGGGGTTCTTCGTTCCAGATTATCCTAATCCGATCCGCCAAGGCGACTTTCGCTACGTGGAAACCGCGGGGCTCCTGGAGGCAGCGGCATTGGATTTCTTTGATTTTCACGGTTATCCCGGAGAGTACGCATTCGCCCTCCTTGCTGAAAACTTTGGTCTACCAAGTATTAATTCCAAACCAGTGATACTGGGCGAGGCAGGCGCCTTCCTGGATCGTTATCCCTCCCTCGATTCAGCTATCCACGCTATCAAAGGCTGGATCGCAGAATCTTGTGAGTATGGATTTGACGGTTGGTTGTATTGGGGCCTTTATCGCGCGCCAGAAGCAATCGGCGATGCAACCTGGGGATTCCTGGATGCAGAACAGCAGATGATGGACGCAATGTCGGTTGATACCCTTCCCGATCCATGTCTGGAAAGTCTACGTCCGCCAAAAAACCAGGCACTAGGGAAGGATGTGATTGCCTCGCGCTGGCTTGCAGAGGAACCGCCGGGGTACGCAGTTGACGGAAAACCCCAACAATGGGGAGCTGGTTCTGATGCCCCGCAATGGATCCAGATTGACCTGGGTGCCCCTCAAACGCTGACGCTTGTACGTCTGGTGGTTGCGCAGTGGCCGGCAGGTGAAACGACACACCAGATTTGGGGACGGGGTCCAGGCCAAGAATTGATGCTGCTGCATGTCTTCCAGGGTGTAACCGAAGAAGGCCAACTGCTGGAGTTTGTTCCTGATGAATCTCTCGAACCCATTCAAATTCTGCGGATTGTCACGCTCCAAAGCCCATCCTGGGTAGCCTGGAAAGAAATTGAAGTGTTCGCTGAATAAGAAGGACGATGAAGAGATATTGCCCTATCTTATTTCCGTGGCTCGAAGTTCACTTGCTATTGCAGTTCTGTACAAATCCTCCCGGCTTCACCATCCCAAGCTCGGATGAAATCGAGTGAATAAACGAGCATCAATTTGGGAGCGACGTTTAACTGGCAAGCTGTAACCATATCCAGCAACCTGATCGCAGACCCCAAACCCCATTGCTTTTAGCCAGCGCTGCTGTGCCGGATGGCGCGCGTGCCGTGCGATTTATCCGCGCCTCGGTCGGGAGGCACAGCTGTTCCTGGAGGCAGAATGACTCAACCACTCGCTGATACTCCGCGAGTGTTGGCTTTCACTCCACCAGTCGCATCTCTCTATCTCGGATTTATACTCAGGAGTCAATCGGTAGCCTGTGCTGGCTCAGCCAGCGCTGCAGTAACCGAATCATAACGCGGGCTGGTCCAGCTTAGCAAGCCCCAACCGACCAGTGCTGCAATGATTGAGCCTGCCAGGATTCCGATCTTGGCGTTTGAGAGTAGCCCCGGATCCTGTTCGAAGGCCGCTTGGGCGATGAAGATTGAGATCGTGAAGCCGATTCCGGCCAGAATACTGGCGCTAAAGAACTGCCGCCAGCTAACGTCCGCCAGCTTGTCAGCCACTCCTATCCTCGTTGCCATCCAGGCAAAGATCCCCACACCGATCGGTTTTCCCAAAAGCAGAGCGAAGATTATTCCCAGGCTAACCGGATTAAGGAGTGCGAGACCGTCCGCCCCTCCTAACGGCACTCCCGCGTTGGCCAACGCGAAGATCGGCAAAATCAAATATGTCACCCATGGCTGCAGATCGTGCTCGAGCCGCAGGGCCGGCGGCTCCATGCGATCCAGGATCGTCTTCAGGGATCGAACCAGCGCCTGCTCGCGCAATTCAGAGTCGCCATATTCATACCGATTGATTACCGTATCCGTCTGGGCCATGAGGCGCCGGACATACGGCGGGCTGCGGGTCGGAATAATGGCCGCTAACAGTATTCCAGCGATGGTGGGATGAACTCCTGAGTTCAAGAAAGCCAACCATAATCCAATGCCGAGAAGAGCATAGGGCAGTGGCGAGAATACGCGCCACCGGTTCAGAATCAACAGTCCAGCAAAGATGATGGCCGCCACAAACAAGCTAGCAGTGTTGATCTCAGAAGTATAAAAGAGGGCGATGACCAGAATTCCGCCCACGTCATCTGCGATGGCCATGGCGGTGAAAAATACCTTCAGGGAGAGCGGCACGCGCCCTCCGAGCAGTGCCAATATGCCCAGTGTGAACGCAATATCGGTGGCCACCGGAATTGCCCAACCTTGTGCCGCCTCCGGGTTCGAGAAGTTGAATGCAGCATAAATTAGTGCCGGAAGAATCATTCCGCCTACTGCTGCGGCTATTGGCAGGGCTGCCTTCCTCGGGCTCGCCAACTCACCAACGGTGACCTCGCGTTTGATCTCCAATCCCAGGACAAAGAAGAAGATCACCATCAGCCCTTCGTTGACCCACTCCAAGAGGGATCTTTCGAGATGGAGATTGCCTATGGATATTCCCAATTCGGTCTGCCAGAACGCAACGTACGAGTCAGCGAATTGGGAATTGGCCCAAAATAGGGCCAATGCGCTGAAAATCAGCAGCATCAGTCCGCCGGACGCCGCGAGGCGCATGAAATCTTGTGTCAGTCCGCTGATGCGTACGCCCAATGGCTTGCGTACGGCTTCCAGGAGGGACTCAGGATCCCATGCTCCGTCGTAACGCGTACCGTTGATGAACCAGGTAGGAGTCCCGCGGACCCCGCTCTCTCTTCCGCTCCTGAAATCCTCGCGGATCTTCTTTGCGTGTGTATGTGCTTCGAGTTCAGTGCGAAATTTCGCTTCGTCGAGACCGAGCTCGCGAGCGTACTCGAACAAGTCCTCCTCTTCGAGATGATCCTGATTCTCAAAAAGCAGATCATGCATTTCCCAGAACTTGCCCTGCGCGCCTGCGGCCTCTGCCGCTTCTGCTGCGAGCATGGCATTTGGGTGCGCCCTTCGATTGGGGAAGTGACGGTAGACCAGCCGCACCGCATTGCTTGTGCGTTCCTGGATCTCATGGACCGCATTCTGCGCTTGCCCACAATACGGGCATTCGTAGTCGCCATATTCGACGAGGGTTACGCGTGAGTCGGAAGGTCCTTTCGTGTGGTCCCGATCGGAAATGGGTGGGGTTAGTTTCGCCGGAGGTTCAGCAGACATTTTTCATCCAATAATTAATTCGCTCCTTAGCTCAGTTATCGCAGGTGAGGGTACAGTCCAAGGACATGGGTTACATTTTATTCTAAGGACATAGGTTACACTCGGCTGGCCAGGTCCACCTGCCTGCGGCTCAACCCCACCTTAGAAACAATATCGCGGATCTTGTTGATTCGCAACTCATAGCGACCGATATGGTAGAAGCAGAAGAACAGGTCATATACCCCGTCATCCACTTACTCTAAGCCCACATAATCCTCCTGCAATGTGTTGCTCACAAAGATCTGCTTCTGCAAAACGCGGATCGTCCCCGCACGGCTCACGCGCCGCACCAGGTAATGACCAGGATATTCGTAGGTCTCGATCCGCTTTGGCGTCACTCGGCTAGAAGATTGATAGATTTTGGCTGCATGCCGATGGCTTCGTGCGGACGCACTTGATTGAACTCTTCTCGGAAACCATCGAACTTGCGCTGCTGTGCCCTCATGCTGCTGGCCGGTGGGATCGTCGCCTCCTGCTTGAGCGTGCGGTGCATTCTCTCGTGCACTCCATTCTGCTGCGGCTTCCCAGGCTCAATCAGATCGGGGTAAATGCCCAGCTTGATGAACCATACTGACAGCTGCGACATCAATTCGATGCGAACGGCACCCCGCTGTCGGTTCGAATGCGATTAGGCAGTCCATAGCTGTGAAATACAGTAATGAAATAACGAAAAGTCTTCCCCAAAGAGACCGCCGGGTGTGCG
>JADFRQ010000029.1 GCA_022561215.1 Chloroflexota bacterium | reverse complement strand
AGTGGTTCACGGATTGCGGTGATCCGCTGACCTAAAAATTTGAACCGAGTAGTTTATGCAAAAAGCAACCGAAAGAATTTCATTTCATCTTATCCATCAGGCTTATGGACAACCGGCCGGTTGCCCGTACACCTGAAGTCAATAGTTTTATGTAGAATATTTGGCTTACAGAAGAATGTTTCCGAGAGAGATCCAACAGACACGTAATCACCGCTACCATGCAGCCCGAGCCTATAACCGGGATTGAATGCGGGGGGGGCGAGGTTTTCTCCCCATCACTGAAACACATTATCGTAGGTTGGGTTTCCATACCCAACCGTTGGCGGCACATCATCGACCTCAGGTTTCGTTCTGCCGATCCTCGTCCCTGGGAGTTCGGCCCGGTGCGCGATCTGCATTCACTTAGAAACCTGACCTCCATTTCTTGTGGAATGTACAGGCGGGTTTTCCTCGCCCACAAGGCTTATAGAAAGCCGATTTCATGAGTCTCGTCGATGGATGGTCAGGTTGCAAGGGCGATTTTTCATTATTCTTTCCTTTTAACACCCTTAACCGCCCAACCCTAGACCATTCATCTGCCATCAGGTAAGATCGAGATTCTGCCGGGAAGGAACTCGGGCATTATGTCGGGATCCTTTGAACCTTTTTTTGCCTCTTCCGTATTAATGTGTGGCTTCCCTGCTGACAAAGATCCAATCCACCTATCGCGAATTTCCACAAACCTTTTGGGTCCTCACCGTCGCTTCATTTATTGACCGCCTTGGCGGGACGTTGATTTTCCCCTTCTTCTCCCTGTACATCACCCAGAAATTTAATGTCGGCCTCAGCCAGGCAGGGGTTTTGCTCGGCATCTTCTCAATCTCCAGCCTGGTGGGCAGCATGATTGGCGGAGGGTTAACCGATAAATTTGGTCGCCGAAACCTGGTTCTTTTCGGGCTGATTGTCAGCGCCTTGAGCAGCCTCTCCATGGGGCTTGTGAACGATCTCAACTTGTTTTATATCCTCGCCGTCTTTGTGGGCTTGTTTTCGGATGTCTCCGGGCCGGCCTATCAGGCGATGATCGCCGATATCTTGGAGGAAGATAAACGCGCGGAAGGTTACGGCATGTTGAGGGTGGTGATGAACATGGCCTGGATCGTGGGCCCGGCAATCGGCGGTTTGCTGGCTTCAAGATCATTTCTCTTGCTTTTCATCCTCGATGCGATCACAAGCCTGATCACCGCTGCCATCGTTTACCGCATGATCCCTGAAACCAAACCCCAGACCGACGAGGATGCAGAGTCGGTGACGCTGTTGCAGACTATGCAAGGCTACATGCAAGTGTTTTCCGACAAGCTCTATACTCTTTTTATTTTGATTTCGATCTTGATCGGGGCAGTGTATATGCAGATGTACAGTTCCCTATCCGTTTTCCTGCGCGATGTTTACGGCATTCCGGCCCAAGGATTTGGGGCATTGATAAGCATCAATGCCGGGACCGTAGTGGTGCTGCAATTCTGGGTCACGCGTAAGACAAAACGCTACCCGATCATGCTGATGATGGCCTTAGGGACGGCCTTTTATCTCGTGGGATTCACGGCCTACGGCTTCGTCTCGACCTACACCTTTTTCCTGATCGCGATGCTCGTAATCACCGTCGGCGAAATGATCACCGTTCCTCTCAGCCAGACAATTGCTGCGCGGTTTGCACCCGAAGATATGCGCGGCCGTTACATGGCCGTTTTCGGACTTTCCTGGGCCATCCCCTCCACCTTCGCCCCCTGGGCCGCGGGCATGATTATGGACAACTACGATCCCAACTGGATTTGGTACTCCTCGGGGATTCTGGCGGGGGTAGCCATCCTCGGCTACTTTGCCTTGCACCTGAGCACAAAGGAACTCTTTTCCCCTAGTACGATAATGGAAGGCGAACCCAGCGCTGCCGATTGATCATCGGGGAGGACATTTCTCGCCCTTTCGGATGGTGCCAGATGTGTGAACCGTGTCCAACTCGAGGCCTGGCCTCCGTAGATCAATGTCGGCGTATGGGCACGGCATGCCGTGCCCATACCGAATCTCTGACGAAGCGTAGCTGCCCCCCCGCCCTCACTTTACCAAATGGGATTTCTCCTGCGTTCAATCAGCAGCTGGCAGCTCGGTTTCCTGGGTCGGCAAATCCATTCGCAATAAACGTATACTCAAGATGAAGGCAATCCCCATCAGCACGGCGCCCACCACCATAGGCATCGCCGCTTGTGCCTGTGCAGATACTGAAGCGAACTGAGCCTGCAGCAAGAGCCCGGCAATAATTGGTCCCACAATCAGCGTGGTACTGTTGGTGGATTGGAAAACGCCCATTACGCTGCCGCGCATCTCCGGCGGGGCGAAGCGGCTGATCATCGACTGAATCGAGGGCTGACTGATTGCATTCCCCACGGCAAATGGTACAAATACAATAGCAAGCAAATACGCATCACGCGATAATGCGACCCCAAAAAAGGCGATCACGCGCAAGAAAGTAGCGAAAACCACAAGGCGCTGTTCCCCAAAACGCTTGACCAGTCGCCCTACGAAAAAAGCTTGCATCAGAACGCTATTCACCCCAAACCAGGTTAGCAGAAAACCGATATTGCGTTGAACAACCTCCAGAGGCTCATCCGGAAAAATATTGCGGCTCATGAAAAGCGCAAAACTTGCCTGCAGAAGCGAGAATCCCAGAAAAGTGATGAAAGTAAAAGTCAGGATAATGCGCACATTGCGCACCTTGAGAACATCAAACAGCCCACCGCTCTTTTTCCCAACTTTTCTCCCTCCACGAAGTGGGTTCCGATCTTCCTTGGCCAGGCTCTCAGGAAGGAAGAAGTACGTTCCCAGGATAGATGCCAGAGAAAACATCGCCGCTAATACGAAGGGGGCACTCTGCGTATACTGCGCCAGAGAAGGAATATTGGAGGTGAAATTCACAACCAACCCACTCAGCGCGGGCCCCACGATAAAACCTGAACTAAAGGCAGCTGCTATCAAGCCAAAACCCTGAGCACGGTTTTTCTCCGTCGTGATGTCGTTGATGTACGCCTGAGCCGTGGTTATATTTCCACCGGATACCCCGTCAATGATGCGGCCCAGATAGAGCATCCAGAGCGAGTTGGCCATGGCAAGGATGATAAAACCGATCAGAGTCCCAATCTGACTCAGAATGAGCACAGGCCGCCGTCCAAAGGCATCCGATAAACGACCTAATATTGGTCCTGCAATCACCAGTCCCGCGGAGTAGACCGTCAGCAGTCCTGTCGCCTGCAGATCGGTAGCGCCGAAACTCGCCTCTGCATGCAGCAGCAGAATCGGGATCATGATCCCTAAACCGATCAGATCCACAAATACAATTGAAAATAATGCAATAAACCGCCGGTCCTTCATCAACTTATCTCCAAAATGTGCATTGCGCTTATCAGGGGCGTTGCACCAATTTTTCATTGTTGCAGTCCGGATTGGACTTTGTTTTTCTAATCCCGGAAGCAAATGAACGAAGCGTGTTAAGCTACAAAGCTTGAATTATAAACGAAGGCGAATCGAGCGTTCTTATTGCGGTGTGGGTGTTGGATGGGCGGGCCAGTTGATCGCGATCCATTGAGTGTAGCCATGTTTTTCGGCCGTATAGATACGCGCGCTGGAGGCCTGGGTACATCCAGGCTCATCGACGATGATCGCCGGCGGGGTCCAGAATTGAAGCGGGGTGAAACGCAGTTGGCCATCCTGGCATAACCAGCCTTCAATCAGGTAGCCGCGGTTGTCATCCAGGCTCATGGGAATTAGATCCCAGTTAACCATCACTTCGCCGGTTGGCAAACGGCTGGCGCGTACGTTTTGCGGCGGATAATAGAATTCTGTATACGGCAGGAGCGTGCGAATTTGCGGCACACTACTCACATCTCCGTCAAACTCCAAAACCTTGACACTCACCCAGCAGTAATCAAGATAATTCCACGGATCCACATAAACCCAGGTCGCCTCCTGGTTGCGACCCAAGACGGTAACTCTATTGGCAGGGAATAAGCCCCATTCGTAGAGATAGGCCGTGCCTGGCCCGTAACGGCAGTTGGCCTGTTCCATCACTCTTGCGCGCACAACAGGTGTGGGCGTGATCGTTGGCGTTTTGCTGGGAGTCGGCGTGATGCTTGGTGTAGTGGTGATCGTCGGCGTAGGCGTAATGCTGGGGGTCAATGTTGGCGTGGGTGTGTGGGATGGAGTCGCCGTGTTGGTGGAACTTGGCGTGATGCTCGCGGTAGGCATTTTCGTGGGGGTTGCGGAATGTGTAGTTATTGGCGCCACCGTCGAAGTGGGCGTCGATATTGCTCTTCCGGCCCATGCGATCCCCCCTGCAAAACCGATTGCCAGGACTAAAAGAGCGGCCGGAAGAATGGTCAGCTGCCTGCGAGTCATGAACAGGATTCTTGATGAAATCGCGATTCGGCGCAAGAAGGCGCTTCAGGCGAAAGGCACTAAATAGACCTCCAAATTGAGATAAACTTAATAACACCATGCATCGATTGAGAGACCCCGGGAAATTCATTGTGCTCATCGCCGCCCTCTCGGCTGTAGGGGCAAGTTTGCTTATCTTCTTTACCCCACAAACCATCACTATCGAGAGTTCTACTACGGTTGCCAATGGTACCGGAGTCGTGGAGCGGTTCACCTAAAAGCAGTCCTGGTACCAGGCACAAGGCCTTTGGGGATCGCTTGTTCTGGTTCTTTTTGCAGGTTTTTATCTGCTTGCATACCGGAGCGCTGTAAAAGGAAACTTCCTTGCGCTTGCCATAATGAGCATTGTAGGGATTGCGCTCACCTTTGTCTCCGGGTTTTCGATCGGGCCTTTCTACCTTCCCGCGGCCGTCGGCCTATTCATTGGCATGCTGCTGATGGTTGTTTCGCGAAACGTACCCCCTCGTTCCAAGACCTCCAATGGAACTTGAACCCATATTAACTGCGCCTTGATTCCTGATACCTTGTAACGCCTCAACCGTGCCAAATTCCTGCTGACGCCTTTATGCATTCAGAATTCGCATCAATTCCCTCGATTATGTATGCTGATTTCTGTAAGGTAACCGTAAGAGGGTAGTTGCCATTTCCTAGGTAAGATTAATTATCGGCGTTATTCGGAGGCGGTAGATGAGAAAAATTTATGACACACCCAACGAATTGGTTGTAAGTCTCTATCAGGTGGCGATTCCAAAATGGGAACCCGAAGTAAAGGGCGTTCGACTTTCCGATGCTGCCTGGTTTATTGAAACATCGTATTTCATGTACGATGAAGAGACCGAGGAAGAAGCTTATACCGAACCTGTGCTCCACTCAATGAATTAAGGCTCTCTCGTCTAGTGTCGGATTAAGTTAAATCGTCGTACATTTCTGGTTGAGTATTTTACATTCAGCATCTATGAATCAGCGCTCACGCGCTGATTTTTTTTTGCTTATTGAGGCACAATTATTTGTTAATTCTTCGCGGCTACTATCGTACAAACCAAGGACTGTCATTAACCCGTAGTCCATTGGCGAAGGAAACGTAGGATTGAATTGCGCTGCTTATTCGGCTATCGGGGGAATCCCGATAGCCGTGTGTTGTGCCTCTACGCTGAAGCACGCTTCACTCCTGCGATCCTACCTTCTTATCCATTCATCCTGCACGTCCAATTCAGTTGAGGTTGCCCCCTAAGAACACGAAAAAAGTGTCCAACTTAATGGGCGCATTCCAAACCGCCCCTACATTCAATCCCGTCCGATAGGGGTAGGAAGGGCTGGTTGAATTCCCAGCCCCTCCCCCTCCGATCCGGACGTGCGGATCTCCCGCATCCGGCTCTCCAGTCGGTGGTTCACCTCTAAGAGGATTGACCGGCTTCTACAGAGGCTGCGGATATGAGAACAACCCTTGCTCAGCAATACACCCCTTCGGTCAACATGCGTTCCGTCCAAACACTCGGCTCCACCCCTCTCCATCTCCCCCGGATGTCTCCGGCTTGTTTAGTCTCTTCAGACACTCCCACCGGTTTCCTTCCGTTTGCCTTTCCTTCACGCTTCCACCTTCCTGCCTCCCTTTGCTCCACGCCCATTACGGCGCTTCCTCGCTACTATGGAGGCTCTGACTCCTGGGCAGCTCTCTCCCGCTATCCAGGTCTCCCTGCTTAACGTGCTCTGCCTTCCTGACCATTCCGTCTCCACCCACCCTGTGTGCTCCCATCGCCGCTTTATCATGCTACCCCTCAACTCGTTGGGTCTCCCGTTTTCGCAGGTCCAGGCTTCACCTTTCCCTAGCAGGCTCGCCAGACGCACAAAGCCGTATCGAGTTCGTCATCCTACGGACTGGTCGTTCACCTCCCGTTGCTCCCACCCCACCTCGCGGTCTCCGTTCGGTTTCAGGCCGGAGAGCGCATTCCTGGAGGGGACTTTCACCCCTCTGACCGCGCACGCTCACAGGCGCACTAGGGGGAAATCACCCAGCCCGTACCACAATCCTATTGTGCTTGAGTCATCAATACTATAGAAATAGAACTACCTGGGCGGCGTTTGCGGCCCGGACCTTCACAGTACTTCTTCGCAGGGGTTTTCTTTTTTATCGGCGTCCTAGGATATGCGCAGGTTTTTCCAAGGCTCTATGGAGTTTGCCTTGAATAAACGACGTGCACGCGTACCCGCTATCCGTCCTATTGGAACAGTAGGGCGTCTTCTCCTTTTATCCTTCTCGCTAGGTATCGCACTCTGGGGTGCGGATCAGCTCGCTGATGTTTCCGGCTTCTTTAAAGCCCAGGCCGCTGAGACCTGCTATGTAGGTTCCCCTTCCGGTGGCGACGACACAAACAAAATCCAGCAGGCGATCAACAACTGCCCTTCCGGCGGCATCATCGTGCTCCAAGCCGGAAAAACCTACACCGCCGGAAGCATCTACCTCAAATCAAATACCACACTCAAGTTTGGCAGCTCGAGTACCGTGCTGCAAGCGCACTCGGATGCAAGCAAGATCGATATCATTCCCAAAACTTCACATTCTGGGTTTATCATCGGCTTCAGCGTCAACAATGTCGCCATTGAGGGGCCTGGTACAATCAAGAAAATTGCGGCAAACGGTCATTCGATGGTGGAATTTCAACGCTCTTCCGGGATTCGCGTGACCGACATCACCATTGACAGCCGTGGCATTCATTACGCCGGCTTTCACCTCGTTTCACATGCCAGCGACAACGTACTCTTTGAGGGGGTTACGATTTATGGCCAACAAGTTGGCAGCGGCTGGCCCTGGGGAGGCAACGACGGGATCGACATTCAGAACTCGCAGCATGTCATCGTACGCGATTGCTTTGTAGAGACGCATGACGATGGCATCGCCATTGCTTCGCCGAGGACCGAGGTGTTGGATGATGTGCTTATTGAAAACTGCATCCTCTCCAGTGATTCGGCGGCGATAAAATTCGGCACCGGCAGCGGGGTTGATATTAAGAACGTAACCTTCCGCAATATCATCATTCGCAATAGCCGTAACGCCGGTATCCGCATCGTGAACCTGGATGGGGGAACGTTCAGCAACCTCCTATTTGAGAACATAACCATCAAGAGCGATGTTAATGTGTGGTTCTTATGTGGAAAGGGCGGATCAACTGGAGGCGAATGCGTCGCCGCGAGAAATCTCGGCGGACCCGAGGGCGAAATCCTTGGCGTGACATTCCGAAATATTACTATTGAAGGTGGGGGTGGGGACAGATCGAAAATAAACGACATGTCCTGGGTCACGTTCCGCGATATTGATTTTGGTGGTGCCAGTTCGACAGTTAAGTTCAGCAACATTTGTGGGCTTTCCATCTTCAATCTTAGCGGCGATCAAAACGTGAACATCAGCATCGGCTCGGGGGTGAGCAATCTAGTTTACGACGGAAGCCAGCCGGAATGCGGCGGCGAGGGACCACCGGCGACACCTACTTCTTCCGCACCGCCACCCCCTACTCCGACCAATACACCAAACCCCACATCCACATTTACACCCCTGCCAACATTTACCTTCACACCGACCAACACAGCAATAAACACTGCTACTTTCACCCCACTTCCGGCGACGGACACGCCAACACCTACGTCTTCATCTGTACCATCGACAAATACGCCTATTCCAGGAACCAGTGGTCCGACCAATACACCACCACCTCCAACGCCTACGAATTCGGCTGTTCCGCCAACGAACACGCCAACAGCTAATCCGGGAAGCGCTCCCGCCGTGGATACAGTTTCTTACGGAACCACAGCTGGATCTAGCTTCTCCATTACGCACACCACTGCGGGGGCATACCGCTTGATGCTCGTGGGGGTCTCCATCAACAACGACAACATGGAGACCGTTACTTCTGTGACGTACAACGGGATCCCCCTTACCTATGTCGATTCGGAAACCCAAGCCGATGATGCGCGGGTCGAGATTTGGAAACTGGTGAATCCGCCTGTCGGCACGGGTGACCTCGTGGTTACCTTCAGTGCCAATTTGAAACGCCAGGCTGCGGCTGGTGTGATCACTTTTACCGGGGTGGATCAGTCTAATCCATTGCGTACCTTCGTCGGTGACAACGCCACCAGCAACTCGGCAAGCGTGAGCGTGCCTTCGGCAGCCGGCGAACTGATCCTGGGCGTCTTCTCCTGCGAGACGTGCGATTCGGTAACCTTTTCAGGACAATCCGTCCAGCATTGGAACTTGATGCTCGGGGGTGGCAGGGAATTTGGTGCTGGCGCAACCTGGCAGGGCGCCGGCAATCAGGTAACCCTCAGCGCCGCGTTAGGAAAACGCGACCATTGGGCTCTGGGGGGGATCTCGATCCGTCCGGCACAATAGTTGGAATTTTTATTTCAGATGGCAGCTAAAATGGGTGAGGGGATAAAGGAATTAATAGATAGAAATATGCTCCACATTTATAGGAGTTTGGCACAGCAGCTGAACGCTGCCCCAATCCTCCCAAGCTAGCGGGGGAATCCCGATAGCCGCATGCCGTGCCCCTACGCTTTTGGGAAATCCGATCCTCCACATTCTGTCCTCACGTAGGGGCGTTTCGTTAATCGCCCTATGTTCATCCAAGACAAAATCTTGGGTAAGCGCGGTTCGCGAACCACGCCTACATCAATCATATCTCGAGCGGAGTATAGTTCCTCATTCGCTGATCTCCTGATTCCTGAAAACCATTAATTTATTAGGACCTCAATACCCGAAATTGCGCATCAAAACACGCCCAAATATGACTATGCGCAAACACTTATACCAGTCCATTCATCCAAAAAAGGACGGGGGGACTTCCGTATTGCGACCTATGATCAATAGTTACAACTGCCCTATTGGACGACGATTAAACCTTCCATAAATGATTCTTCAAGGACGTTCACCTTGAAATCTTGAAGTGAAAAATACGTCACGCCTGCATTGTTGGACAAATTCGTTTCCCGCAGGGTCTTGTTGGGATTGACCGTAGCGACGACTGCATAGACTCCGTTTGGAAGACCCGTAATTTCAATTCTTTGGCCGGGCAGGTAATACACATAGATATCGATCCAACCCGGGCTGAGCCCCTGCGTTTCTGCATCGCAGCGAGTATAGGTGGGTTTGTCCGCATACACGCCAGATTCGGGTTCGAAATCAACCCTCTTCATATCCCTGACGCAGTAGCTTACCTTGCCTCCAGTCCCAACCACTTCGTCAAGCGTAAAGTCATCCTTCACGGACCAAACATCATACAGCGCGAATTCACCAAGGTGGATGTGATAATGATAGGGATGATAGACAAACTCACCGATCATTACTTTATCGACCAGCGTGCCGTCCTCGCTAAATAGCTGCTGATGGACAAGTGTTTCACCACCGCCAGGCTCAGGATGTCCAACAAGCTCCAAAATCCCAGGCCCGCCGTTCAGAATCTCCACTGAGAAACGGACAAATTTTTTCCCGCTATAAGGATAATAGTTAATGTTCAAATTGCTCGGCGGCATGGTGCGCAGATCCGGTAGCAGAGCCTCATCTGGATAAGCGCTCGGGCCAACCGGGTTGTCCTCGATAATGGATGCTCTCTCGAAGATCTTCACCGGAGAAGCGACCATGGGTGTGCTTGTCGGCAAGGGCATAAAGGGCGTATTGGTTGGCGCGACCATTGGCGTTTGTGCTTGCAGCAGTTCAAGATAAGGCTGGCTGGATGCCGTCAGGATGGAAGTTTGACCGATGAGCACTACGATGAGCAGCATCCCGGCTTGGGTCAATGTTTTCAGCATGTACGGTAGTTGCCCCTAAATATTATTTTGCTTTGCCATAGTATTTAAAGATTATCGCCGTAATCCTAAGTTTTGGGTTAAGTTCTTCGTTAATATTGTATGAAGCTTCGTCAAACCTTGAAATTGTCCTGGTCTCCGCAGTCTATTGGCCAATCTAGATTGTATATGGGGAATGATAATGAATTTCTGTGATGTCGAGCACTTTTTTCAAAAAGGTTCTGATCCCTACGGAAAAAACCGTGACCGGGTTCACTGGATCGATTTAAAGAAAGGGCACGCAATGGGAATATCCATCAAACAGACGTGCCCCCTAAAGGCGGCATATTCGAGACCTCTTCCGGCGTCCCGATCACGGCTTCCTGATCATTCTGATAGAATTTCCCCCATATGTCTGCACACAGGTTGCTGAAACTTTCGGTCGCTGGAAAATTATCAGGACGCGGGTTGCTCCTGGCATTTGCCATTTTCGTGACTGCCTGTGGGGCTGAGGAGCCAACACGGGTGCCCGTGCTTCCCGCGACAGCCTCGGCGACGTTAACTCCAACACCTTCCATAACCCCCACCCCGACACCAACCAGCACCGCCACGCGGACTCCAACTCCGACGCCCCATCCTCTCACGATTACCTATCTGCGCGATGGCGCGCATCCCGGAAGTGATGTCACCATCCTTGAGACCCTCACCCCAGGCAGCAACTACCAACGCTACCTCGCTTCCTACGAATCCGAGGGCTTGACGATCAATGCTCTGCTCACGGTCCCCAACGGTGAGAAACCGGCCAGCGGCTGGCCGGTGATCATCTTCAACCACGGTTGGATCCGTCCGGATCAATACCGCACCACGGAACGCTACGTGGCTTACGTTGACTGGCTCGCCCGCAGTGGGTACATCGTGTTTCGATCGGACTATCGCGGGCACGGTGACTCGGAGGGCGTGGCACGCGGCGCTTACGGAACACCGGATTACACGATCGATGTTCTCAACGCGGTGGCAACAATGGCGCGCTTTGCGGATGCCGATCCGGAGCGCATCGGCATGTGGGGGCATTCCCTGGGCGGCTACATCACGCTGCGCTCGATGGTCAGCCATGTGGACATCAAAGCGGGCGTGATCTGGGCCGGGGTCGTTGGCGCGTATCCCGATCTTTTTAACCGGCCGACGCGCACACCGGCGCCGAACGCCACACCGCGTTTTCGCGGCAGTTGGCGCAGCAGCCTGCTCGCCTTTTTCGGCCCACCGGCGTTAGATCCGGAATTCTGGGATTCCATTTCTGCTAACACTTATTTAATGGACCTATCGGGTCCGATCCAGCTCCATCATGGGACCGCCGATACCAGCGTCCCGCTGGTGAACTCGGATATCCTCTACCATCAAACATTAAAAATCGGAAAAACAGTGGAGTTCTACACCTATGAAGGCGACGATCACAACCTGGCGAATTCCTTCGGCCTGGCGATGACGCGCACGATTGCCTTTTTTGACAAATACCTCAAGGGATTGTAAGGTTCGGCAGCTCGCAAATGCATTCGCTGAATTACCGGCCCCCTGTCGTATGGGCGAAGCATTCGGCTATCATGTATTCTCCTGATAGGTTGGTAGATTGGGGAAACTAATGTTGCATAGCCAATCTCCCCTTAATATGATCCCAATGCTATCGCGCGCTCGATTCGCCCGTACATTGATGATTCTCCATCCGGGCGGTTTAAGCTAACCTGCGGTCAGCCAACCGCCCCTACAAGGGTTTTCCGCAGACCGTAAAACCCATGCAATCCATCAAGCATCAGTCGTAAAGGCGACTGGCATCCGCCCACATGACATTATTTGACGGAGGAGCAATCTTCAAATCCCATTCTATTCCACGTGATCCATTTGTTATCATTCAGGCATAATAGGTAAAATGGAGTGTACTCATCTAACGCATCAAACCCACGGAGGGCATCTTGAGCATCCATCCACAAATGAATAACCTGCGCCCTGCATTGGGCGACATCGTCTCCAGCATTGAAGCGCGCGCGCCCTATGGCGCGGTATTTCTCTCGTCCAACAGCGGGATGAACATTTTTATCGATAACCAGCAGGAAACGGTCTCGCAGGGCGATCCTACGGCGGGCACCGTTATCACTGCTTTCGACGGGCGAACCATGCGCGAGCGTGCCATTGGAGGCTTCGACAAAGAATCCATTCAGCGCGGCGCCCAGGCGCTGCTCAGCGAGGCGACATTTAGCAACCACACGAAAATTGATCCTGGGCCCCGCCGCCAGGGCGATTTTGTCACCGCGATGGAAATCGACCCCACTACTCTTTCCACCAAAGAAAAACTCGAACGCCTGCGTGATCTTCATCAGCGCGTAAGAAAAATCGATCCGAAAATTGTCAATGTGAGGATTCAATATCGTGAAACCCGTGAGCAATCGATTTTTCGCAACCGACACGCCGATCTGGCGCAGGATATACAACGTCTCGTTCTTTTTGTCTTCCTTACCGTTTCCAGTGAGGCTGGCATTCGTTTCAACTGGCTGGGTAAATACGGTACTGCCGGCTGGGAAATCCTGTCGTTCGGCGACGATGAGCTGCAGGATTTTGTCGAAACCACTTTTCGCCTTCTCGGCGCCGAGCGTGTCGAACCCGGCGAGTACAACATCATTGCCCACCCAAGTGTGTCGGGGACGCTTGCGCATGAATCATTCGGTCATGGGGTTGAGACCGACATGTTCTTGAAAGATCGCGCCAAGGCTTCCTCCTATCTTGGCCAGCAGATCGGATCACCCGCTGTGGAAATTTGGGATGATCCCAGCCTACCGGGTGAATATGGATCGTATTTCTTTGATCATGAGGGTCGCATCGCCGAAGGAACCCAAATCGTCGATCAGGGCATATTTCGACGCGGGCTCACCGATCTTTATTCAGCCACGGCGTTGAACATCCCGCGTTCGCCGAATGGCCGCCGCCAGGATTTTAGCCGCAAGACGTATACGCGGATGAGCAACACCTTCTTCGGACAGGGAACCACACCGGTCGACGATCTTATCAGCCAAGTAGAAGACGGCATCTATCTCAAAAAATCATCCTCTGGAATGGAAGATCCCAAGGGATGGGGGATTCAGGTGACGTGTCATTATGGTTATGAGATCAAGCAGGGCAAAGTTACAGGAAGAATGTATGCGCCGATTGCGCTCACCGGCTTCGTTCCACAAGTGCTGCAGAGCATCAGCGCCGTCGGAAACGATCTGAAACATAGCGGCGGCACCTGCGGCAAAGGGCATAAGGAAATGGTGCCCATTAGCACAGGCGGACCTCACCTTCTGCTGAGAGCGAGGCTAGGCTGATGCTGGATGCCATTGTCGAGGGCTTAATGGCGCGCTCGGAATTGAAAGCCTGGAGTGTACGCCATATGAAGTCGAGATCAGCGCAGCAATATGACCTGCAGGCAGTAACAGAAGCCGTTCGATCCGTAGAGAGGGAACGCATCATTGTTAACGTATTGCGTGAAACATCAAACGCCGAAGGGGAGCAGCGCGTGGGCGCAGGAAATGTCACGCTGCTGCCAGGTGAAGATATCAGCAAAGCGTTGGACGAGGCGGCATTTATGGCCAGTCTGGTACACAATGAGCCTTACAATTTTCCTGAACCCACCCCGCTGCCCGAAATATCAATCGCTGACAATCAAATGCAGGGGAATCCGGATGAGAGCGTAAGGGTTATCCTATCCCGGTTGAAGGCTGGCGCGGCGAAAAATCCCTCGGTTCGTCTTACTGCCGCGGAATGTACCACCTCGGAAACGATCACGCGCATCGTAAATAGCCGAGGAATTGATGCCCAGCAGGCCTCCACAAAACTACATCTCGAGTGGGTTCTCATTGCGGGCAAAGATGAGGCGGAGGTGGAATCCTTTGTGCGACTGGACCGCCGCAGGATTTCGGATCTTAACATAGAAGCCGTTCTCGCCCGCCGTATGCAGCGCGCGGCTGATCTTCTGATTGCCAAAAAACCGCCAAACTATTCTGGTCCGGTCATTGTCGGCGGTGAGGCGTTAGCGGAAATGATGAATTCCAGCGTGCTGCAGATCCTTTCATCCGCGCAGTTTAAGTACAGCGGCGAAACGCCCTGGGAGATTGGACAATCGATCTTTCGCGCTGAGGTCCAAGGTGACGCGTTCACGATGTGGGCCAATCGACAACTGCCATACGGGACAAACTCGAATCGATTTGATGGCGAGGGCATTCGTGCTCAACGAGTTGAATTGGTGCGTGAGAACGAACTGCGTGCTTTCACCGCCAGCCAACGTTTTGCTAATTATCTCGACCTGCCGGTAACCGGCGCATTCGGCAATATCGAGATCGCCCCAGGATCGACCTCCGCCGAGGAATTAGCCAAGTTGCCACACATCGAAGTTGCGGAGTTCTCCTGGTTTAATCCCGATTCACTTTCCGGCGAATTTGCGTGTGAAATTCGTCTGGGAACCATCGTCGATGGCGAAAAACGCACCACTTTTAAAGGAGGCATGCTCGTCGGCAACCTGCTCGATGCGCTGGCCAACGTGCATTGGTCATCTGAAACCGGCTTCTATGGCAACTACCTTGGCCCAGTCACGGCGCGCTTCAACGACCTCACCATCGCAGGGGAAACCTCAGGGTAATGTGTTGGGGAGCAGCCGCGGCGCCCATGACCGCCGCGCATTAACGAGCTTACCTTCGCTGAGCATGTCTCAGGATTCTCGGGGCGCAGTCCCTGCGCCTTGGGCGGGGAGACTCCGCCCCTTCACTGCGATGATGATTTTTTGGATTGAAAAAGAGTTTTGTTAGGGCGAAGCATTTGTCCGCAGGCGAAGATAATAAAAACCTTGAAGCAAATGCTTCGCCCGTACACACATGACGATGGCGCTCTTCCCATCTTCACACTTTGACTTGTCAACTACGATCCATCTCCATTTTCCAGTTTCTTACCTTCCCTTTTAAACCGATTCAGGGTAAATTTTTCTCGCCCATTTGTAGATAAACACTATCTGGAGGAGGCGATCGGTGAGAAACAATCGGAATGGATGGTTAGCCCTGACAGCTTTGAGTCTCTTCGCCCTTTCGTGCAGCTTGTTGGGGCAAGTGGCGAGTGAAATCGGCGATCAAGTTTCAGAAACCGTTGAAGAGCAGCTGCAGGATGCGCTCGAGGCAGTCGGTGGCGATGACATCAGCGGAAAACTCACTGAATTAATGGACCAGGTATCAGGAGAGAATATCGCCGAGTTGATTGAAGATTTCACCGAAGGTGAATGGACCCGCGTCGACGTCCCCCTTCCCCCCGACGCCAACGTCTTTGGTGCCTATTCAGGGGAATTGGGTGGCGAACTTGTCATCCTGGAAACATCGATGACGCTCGACGAGACGGAAGCCTGGATCCTATCACGGCTGCAGGAGAATGGTTGGCGCCAGGATGAAACGGATCTATCCATCGGACAAACGCGGGTGCTCAATTTTTCCAAGAGCGATGAAGAATTGGTGTTGGTGATGACTAGCAGCGAAGATTCTGGCAAGACCGACATCTCCATTACCGTCTTTAGCTCAAATTGAGTGTTTCCTCAGGCGTAGGCCCCCCTTCGGGCGCCGAAACGGCGCCCCTACTAGGGGAGTTCGCGAACCGCCCTATGCATTATCCTGTGGCTTCACTTTCAATAGACGAAGGATCTACAATCTAGCGCGGAGCGATAGACTTATCCCACCGACTCGGCAAGCAGACACAGAATTTCGTACATCATCGTCGCCCCAACCAACGCCGTGTTCCCCGTTTGATCGTACGCGGGGGCGACTTCGACAACATCGGCCCCGATAAGGTTGAGCCCGCGCAGGCCGCGCAGCAGCTCCTGAGCTTGAATGGACGTGAGTCCTCCCACCTCCGGGGTTCCTGTGCCCGGAGCATATGCCGGATCCAGGCTGTCGATATCGAACGATAGATAGGTCGGCCCATCGCCCACAATCCGGCGTGCCTCGGCGATCGCGGCTTCCACGCCGAGCTGATTGAATTCCTCGATGAAAATGACGCGCATGCCGATATCGCGTGAATAGTCCCAACCCTCGGAAGAGGTTTGCGCGCCACGGATTCCAATCTGAATCGTACGTTGCGGATCCAGCAAATTTTCCTCCACGCCGCGGCGGAAGGGCGACCCATGACTGTACCTGGATCCCATAAACTCATCCCACGTATCGGTATGCGCGTCGATGTGAATGAGGCCGACGGGGCCATTCTTCACGATCGCCCGAAGAATCGGAAAGGTGATCGAATGGTCTCCGCCCGCCGCCAGTGGAACTACGCCGGCCTCATGAAAGTTGGCAAAATAGCTGGTTATTTCAGTATGGCTTGGCTCGATCTCATACACGCGCGTGAAGTGCACATCACCGCCGTCGCCAATGCGACAGACTTCATAGGGGTTGACGCGCGTCACATGGTGAATCGTGCGCATCAGGCTGGAGGCGTTGCGCAGTTCGCGTGGCCCATGGCGCGCACCCGGTCGGTTTGTGACCGCTCCGTCGTAAGGAACGCCGATGATGGCGATATCAAATTCGGCTGGGTCTGTGATTAAGTGCGTGCGCATGAAGGTTGGAATGTCCATATAGCGAGGAGCTGTGAGTGATGGGGGAAGGTCCATGTTATCCGCTGTCTTCTTGGGCATTTCTACGTCTCCTTAACAATTTATTGGCCGTGCAGCTGGAATCTGCATTATGGACTTGGGTGAAGCCAATGTAAAGCATCTAAGGCGGCTGAATACAATACCGCAGTACTGTTCCTTTCCTGCACACACACGTACTACAATGTTCTATAGAGAATTATGGACAAGTCAACACTTATTGGTACAACAAAAAGTGAAGTTCTCCTTACTGGCCTGGTAATCGGGATACTGCTTACGCTGGGATTAAGCTCCTTTTTCGTCCTGCGCGAGGTCGAGGCGGGATCGATTGTTGTGGAATCGGTGGCCGACCCTCAAACAGTCGCAATCAATGTTCAATCCGCCCCCAATGCCGAGAGTGAGCCTTTGATTGTGGAGCCCGGTCCGGCGATTATATTGCCGCAAGTCGAGGATGAGCAAGAGTCGGAAAGCGCCCCCAACGCGCCCTGTATTCCCGGGGAGACGGAGTTCCAGACTGCCTCTGTGATCGACGTCGTTGATGGCGATCGGCTGCGTGTTTCTATTGACGGCGAAATTTCCACGGTAAAGTACCTCGGGATCGTTGCAACTCCAGATGCGAGCGAGGCAACGCTTACAGTTAATCTGGGCTTAATCGGCCAAACGATCACGCTAGTTAAGGACGTTTCTGAAATCGATGGGGATGGGAATTTACTGCGCTATGTGTTTAGCAAAAACGCTTTTATCAATCAGTATTTCTTGGAGAATGGGCTGGCAACCGCTTTAAATTCTCCTCCAGATGGGTCGTGTGCGCAAGATTTCCGGGCGGCGGAAGCACAAGCCAGGAATCAGGAAGTCGGCACCTGGGAACGACTGGGGCCCGAACAGTGGCGCCAGTGGCCCATCATCCCTGCCATCAGCGAAAATGCGGTCGAAATCTATCAGCGCTTTTTGGGTGACAGCGCAGATCCGGAGACTTTTTCAATCGTTGGTGATTGTCTCAGCCTTCCAGAACGATTGTTCCAAAAAGTGGGTGGCAGCTATTATTCACTGCCTGCAGAATTGGAGTACCTACAATCAACCGTAGAACAGTTCCGCTCAGTGTGGACCCGCCAACCGGTTACCGTAGTGAGCGGTTTCGTGGCTGCCTCCGTGTTCTCGAGCTACTTTGCCGATCCAACGCGCTGCAGTTCACCCGAAACCCCGCTCAACTGTGAGTTCCGCACGAACAATCCCAGCATCATATTTATCAGCATTGGAACGGATCAGGTTCCGGGCACCGAGGATGACTTCGAGTACTACATGCGTGAAATTATCGAGTACAGCATCGACAAGGGTGTGTTGCCCATCATTTCCACCAAAGCCGACCCCACCGAAGAGGATTTCCCGCTCAACTACATCATGGCACAGCTTGCGTATGAGTATGACATTCCGCTCTGGAACTTTTGGGCTACGGTGCAGCACCTGCCCAATACCGGCTTGAACCCGAGGACCGGGATCCATCTCACGGCTGAAGCCAACGAGATCCGACGCCTCTCCGCGCTTCAGGTCCTGGATGCTGTGCTAACCGCGGCCGGAAATTGATTTCGAATTTCGCAACATGCTCCGGGTTCTGTTGACTTTATCTTGCTTGTTTATGTTATGGGTTTGTAGAGGCGGGGTTTCCCCGCCTAAGGGGCTATCCCTAAAGCGCTATCTTGTGATGTTCCCTCTTCGAGAATCAACCGTAAGGGCAACGCAAGCTGAAGCTCGTTGCCAGTCGCCCTTACACCCGGTGTAATTGCTGAATATCTTTAAGAAGTCAACAATATTAGATCTGATAACCCTTTTGGGACTGCCCGCTACCTACTTATTTTGATAGACATATTCCCAAGCTAGCGGGGATTAAATTTGCCCGCTAGCTTGGGATTTTCTATTTGCGGTCGATGTGCAGTTAACCCTTCGTCAAACCAATTATCTGGTTTTCTCCGCAAGTACTCCTCGACCACACGAACGACTTACATCTCGATGTTGAAGGGCACATTCACGATCGAGTCGCCTACCCTCACAGGAGCATCGTCTCCTGGGAACTCGTACTCGCCCACCGTCCCGGCGTCCAGATGCAGCATGGCATACAGAACCGGAGTCGCCATGGAGAGATCGATCTCAACCACCACTTCACTGTTGTCGCCAACAGCAACCGCGGCATGTCCGATCACCGCCCCCGGGCTGCCCTCGTTATCGGCGTGGATCACGATCCAGCTAGGATCAGTGGCGTAAATAAAGTCGATCGTGACCGTGCCGCCGGTGGCATCCTGATCCGAAACGGACACCGATGGATCAATGACTTCCGGCTCCGATGTTGGAGCCTCCGTTGGGGATTCGGTCGCTGCCCCGCCAGAACAGGCGGCGAGGGCCAAGGTTAGGACAATCATAAGCCCCAGAGTGTGTTTCCATTGCGAATTCATATTTTCCTCCTCCTATGTGTTTTTGCGATTTTCAAATACGCCTTCACAACTAGATACGCTGAGAAATCACGGACTGGATCTTTCGCAAGGGATTAATATTTCGTGAGTAAGCCTAATGGGTTTAAACAAAAAACCCGCCTGCGCGGGTTCCTGCTTTCCTTCGGCCGAACATCCCACCCCTAGAAATCTACCCCAAGAACCTTGGCGCCGGTGGGAGCAGGGCTTCCGCCGGCAGGTTCGACCGTCACCCCAAATCCGACAAAATCGGAGAGCGGCCTAGAGCTTTCTACGGTGAAGGTGACAAAATTCGAAGCAGGATTGGCCTCGACCAGCCCTGCGCTCGTCCGGGCCCCATCTGGCGAGATCAGCCAGGACTGGTAAACCTGGTTGGATGGCAGCGCTTCCAAACCCCAGACAAAAACCACTGCGACACTTACGCCAGGATCGTAGACGAAGGTTCCCCCTACCTGGTCTCCCTGCAGCTCAGCGACCTGGGAGTTGGGATTGCTGGCCAGGGCCAGCGCCGTCTGGTTCGTCTCTTGCTTGCGGCTCAAACTCTCGATCTGGTCCTGGAGCGTGATGGTTTGGTTCAGCAACACCACATTCGTGACGATCAAGAGCAGCACAATGGCGATGGCCCCGATACGGGCGAACGGCAATCGCAGGAGACGGTCGACCCATTGGGTTGATTCCGACTCCGCGGCAATGGCGGCCATCAGGCGAGCTTTGGCATACGCGGGCGGTTCGACAGGCTGCGCAAGATGCAGAAGGCCTTGCTCAACCTCAAGCAGTTCTTCCAGGATAATGCGGCAGTTATCACAGCTCTCCAGATGCTCTTCGATAAAAGCGCGCTGTTCCGCAGGGATGGTACCGAGAACGTACTCCGGCAATAGGGCTTCGATCTCTTTGGAATGATCGCTCATCGTGCAATATCCTTTAATTTATCCTACGCCGCGTTCACCGATTTCGGATCTATCCGACTGATAGGCGTTCTCGCGCATGGCCTGGCGCAATTTTTCCATTCCCAATCGAGTGCGTGTCTTAACCGTTCCCAGCGGGACACCCATGGCTTCCGCGATCTGCGTCTGGGACAGCCCCTGATAGTAGGCCAGCTCAATCGTCAGACGTTGTTGGATGGGAAGATCGCGCAGGGCGAAGAACAGGCTGCGCCAGCGCGACTCTTCAGTTTCGCTTCCCGGGTCGGGGATCTTTAGCCAATCCTCATCGATTGAGAGTGACGGTTGGATACGCCGTGATTCCTGGCGCATCCGATCAATCGCCAACCGGCGGGTGATTGTGAGCAGCCACCCTAGCAGGCTGCCTTGATTCGCACGGTAGGTTTCCGCGCGCGTCCACAATCTCATAAAAGCGTCTTGCGTGACCTCTTCCGCCGAGTGTGGATCGCGCAACATACGCAACGAGAGCCCATGCACCTTTGCGGCATAGCGATCATAAAGGCTTAGGAAAGCCTTCCGGTCTCCCTCCGCGATCCGTTGGACAAGCTTGTAGTCATCAGTCATTGGTTTCTGGAACTGTGAAGAGATTATACCGTTGATAGACAATCCTACTGTGGCAACCGCTCTCAATGGTTCCATCGCACACCGCTCTCCGATCCGTACGCCGGACCGGAGGGACCCTGGCGCGAGCAAATACGATCAGCAGTCAGATCCCCGGAAATTTCCTTATCAAATTCTTATCCCTTGGCTTGATTATGGCCGTTCAGATCAACACAATTCTTTCCTTATCCCGGAATATAATTTGAAGGCGCTTAACTGCTCTTTTGAGCGAAGGGTTCAGGTTGGATACTCGAAAATTTGGGAGAACGAAGCTTGAAGTTACGCCCATTGGCCTCGGACTTGCCGCCCTTGGCCGTCCCGGCTACATCAACATCGGTCACTCTGCCGACCTTAACGGTAGCTATGCTGTTGGTGCGATGGAAACCAGGGCACATGCCGTACTCGACGCCGCGTACAAAAACGGCGTGCGCTATTTCGATGCCGCCCGCTCCTACGGCCGCGCCGAGGAATTCCTGGGCTCCTGGTTGCGCTCGAGAGAAATCTCTCCAGCGAGCATCGTCATCGGCTCAAAGTGGGGCTACACTTACACCGCTGATTGGAAAATCCAGGCAGAAGCGCATGAGATTAAAGAACATTCCTTAGACGTTCTGCGGAAACAGTGGTCTGAAAGTACCTCAACCCTTGGGGAACATCTGGACCTTTATCAGATCCATTCGGCTACATTAGCCAGTGCTGTGCTCGAAAACGAACAAGTCCTTGGCCAGTTGGCCGCGATGAAAAATGATGGTTTGGCGATCGGCTTGAGCGTGAGCGGACCAAACCAGCGCGCCGTCATCGAACGTGCAATAGCCACCGAGATCGAAGGAGTGCCCCTCTTCGACAGCATTCAAGCAACCTGGAATCTTCTGGAAACGTCTGCAGAGTCATCCTTGGCGATGGCGCGTGAGGCCGGCATGGGGGTGATCATCAAAGAAGCCTTGGCGAACGGCCGCTTGACCGATCGCAATAGTTCACCAGGATTTGCCGAGAAAATGGCCCTCTTGCACAGCGAAGCTGCACGATTGAGTACTTCGATTGACGCCCTGGCCCTCGCCGCCGTCCTCGCCCAACCCTGGGTGGATATCGTCCTCAGCGGCGCGGCGCGGGAAGAACACCTGCTCTCAAACCTATCCGCACTCGATGTCCTTTGGGACGCGACTGCGGAAGATAATTTAGGATTGCTTACTGAATCAACTGAAGAATATTGGCGACGAAGGAGCAGGCTGAAGTGGAATTAGTTATCCCCCCACGCTCCCACGCTTCTCCGCTCCCTAACTCGCGTCCTTCTCCCCGCTCCCCGTGATCGTTTGCATGCGGATCGTATCCCCCGGCGAGCCCAGCCGGTTGACACCGTCGAAGGCGGCGGTTTTGTAACATTCCGCCAGGGTCGGATAATTGAAAACCGTATTGATGAAATAATCGACCGTGCCGTCAAACGCCAGCACGGCCTGGCCGATGTGGATCAATTCGCTGGCTCCTTCGCCGATGATGTGCACGCCCAGCAGCTTGCGCGTGTTCAGATGGAAGATCAACTTCAACAGGCCATCATCGTCGCCGATGATCTGGCCGCGGGCGATCTCACGGTAGAACGCCTTGCCGACCTCATAGGGCACGCCGTTTTCCGTCAGCTCTTGTTCGTTCTTCCCCACGATCGAGATCTCAGGGATGGTATAGATGCCATAGGGGAAGAGCTCAGGCACACTGCGCGCTGGGGCTCCGAAAGCATGAAGGGCTGCCAGCCGTCCCTGTTCTAAAGACGTCGATGCCAGGCTCGGAAACCCAATCAGATCACCAACGGCGTAGATATGGGGGACGCTCGTCTGATAGTTTTCATTTACCTCCAGGCGGCCTCTCGAGACGGGCTCGATGCCCACCGCCTCAAGGTTGAGCGCCGATGTAGCCCCGGAGCGACCGATGCTGTAGAGCGCCTTCTCGGCGGTCAACTTCTTGCCGCTGGCCAGATGGATGCGCACCTGCTCCCCAAAATCCGTATCGATCAGATCGATCGCACTGACTTCTTCGCCGAGCCGGAACGTGACCCGGTTTTGACGCAGGTGGTGAACCAATGCATCCACGATCTCCGTGTCGATAAAATCCAGCATGCGTGGACGTTTGTCGATGATGGTCACGCGCACGCCCAGGGTAGCGAACATCGAGGCGTACTCGCATCCGATAACGCCGGCGCCCACGACGACCAGCGTCTTAGGAATGTGGTCGAGGTCGAGAATATCGTCACTGGCGAGGATGCGTTGACCATCGAAGGCAATCGCGCTATCGCGCGTAGCCTGCGTCCCGGTTGCGATCACGATCGAGTTCGCCGTGACCGTGCGCTGGCTGGAATCTTCCACCGATTTGAGCTGCAATGAATGCGCATCGAGGAAGGAGGCCTCGGCTTTGATCACTTTCACGCCGTTGCGCATTAATTGGTGGCGGGTGATATCAAGCTCGTGGCGCACCACGTGATCGGTGCGGAAGAGCAGATCCGCCATGCTGATATCGCGCTTGACAGCATAGGAGGCGCCGTACACGTTGCGCAGGCGGTAGCCCGAGAGGTGCAAAACTGCCTCGCGCATGGTCTTGCTGGGAATGGTGCCGACGTTGATGCAAATCCCACCGACGACCGCTTTGCGCTCAGCGATCACCACGCGTTTGCCCAGCTTGGCAGCCTGAATGGAAGCGCGCTGACCCGCCGGCCCAGATCCGATTACGAGCAGGTCATAGTCATACTCGGCCATCATCACCTCACCTTTTGACTATACGTCCCGGGGCCGTGAGGGTCAAGCGATTTTCGATCTCATCTGTCTAGAGGGGGCTACAAATTCAAAATCCAACAATAAGCCAGAAAAATCTCCGCTCCCTGCTTCTCGAGCCCTGATGAACCCATTGACGGATCTCTTCATACATCTTTGAGAGGATGTTGCGGAGTGAACTGCGGAGGATTACGTTTAGTCTTCAATGCCATAAGATAAAAGATCATACCGAACGACACTCGCCTTTTTGCCAGATCGACAGCTCACGAGGTCCTGCTCTTCGGACACCCTCGACTTCAGCACGATTCTATGGACCAATTCGTTCCGCGTCCCTAAGAAACGAACGGACCAGGTTTCTGGTTCCATCTGTGCGCTGTCAAGCACTTGGAATGCATCCAAATTCTTGCGACCGGTGCGCTGACGTAACAGCGCCTCTGCAGCCTGTACGACAGGATCATGACAGGCACGCCCGCGGTAGTTCTCCAGCCTAAGTTCTCCTCGATCACCGGCCTTGAGCAGCGCATGAGCGTCGCTCGGAGCAACACGACCGTAGTAGATCCCGTGTGGAAACACTACGACATTGGCAGCAAAGCGATGGCCGCTAACATGGGAGCCTTGCCAGACGCGTTGGGAGGCCAGTTGCTTAAGCGCTTCATACGCCGGCCGGCCATATTTGGCACAACACGGATCACGATTGCCATTGGTGCACACCACATAAAAAGGCCTGTGGCCGATCCTGTATGAATGCATTGGATTGTCGTCGAGGATCATCGGGACATCCAACGCCAACACATCCTCGTAGCGCTTCAATTTGAAGGAATAATAAAATGGATCGAGCTCTCGCCCGATGACAATATGCAACGTCACATCATCATCCTTCTGGGGATGTGGCCTGACCAACAGCAAACGAGAATGAGGAATGGATTCAAGTTGCGCGCTGAGATGATCCTTCACAGAGGATGGGATATTGCTTTCCTCGAAGGCTTTCGCACCCATGGGCCCACGGTAGGAGAGCAGGAACCAGATCTCGACCTTGGGTGCGGACCCAATCAGGGGCTCCTCCCTTTGCAGGGAGAGTTGAGAACAGCTTGTGCGCGGATTAATCTGTGAAGACGTGCGCCCCATCTTAAGCTTGGTGACCCTGTGAGAATAATTTCATGACCGTCCACGAATGGGGGATGATCTGAGCGATGATCTCTCGCCATCATCCCCTGGACCCCGGCAGTGTTTTTTTATGTGGTTCACACGAAACCCCACGACCCATGCCAAGAACCAATTTGAAGCTCTTAGTTTATCAGAAGGATCGCTGTGAATTGAGAACTCTGGTTCAGAACTGAGGTTCAAGATGCCAAAAGGTAATCGGCCATTTGCAGCTTCAGGCGGATGTCCGACAGCCCCATGCATTCCCCCTTACCCCCATGCATCATCCCTCCTGCTAGCTCGCCTCCATGCATCCTCGCTCCCCGCCCTTGCTTCCCGATCCCCTGCGACATGAATCCAGCACCCTTGCTTTCCAACCTATATCATCTTGTCCCCGAAGCCTTCTTGTTTCTTATTCGCGATCCATCCCGATCGGCATCCCCAATCACCCATGCCGATCGTTTTGACAGTTAGAAATCACTCCCGCTGTTTATTCATCTGTATGAGAAGATTAAACACCTAACATAACGAAATCCGAGTCCTCAGATAGGCTCCAGGGTGTTTGAAATGGAGACGCATCGCTCTTGGAGAGCGATGCGCGCCTTCGTATTGTAAATCCTACTATTGAAATAACGCCTCACGTAATCCCTGATAGATAAGATGGCAATCCATCCGCATCCCCTGGTTGATGCATTCGATTTACCAGATCGATCAAAGAGCTGGAAGAAAATTTGCTACGGTAAAGATGAGTTGGAAATTTAGCCCTCCATCCGATTTTCAGGCTCAGGAGGTGCTTTCGATAGTTGAAGGGCACGAACAGAAAAGATTGTATACATGATCAATGCTGCCACGTACAGCGCCAGTATTATGGGATAGATGAACTGCCAGTATTGTCGTGAAGCAGTCATAAGACCCGCAGGAATGTCATAGTGCCAATTTACTTCAAGGATAGCAATGACCGTTGTTGAGATCGACGCGCTCCCCGCAAGAGCAATAGAAAACTTTCCAGAATCGAGCTGAGCCAGTCGAGTATCCTTCGGGTGTTAGCCGCTAATTACACCAAGATTAATAAAATCAGCCCCTCCTGAAGTCAGGAAGGGCACGAATAAATCAGGGTCAAATCAATTTTTGCTTATGCTTCGTTTAGGAAAATAATAGTAGGTGGACCCTCTACACCTGCTCTCTCCATCGCCGCCTTCAGTTCAGGAGATTCGGCGTAATTTCGGGCGTTTTCCAATGAATCCCACTTAAAAATAACGGTTAACTTGTTGGGGTCGCTCGCGTCGCGGTAAATCTGGTCTGAAAGTTCGCCGCTGGAGGCGCGCAGATCAACAACAGAATCGTACACTTTTTTCCACTCCGCGAAGTCTTTTACCGTATGTTGAACTAACATCGTTGCCATGATTATTTCTCCTAATTAAATTTTTGGATAATGTAGATTTCTTGTAGGATCGTACCCAAATAACACCTCCTTGTTTTCCCCCAAAAAGGCAATGCAATCTGCTTTATTTTGTAGATTGACCGTGTAAATAAACATATTCAGCAGATATAAACATTAATTGTACCATTTAGGCCCTTATTGTCTGTATGAGTCCCCTGCAAAAAGGTGGTTTGAGCGAATCTATCGGGTGGGATAGGTGTTTCTACTCATCCAGCGACCATGTTCCATCCCAACAAGCAACATCTGCAGACAGCCATACTCACCAGTATCGACCAACTCTCACCCAAGCAGCAACGACGGCTGGATGAATCCTGCGCAGGCGTATTCCACCGGGGGTTCTTTTGCCGCCTGGAGGAAGAACCCTTCTCGACATAGTACAGCGAAGAGCCATCCTGCCAAATGTCGCTTATCAAGGACAGCAAAAATAACATCCTTCACAACAATACCTGATTGAGCCCAGTGCGAAATGAATATACCCTCTATTAAATTCTGGACATCCGGGTAATCGTTTGAAACGATTCAGCCACGTTCTCTTATAAATTTTCATCCCCCTTGCCGCCGAGTGCGAGGTGCAATTCAGGCCGGATATTACTCCACTCATTCTGCCCACAATACAATCCCAGCCCAATTTCGGAGAAATCGATCCCCAAGCCAATGACTTCCTTGTAAGCGATGTAAGTGAAACCGATTTATCTGTTTTCTTTAGCCAATATGAGGACGATCCAAGCATCCCTCCAGAGGTTTTAGAAGCCTATCTGACCAATCCTAAGTTGATGGCATTACAAGTAGCCATCATCCAGGATTTACTAGACCACTACGAAAGTGGCGCCGCGCCACTTAGCCCGGAGGATTTCTATGTGCTTACATTAGATAGAGTGGGAGATCCAGGAACTGCCCTTCTGGTGGGTCATAATACTCTCAAAGCAATGGCTCGGGGAACATCCTCCATCCCTTGGGAAAAGATTTCCGAATTTCCACTTGTATATAACCTCGGTGGCACACGAATAGAATTGGATCCAGTACAAAAACACCCTTCAACTCAATTGACTGGCTCGCGGGGACAACAATCTATCTTTTACCAAATTTTTTCACCTTCCGCGCTCGGAACAAGCGATGAAGGAGATTGGTACCATTACTTCCTTGAGGCGACAGTCGCATATTTCACTGCAACGGGACGATCCTCTCAGGACCCACCAGGATTCGGCATCTCATATTCTAGCGTTCTGGGTCGAGCTGTTGATGGTATGGTCCAGCAAATGCACGATCCAGCCACTCCTGATAGCGATCCCTATCGCGCATGGCGTTGGGCAAATGCTCTTAGCTTTCTTGAACAAGCAAAGCATGGTACAGATTATGGTGGGAACCAGGAAGAAGCGGAGCGTGAAAGTCGAATTCACATGAGAGGCGCCATTTTCGGTCTCGAATTAGCGGGATATTCACCCGATTGGGAATGGACCATTGCAGAAATTGGAAGTGCCGGTCTTACGGGCGTGGATGTACCCTCGAGCATATCTGAGACAATTTATCCATGGGACGATGTTGATGAAAGGAATCCATGAAATTTGATCATATCGTCCCATTCGTTCGATCCAATATTTCGCTTAATCGACTGGTTAGTACGTTGTTTTTCATTCTGGCATGGAGCATCTCTGGATGTACTAGCAAGACAGCGTCCACAGCCGATACAGCTCCAACTTCGACAGGTCCAATACCATCCACAAATGATAGTCTGCTGCCAGATTCTCATTTAAAGGTAGAGACGGTTCAACAACTCTTCCTGATCGCGGGGGAATATCGTTCACAAGAGGGAAGCCAGGAGATTATTGAATATGGCTGCACAATTATTGAAGGCACGTTCTGCTGGTTTGCAGAGGAAGATCTTGGCGGGGCCTTGTATGGGCTGATCTCAAAAGATCTTGCGCGCACGGTTGTTAATGAAATTGACGCAAGCGTCATTGATCAGGCAAAAAACAATGAACTCGCTGTTCGTTGTACGAAGCCAGTTGGATCGGATAATCCCATCACTTGTGAGGGCAATTGGGGGTGGGAAGACGAGTGGATCTCTATCCCGGTCAAATAATGTAGCGAGGGCGAAATAACCATTTGGGAGATTATCCACAAGCAGGGAAAGGGTTCATGTTGCAAATGCTTCAACCGAAATAATCGGCCGCAATGAATTGCGCACCACAATGGAAATTCGCCCCAGCACGCCTGTCCTCTTTTGCCTCATAATTTCAGGAGAATGTCCAAGCAACAGAAGGTTGCCACATTCTCCCAAGCTAGCGGGCGAGTACCCGATAGCCCCCCGCTCCCCACCCTTCGTCCTTCTGAACGCTTCCCTTTCACGAAGTGAAAAGGAAGATTCCTCGTTTTCCGTCCGTTCTGAACTCACATTGGAAAGATTATTTTTCGTTGAAAGCCGCTCCCCCAAGACCGGGCTTCTGTTTCACGAGGATCCAATCCAATAGCAAAATCTCTATCTCTTTTCATCCATGACCCTTGTACTGCTTGCCTCGGTACATGGGTACCCTGCACGATGCTCCCCATTGGACATAGGATAGAAGCCAATTAGATTTGATTTGTGAATACCAGCCGGAAAAAGCCAGCAGTCAGCAAGTGAGAAAAATGAAGAAAAAATTCCACGCCGGACATCTTCGTGCGACGATGTTTATTGTTGTTGTGTCTATGGCCGCAACAATCCCCCTCCCCATCGAAGCGAAAATCCTGCAAGATGAGCGACGCATCTCTTGGTCGGCAGCTGGGGTTCCTGGCGAAATTCCACCCGAGGTAGCTTCGCAAATCTTCACCGATGTCCCCCCGAGCCATTGGGCTTCTGTGTACATAGAAACATTATTCGAAGGTGGGATTGTCGCTGGGTGTTCCACCGAGCCGCTTATGTACTGCCCCGATCAAAGCATGCTCAGGGCAGAAAGTGCGGTCTTCATCGAGCGTGGGATCTACGGCGCCGGCTATTTGCCTGCCCAGCCACAAATTGCAATATTTCGAGATGTTCCGCTCGGGGAGTGGTTCGCCAAATGGGCCGATGGACTCTGGATGGATGGCTATACGGCAGGTTGTGGAACGGATCCACTTTTATTCTGCCCTCTCCGGGCTCATACACGCGCGGAGGCGACGGTATTTTTTGAACGGATGCTGCACGGAAAGGATTTCATTCCCGCAGATCCAACAGTGGAAACGTATGCTGATGTGGCGGTTGGTCCGGACGCTCCCTGGTACAGCAAATGGGTTGCCGCGGCACACAATGACAACCTCTTGCAAGATTGTGAGGACGAAAACAATCGTCATGATTCCCTCTTCCGACCCATCGACGGTCTCACGCGTGCCGAAGCCGCCTGTATGATGATGCAGGCGAAAGATCAACTCCCACCAACTCCTACTCCACAACCAGCTTCGGGTGACGGCATTTGGATTTCCAGAGAGGAAATTAGGGCGCTTCCCATTGCCGGTGAACCGGGCTGTGACAGCCTATGTGCCACTGCGTGGGATAATCTGGTTTCTGCTTCGAGGGACATTGGAGGTGGAAACATTGGGGATCAGAACGAGAGCGATGATGTCCGCACGCTTGCAGCGGCGATCGTAGCTGTGCGCACACAAGATGATGAACTGCGTGGGAAAGTTGTCCAGGCACTGCTGGACATCATCGGCACGGACGAATTACCTGATAGTCACTGCGATCATAAAGGGAATGCCTCTGCTGGACGACCGCATGCTGGCGCAAGGTCTCTGGCGATCGCGCGTAACCTGACCGCCTATATCATCGCCAGCGACATCATCGGGCTCCGACCCGGCACTGACAACGGAATAGGCGATCAGTGGGCTGAATACGTCGACACCCTACGTTTCAAGCCCAACTGTCCCAACACCGGCTCTGGAACCTATCCCGATGGGGATTGGTTCAACTTGACGGAAGCCCACAACGAAGCTGGAAGTAACGCCAATGCACAAGCGGGTGGCGCCCGTTTGGCAGCTGCCTTATTCCTCGGAGACATGCCTGAAGTTGAGAGAGCCTGGGACACATTCAAACGTTATTCCGGCGACTGTGGTGGGGGTCCTTGCGGTTTTCACATCAACAGCAGTGGTCAATCCTGGTCGTTCGATAGCGCCGTTCTTGCCCCCATCAATCCTGTGAACGCAATAAAGAAAGACCAGAACGGAGTCGATCGGTCGATAGATGGCGCCATCATCGCCGATATCGGACGAGGTGGCGATTTCAAATGGCCGCCCGGTCACACAAATTATCCCTGGGTGGGTTTGGAAGGATATATCGTCCAAGCGCTCCTGCTCGACCGGGCAGGATATCCTGCATGGTCGGTTGGAGATAGTGCTCCTTATCGCGCCGTTGCCTACTTAAAATTGCTCAGCGAAGAATTTGGTGATCAATGGTGGGAGCGAACACATTGGGTGAAGTACGTACTCAATAGCGCTTACGGCGTAGATTTCCCTGCGGGCGTCGCCAATTCTGGACATGTGATGGCCTGGACAGATTGGACTCACCGCAACAGATAACTTGTTTATCCCCTTCATTACACTGCTTCACCATTCTGCGGATTTTAATTTTTATCGAGACCAACCCAGGATGTCTGGGGAGTCGCCCTAATGGCCTGCGTAGTGGCGGGGTTTCCCCGCCATTAACCGAGAGTAGAGAATTCTCCCGGTCCCGAATGCGGTCAGGTATGGAAACCTGACCTCCGATCATGTTGCTGCCGTAGGGACGTTCAATTGAACGCCTGCGCAAAATGATCGGTCGTGAGCGGCAGGGCACCCCCTCCCTATACCAATCTATGGGAATTCCTATCATGATGCTGCCATAGGACGGTTCATGAAACGACTTCCCAGATAATCTCCTAGTAACGATGGAACCCTTCGCCTGCTAGTGTGGTGCTTAAATCAGGCGTGCCTTGTTCCTCAGGTTAATTTATCCAGCCCGTGCTCTTGTAGGACCTATGTACTCCTGCTCTTATGACTTCGGTACTCTCGTGGCATAAGCCCTGATTCTTTAGTATAAGTGCGGGGTAGACCTGCCTAGAAATTTAGCGCAGGTCGTTTTGCGTTGTAGTCGGATGGAGGCGTTCCTAGTAAACAGGCCCGTGGAGATTTCGCGGTAATGGGTTGCGGTCCGATCGAGATCAACAACAGCCTGCCTCCTATAAACGGGAAATCAAACCCCGCGTGTTGATGAGGTGCAATAAGTGACGAAAGATAATCCTAAATTTCCAATTAAGTTCCCTTCGACGAATCGATCGCAGTGGATTTCTCGGCTTCTCAGCAAGATAGTTCACATTATCGTCATCGGTGGTTTGTTGATAACCGGCATTATTTCCCTTGGCGCCCGAGATGCATTTGCCAAGAACATCAGCGCTTTCAATCTTCCATCATCCAACCTAGGGATGCCTGAGAATCGCCTCAGCTACACAATGGGTGTGGGCGATTTAGACGGAGACGGGGATTTCGATTATCTTGCACGTGTCTGGATCGATGACGACATCGACAAGGACTTCAAAACAATTACGTACGCAATACGGGATGACGGGAGCATACTGTGGGAGTTCCACCACAATATGACCTACCGCGATACGGGCGGCGACCCAACCTGGACTGTCATATTGAGCGTTTGGGATATGGACGGCGACGGCAAAGATGAAGTAATGACCCAGATGAAGGAGGGGGGAACAACGAAGCTGGTGATGCTCGACGGTGAAACGGGGAATATTCTAAAGAGCGTTACTATCCCCAGGCCGAGAAGGACAAACCACGCCACCATCGCCTACCTCGATGGGGTCAATCCCTACCTGGTCATCGCGCAGGGCCGTGACATGGTAACGACGGCTTATGACAGGAACCTTCAGGTGTATTGGCGCTTCGATGACCCCGACTACTACGGTCATTTTGCCTGGACGAATATTTACACCGCCGATGTCGACTCGGATGGCAGGGATGAGATCGTCAACGGTGCTTTGATCATCGACGATGACGGCTCGGTATATTTGGATGGCGCACAATGGGATCATCCCAACGAGGGGGAAGCCGAACGATCTCTGGTGGGTGACATTGATCCCGATAACCCCGGTCTCGAATGGTACCTGCAACGCGCGGGCACATTCAACGATCCCTACCGCGTGCAACCCAACTACTGGGAAGGACCCTACCTCATCGATCTGGACCAGAAGGAGATCATCTGGCACCACAACACATCTGCACAGGATCAAGGCTGGGGCCGGATGCATCGAGGATGGGTCTATGATGTCGATTCCTCCCCTGGGCTCGAAATCTTCGCCACCGGTTATTTCTGGGAAGGCAATGAATGGAAGAATGCACTCAACGGCGTTTATGGGACACCCCCTGAACCGGATGATGTTTGGGTGGAGGGCTACAGCGAGACCTGGTTCCTGTATGCCGCAGATGGAACGATCTTACGCACCCAAACCGGCCGGCACGTTGGCTACCCTCTATTTTGGGATGACGATGATACGGCTGAATACTATCGCTACCGTCCGGGCACGTTGCTGAACAAATTTAAAGGCAGCACACTGGAGAGTGGCTTCGCGCAGGCATTTGGCAGCGGGGAATCAATCCAAGTTGATATCCTTGGCGACTGGCGCGAGGAGATTATCGTCGCCTCTGGTTACAAACTTTATGTTTACAACAATAATAGCTCGACAGCATTCCCCAACAGGCCTTCTCCACGCCAGGATCACACCTATCGCATCAACATGGCCAGCCTTGGCACTGGCCTTCCAAAACCTTTGATGAGAGGAGGCGGCTCACCCCTTCCTCCACCAACTTTTACACCTGCACCCACAAACACGCCAACATCTTCGCCGATTCCGCCGGCTTTTACTCCAACAAACACACCCGGGATCACCAACACACCTCTTCCGGGGACCTTCACGCCAATTCCCCCGACTGAAACACCAATGACCACCCCCGGGGGTGTCGTCTTGGTGGATTCCGCATCTTCCGGCACTACCGCCTCCTCCAGCCTCTCCATCGCGCACACCACCTCAGGTTCGCGGCGTCTGATGCTCGTCGGCGTTTCCATCAACAACGACAATTTTGAAACGGTCACTTCCATCACCTACAATGGAATCCCTCTCACCTTTGTCGCCTCGGAAACGCAGGCCGACGATGCGCGGGTGGAGATATGGAAGCTGGTTAACCCACAGCTGGGCACGCACGATGTCCTGATCACCTTCAGTGCCGACTTGAAGCGCTACGCCGTCGCCGGCGTGATTACGTTTACCGGCACCGACCAGGCTGATCCTCTGGGGACATTCGTGGGGAAAAATGCCACGACCAATTTCGCGAGTATAAGTGTTCCATCGGACGAGGGAGATCTGGTTCTGGGTCTCTTCTCCTGCGAGACCTGCGACTCCGTGAGCTTCTCGCTACCCGGAGTTGAACGATGGAATCTCGCGGCGGGCGCGGGTAACGAGATTGGCGCGGGTGCGACCTATGCCAGCACTGGCTCACAGCTGACGATCGACGCCTCGTTGGGAACCAGAGACCACTGGGCTTTGGGAGGGATTTCTATCAAGCCGGGTTCCGCCATCATCCCCACCCCAACGAACACGCCAGCACTTCCAAACACACCAA
>JADFRQ010000008.1 GCA_022561215.1 Chloroflexota bacterium | reverse complement strand
TTGCTCGCAATTCTGCACATATCGATTCTCAAGATTAGACGGCAATCACTCGCATATACTCGATAATCCAATCGTATATGGGCCGCCTCGATCTAAATTATGGAAATGGATGGGCATTGTCCATCCAGTGATTGTTAGGCAGAAACATCATCGCTATCTCCGGCCTCAAGATTTCTTCATGTGATGCTGTGATTAGAGATAGCATTTTGCCCTAAACATTCGCTGCCCCGCAAAGTACGCAGGATCTTCGAAAGCACTCTACGAGTGGAGCCGGATCCGGCCTCAGCGCGCTGGTCCGGACCTTTTTCGCTGATGGCGTGGACAACAATCGAGGGCACTTTCGATTAGGCTGCCGATGATCTCGATCGTATAAGCGTAACCATCGTTTGGGTGAGGGTGTTGTCTAAGAAGTACGACTAAACCACCGCGCCGCCTGGGGGTGGGACCAGGACCTGGCGTCTTTGCCTCACAATTTCATCAACCAAGGCAAGTCCGACTCAAAGTAGATCGGCCTTTGCGTTTCAAATTGAAGATATGCGTCTTCATGTCTTCCGTCAGCGAGTCGCAAAACCGACTTGGATCTAAGCAATGAAGAAGGAGAGAGAGAAAATGAAAAACGATGGGAAGCTTGTGCATAGGTAGTGGTTGCACCTCACAAAGTGGGCTCCATTCCTGCTGATTATGGCTGTGGCAGCGACGGCCTGCGGGACCAGCATCTCTATTGACGATGATAGTGTTGAAATCACCGTCCCCCTGTCTGAAAGTGCCGTCAACCGGCTTCTTCGATTCAGTTTCGTCGAACAGGATGACGACAACCTACTCGATGACATCACCAGCATCGATATGCAGCCTGGCTTCATCCGTATGTTTGGCACGTACACGAATTCGGATGGTTCGACGGTCCCGGGCAGTGTAGATCTGACCATGTCTGCAAAAGATGGGGCACTGGAGGCCGAAATCACCGCCGTCGACATCGCCGGGCTTGATATCGATCACCCTCGCGTTACTCATGTCAACGATGTGATGGCGGAGGCATTTGCGGACGAAGCTTCAGACAACGACGATGTTGAGTTTGTAAGTGTAGACATCACTGAAGACAGCATGGAAATCACCATCAGAGTGCCGCTACAGTAGCCTCTGTTGGAATCTCAGTTTTTCATGCTGATAATGCGGGCTTCTGCGCGTCTTCGCATTAAAGTGCATGCAACAAACTTGTTTTCGCACGAGGAGAAGCGACATGGAACCATCTGATTTAGTCATTGATACAAAGGGTTTGAGCAAAACCTACAACGGCGTGGCGGCGCTCGATTCCCTCAACTTGCAGGTACCTAAGAATTCGATATTCGGCTTCTTGGGGCCCAACGGTGCCGGGAAAACGACGGCCATAAAGCTGCTGCTGGGGCTGACGCGACCGACGTCGGGAGGGGGAGCAATTTTCGAACAGGATATCGTTGAAGACAGCGTTGAGATTCGTAAGCGCATTGGTTATTTGGCTCAAGATCCGCGCTTCTACGAGCACATGACCGCCCGCGAGACACTTCGTTTCAAGGCCCGCTTCTACTATCGCGGACCCGCTGATGAAATCGAGGCGCGCATATCGGAAACGCTCGAGTTGGTAGGTCTGGCGGACAAAGCGGACCGGTCCATCAAGGGCTTCTCCGGGGGTGAGCGCCAGCGGCTGGGAATCGCTCAGGCGCAGATCAACTTTCCGGACCTGCTGATCCTCGATGAACCTGCGGCGGCACTGGATCCGATGGGACGGCGCGATGTGCTGAAGGTGATGAAGAGAATTCAAAAACATGCCACCATTTTCTACTCAACCCACATTCTCGACGACGTGCAGCGAGTGAGCGATAACGTGGCCATCTTGAACCACGGCAAACTCGTGGCCCTGGCGCCGATTGAAGAGCTACTGGCCGGCAGCCAGGGCACCATTTACTCTCTGGTGATTGAAGGCGACGCAGGATCGGCTCAGGAGCGGGTTCGCTCTCAGGCATGGGTGACAGACATCGAAGTCGTGACCGTGGACTCCGGAACGACGTGGCAAGTAGCCGTGACAGATGATGCTGCCGCTAAAGACCAGCTACTGCGCCTGGTCATGTCAGACGACCAGATAACGGTAACCCACTTTGGACAGAAGACTTATGCACTTGAAGAGATCTTTATGGATATTGTCGAAGGAGACGATCATGGCTAGTGCGAGTGTTCTACAACCGGTGAAAGAAAGTGGATGGCGCCGGGGCTTTGCCAATCTGCTAAGAAAGGAGAATGGCGAATGGTGGCGCACCCGCCGCTGGTGGACGCAAAGTCTGATTTGGCTCTTGACCATCAATGGGCTCCTGGCTTTCTTGATCTGGGTCTTGCCCACTATTGCTCCTGAGGAAGAAATCGGCACGATAGAGATCCTCGTCGCATTTGTCCAAGTGATGACTCAGTTTCCCATGTTTGCCGTTATTGTCATCGCGCAAGGTGCCCTTATCGGCGAAAAGCAATCGGGTACAGCCGCCTGGATCATGTCGGCGCCCGTTTCGCGCAGTGCCTTCATCCTGGCCAAGCTCGTCGCCAATTCGATTGGCTTCTTCGTCACCATCATCCTGGTGCAAGGATTGGTGGCCTATGTACAGATTTCTTTGTATGGTGGCGGCCCGCTGCCCCTCGCTCCTTACCTTGCCCTGCTGGCATTGCTTAGCCTGTACTTGTTCTTCTACCTGGCATTGACGCTGATGTTAGGCGCTTTTTTTGACACCCGAGGACCCGTATTAGGCATCGCCATCAGCGTGGCCATCGCCAGCATGTTAGGCATTAGCAGCCTTTTCGCTAGCTTCCTGCCCTGGATTGTCCTGGTCCTGCCGGACTCCATACCCGGTCTCTTAACGCTCCTGGTACAAGGCGAACCGCTGCCGGACGTCTGGCCAATCCCCATCATCCTGATGTCTGCATACTCGCTGTTATTTGTCGCCCTGGCGATTTGGCGCTTTAGGCGTGAGGAGTTCTGAGCGACATTGCTAAGATTTTCTTATGATGGCCTGCCCGTCGAAGTACAATTCGACGGGCAGGTCCTTTGCAACCATGCATGTTCGCCGTTGAAGGAGAGATAGATGCCTGCGAATAAGGACTTCTTGGAAGACAATCCGCTCAATAAAATCAACGCTCAAAAAAAAGAAACCTCTTCACCTTTTAGAGAAGTCCTGCGATCCCGAAACTTTCGGCTACTTTGGGTTGGCGAGGGTATTTCTCTTCTCGGAGACCAATTCTTTCTTATCGCCTTGCCGTGGCTGGTGCTGCAGCTGACCGGGGATGCATTTGCGGTTGGCGCCGTACTCGCCATAGCGGGCATCCCGCGCGCGCTATTCATGTTGGTTGGCGGCGCTCTCATCGACCGCTATTCACCACGTATGACGATGCTCGTGTCCAATCTCTTTCGGATGGCTCTGGTCGCGCTGCTAACTTTTTTGGTGCTTACAGGGACGATTGAATTGTGGATGATATACGCATTATCTCTAATTTTCGGAATCGCGGATGCTTTTTTCTTCCCTGCGCAAAGTGCCATCGTGCCGTTGCTAGTGAAAAAGGAACATCTCCAGATTGGAAATTCCATAATTCAAGGCACAGCCCAATTAAGTCTTTTCGCTGGTCCCTTGCTGGCGGGAAGCTTGATCGCGCTTTTCAGCAGCGAAAGCTTGCAAATTCAAGGAACTGAAGGAGCTATTCCTGGGACTCGAGGGGTTGGAATCGCGTTTGGGGTTGATACATTCACCTTTCTCGTCTCTGCGATCACCCTCTGGTTGATGAGAACTCAAAAAACCCAGAAGAAAGCCGAAAAGGAGAGCGTTTTATCTTCGATCACAGCCGGTATTAAAAGCGTATGGAACGATGCAACCTTGCGTACTTTCTTCATCATTATTGCGGCCATCCATATCTTGGTGAATGGCCCACTATTTATTGGGATCCCTGTTCTTGCTGATACGCGCTTTGCTGAAGGCGCAGCTGCTTTGGGGATTGTATTCTCTGCTTATGGCGGCGGATCACTGTTAGGAACAATCCTGGCCGGCGTGCTGCCGAGACCATCCCCAAAACGAATGGGCTCCAGCTTGTTGGTTATTATCAGCCTATTGGGCATCGGTGTCGTGCTCCTGGGATTTGCAAGATCCACAACCTTGGCTGCCCTGATTAGCGCTATTATGGGCGTCGCCAATGGCTACGTGGTTATCTTATTTGTGACCTGGCTCCAAATTCGCACACCGCAAGAGATGCTCGGTCGCATGATGAGCCTTTTGATGTTTGCCGCATTGGGGCTAAATCCGATTGCGATGTCAATTGCTGGGGCGTTTATCAAACTAAACCTCACCGCTACTTTTGTGGTGATGGGCAGCTTGCTGACTGCGATCACCCTGCTTTCGGCACTTAACCCTGCCGTGCGCGCAATGGGAGTTGAACCTGCGAAAACGCCCAAGCCGACATAAATTGCAGGCAGTGAAGATCTCCCGCAGCATGCTGCGGGCATTTTCCAAGAAAAAGCAAAGTGCGGCCCCCAATCGCTCACTCCAAGAAACCAGCAAGGCAGATCCCCACCCGTCATAAATTGAGCTGTTCCGTGATCGCTCCTCCAACTTTCGAAATCCGGAATTTATCCTAATTAGCCAATTCCCGAATTTGCCAGGCCGACTTAGCTTTCGCTATCAGCGTGCATCCTCGTTATACTAAAAGCAATACTCGGGAGCCTAGATCATGCTGCACAGCGATCGAAGATCGCCCTTGTAATCTGAAATCATAGTTGCGCTGCATTCATTTTCCTCAGTACGGACAGTTGGCTTTTCACAGATCTGGAAGTGATCGCTGATGATAAAAGAACGCCGAATCTTAAGCTATGAGACGATGGAACAACTCACCAGAAGATGGTGGTTCTATCTTCTGCTCGTACTCGTAGCCGTAATAACCCCGCCATTCGCCTCCAAAGGTCTTGGTCCGATAAACGAATTGGGCAACTTTGTATGGGACACTGTCCAAGCCTTATTAATTAAGAAAATTGCCTCCTTGCCGTTTATGCCCATTTTACACCTCGCTGTGCTGATCTTAATTTTCTCGATCGTACGCAATGGAAACAGATTCCGCCGGGGTATTTCGATCATCATCGGATTGCACTTTATTGCAATGGCCTATTTTCAAACCATTGCGGTCAGTGAAAAGTATGGTCTCAGCATCATTAGCGTAGGCTTGATCTTGTTTCTTGCGGTTGCGTTCGTTTGGTTTTGGGAAGCATCCGTTGGAAAGACCGATTTTACATTTCATAAGCTTCCATTAAGAAACTATTGGGTGCTCCCATTGGCCTTGTTCGCATTTTGGGATCCTGATATCCTCTGGGATTTCGATCCCCTGTTTTTAATCACCTCCACCTCACCGATTGCCATCTGCATGATGACGACCATTTACCTCGCAATCATGAACTTGTTATTTCCGCGCATTAATTTTCCCGTCTTTCGTGTGATGAGTTTCGTGGGCATCCTCCTTGCCGCGTTCACATTGCTTGGTGCTTTCTTCATGGATGCCAGGGAAGGCAGCTATTGGCTATTTCTTCATATCCCTATGCTGATTATTTCACTTTATAGTTTTCGACGTGGACTAAGGTTTATTGAGTCCGATCCAGCGTAATCATATGATCCTTCCCACTGCAAATACTCCTCTTCTTTCGGCGGACCCCGAAATAATTAAGCGGCGCTTGAAAGCACGCGTTGGTCGCATTGAATTTTTTGCCATCGGTCTCAACTTGGCAATGCTAGGCATCTTCCTTTGGGTTCATGCTCAGATTGAGTTTGAGCCCTGGGATTTTGCGACCTACATTGCAGCCGGGCGCGCTGATTACAGGCTCAATTACTATGCTTTCTGGATCATGCCCTTATTCCAGATGCTTACGCTTTTTCCGTCACCTCTCGATTTCATCCTTTGGAATGCGGCAAATATTGCCGGCGTATTCTTCGCGGCGCGCGTGTTCGGTGGAAAAGCGGGGACCACACTGCTGACATTCCAAATGCTTTATATTCTGTTCTTTGGGCAAATTATTGGCATCTTGATCGGAGGATTGGCACTAAGTTGGTGGGGAATTGCGAACAAACGTTGGAATGTTGCCGGCCTGGGTTTAATTCTGGTGAGTGCAAAATTTCAAACTGGCGTCACTCTGGGGTTGTCACTGCTGCTGATCGCACAAATTTCTTGGCGGGATAGGTTTCGCGTGATCCTTGTTCCGGGAATTATCGTCCTCTTATCATTAATCGTCTATCCCTCCTGGCCAATTGAATTGATCAGTACACTTCAGAATGCTCCTCCCAACGATTGGGGCAGTATCACACTCTGGCGCTGGATAGGTCCAGCCGCGTTACTACTTTGGCTGCCACCGCTTATCCTTCCGATCGAAAGGGATCTGCGCTTTATTGCGTTGGCCGCTGCCAACGCACTCACCCTGCCCTATTTTCAGCAGACAGATTTACTCACGCTATACGTATTGCCCGTAGGTGGTTTGCTTAAGCTGCTCGGATATACGCCGCTGTTGTTTCCATTCCTTCAATTCATATCCTTTCGACTCCTGGCCTTGGTTCCCCTTATCCTTTATGGATCCATTATTTTGCCGGTGAGTCTTTCGCGAATTGGTATTCGCATTGGATCACGTCGGAATTCATAGGGATAGCTCACAAATATCCGCCAGTCATTGAGCGTGTTCTTTCAACACCATAGGGCTCGGCATACCGTTTCCACCGAGTAACCTCCCGGAAGTTTTTGCGATCTCGGGAGACAAGCGATAGCTTCTGGAGTGCTGAAGCTCTAGATTCAGTCTGAGCTTTGCTCAGGTCGCGCACTCCGGTAGTGAACTTTATGGCTGATTGCTGCTTGCGATGCATAGCGATATTTCATTAACGTCCTCCTTCGCTCCATTGCATTGCGCTGAGCATGACGTTAAGGGTGAGAAATCCAATGTCATCCTGAGGAGGCCTGATAGTTCTCAAATGAACCGTCAGGACGACGAAGGATCTCGTTTTGCACGGGCAAGAATTTTTCTCTCGGAAAACAAGGATTCTGCCCTTACATCCTGTGAGATCTGGTATTTTGGATAAATGATTCTTAATGGGGATTGCATGTTGATAAAACGTGCAATAGGCCTATTCTTTATCAAGGCCTGCTCTTGATAAGAAAGGTGCTGCACGTTTGCAGAAATCCACGTTTCGTCGATCCATTATTGTGTCAACTGTTGTGGCTATCCTTTTAATACTGGCGGCATGCAATGTCACCCCGAGCCAGGATCCGCCCCTTACAGATCGACATGCGGATGGTGTTTCCTCACTGGAAGATGTCGAGACCTGGCTTTACCTGATCGACGTAAACCTGGATCAAGGCACCGTCACTCAGATTTCTGAGAGCAGCTACCAAATGCTGGTCATCGACTTTATTCCCTCCGAAGAAAACAATTCGGATTTTCCCATTGCTGAAATCGTCGAAGAATGGCATCGCGCTGCACAGCCGAAGCTGGTCATCGCCTATATTGATATTGGGGAGGCAGAAGATTATCGCACCTACTGGCAGTATGATTGGCGCATTGGAAATCCGGAATGGATTCTGGGAGCTGATCCCGACGGTTGGCAGGGTAATTTTCCAGTGGCCTATTGGCACGATGAGTGGCGTGCTATTTGGCTGGGTTCAGGAGGCATGATCGAATCCATCATCGAGGCAGGCTTCGACGGGATCTATTTGGATTGGGTCGAAGCATACTCGGATGAAAATGTAGTCGCGGCAGCTGATCAGGATGCGGTAGATCCTGTTGAAGAGATGATCTGGTGGGTGGGCGATCTCGCTCAGGCGGCGAGGAGCCAAAATCCGAAGTTCCTCGTCATCAGCCAGAATGCTGCCGAACTCGCAGAATTTGATGACTATGTCGAGATCATCGATGCCATTGCTCAGGAACAAGTTTGGTTCGACGGTGGAGCCGGCAATCAGCCCCTCGGTGATTGTCCTCTGCCGAGAAGTGAACAGGACGTCGACACAATCGCGTACCGCGATTCTCTTTCCGGGGCTTGCCGGCGGCAGTTTGATGAATTCCCGGAAAGTACCTTGCATATGAGCAGTGAATGGTACGTAGAATATTTAATTCTTGCCCAAGGGAAGGGACTAGAAATCTTCACCGTCGATTATGCGCTTGAGCCGCAAAACATAGATCGAGTTTACGAAATCTCGAGGAGCTTGGGCTTTATACCCTTTGTTTCCAACCGCGCCCTCGATCAATATATTGATCCGCAGCGGTAGCTGGCTCTTGTTTCTTATTCGCAACGCTGAAATTTACAGTCGCCGCCAAAACCATTTCGGGATTAAATGCACTCGAGAGCGGAGGAATGCTTCTGGCGCGCGATGCTTGATCAGGAGATGCCCGTCATAAATCCAATCGCGCCGCCGGGTGGACAAATAGAATCGCAGCATGTATAAGGTAGGCATGAAGCATACGTTTCGTGACCAAGTGCGCGCGGCTATTAACGATCCCGATTTACAGCGAGCTCTCGATAATTTCACTGAGCCAAAGAGGGACAACTACCGCCAAGCCTTCTCCTCCATAACCAATCCATCCCATCTACGCCAAGAAGCCCAGATTACACGCACACAGACAATCAAAAATTTAGATCAGTTGTTGGCCACATTCACAAGAGCGATTGAAAGCAACGGGTTTCATGTGCATCGCGCATCGAACGCGGCCGAGGCCAATCGGATTGTCATCGATCTTGTTCGCGCCTCCAAGGCCAAGTTGGTTCTCAAGTCCAAAACAATGCTGAGCGAAGAAATTCGCCTAAACCAGGCGTTGCAAGAAGAAGGCTTCGAAGTAATTGAAACCGATCTGGGAGAATTCATCCTGCAGCTGAGAGATGAACCCCCGAGCCACATAATTGCACCCGCCATTCACCTGCGCAAAGAACAGATTGCGGATACCTTCACTGAAAAACTTGGGATGCGCAAGACAACGGACATTGCGGAGATGAATTCTGTGGCGCGCAGTGCCCTGCGGGAAAAATTCCTTACCGATTCGGTTGGGATCTCGGGCGTGAATTTTGGCGTCGCGGAGACTGGCACGATCTCCCTCGTGACCAATGAAGGCAATGGCCGCATGGTCACTACTCTCCCCAGAATGCACATTGCCCTCATGGGGGTGGAGAGGCTTGTACCAACGCTGAATGACCTGGCGCAAATGCTCGATCTATTGCCGCGCTCTGCGACCGGACAAAAACTTACCTCCTATGTTGCCCTAATTCAGTCCCCTCGCATGGAGCTGGATCCCGATGGCCCGGATGAACGACACCTGATACTCATCGACAATGGTCGCCTGGCGCTGATTGAAACCCCGTTGGCGGATTCTTTGAACTGCATTCGCTGCGGAGCGTGTTTGGATGTTTGCCCGGTCTATCGCGAAATAGGCGGGCACGCTTACAACAGTGTCTATCCAGGGCCCATCGGATCTGTGATTTCCCCGGGATTATTTGGCGTACGTCAATTTGGGCACCTGGCAAAAGTGTCGACGCTTTGCGGCGCCTGTTATGAGGTCTGCCCGGTTGGTATCAATTTGCCCGATATGTTGCTGCATGTGCGCGCGCTCTATACCGAGCAAGCTCCCCAACCCGCCTATCAAAAGTGGGGGGTGCGTATGTACTCCTGGTTGGTGCTTAAGTCGAGTCGATTCTTGTTGGCTGAGCGTTTTGCAGCGTTAGCGACGACGTTTCTTGCAAAACGCACCGGCTGGATGCGCTGGCTTCCGCCGCCCTTCTCGGGATGGACGACCTCGCGATATTTTCCTCCTTTTGCGCGCAAACCCTTTCGACTTCGTTTTCACGATTTGGTGCAGAACGTCAGCCCCTCTCCCCCCAAGGCGAAGATTGAAAATTCCCCGCCCACCCTATCCCCGGACCTGGAAATGGTTGATCCGGTAGCACTCTTTGCCCAGGAGCTGCGATTACTGGGAGCTGAATTCATACCCTGCGATCCACAAACAGTTGCCGAAATGGTGCACGACAAAATTCTCCAACTCGGGGGGCGATCCGTTCTTTCCTGGGGCGCGGGTGACCAAACATTGCAATGGGTAACCAAACGACTCAAAGAATCGGGGATAGAGATGATCGATCCAACTATCGCCAGAGGCGACGCCGAATTACGGATTGCCGAGTACAGTCAATTGGATCCGATAACGATTGGTCTAACGGGTTGCGTGGCGGGCATTGCAGCATCTGGAACCCTGGTAGTCCCATCGGGTGAAGGCCGTTCCCAACTCGCTTCACTCCTTCCGAAAATCCATATCGCCATCATCGCGGCCGAAAATATTTTCAGGGACCTGAACGATTGGTTCCGGAATGGCGCACTTGATATTGTGCGCGAATCACAATGTGTTGCCTTGATCAGCGGACCCTCAAGAACATCGGATATCGAGAGGACACTTACCCTCGGCGTGCATGGCCCCGCTCAGGTGCTGGTTTATTGTGTGGAGTAAATGCGAGCAGCATGTGGTTGATTTGCCGAACCTTCCGAAGGTCAAGGGCCTTTCGGAAGATTGTGATCGAAATAGGTGATCAGAAGTAAAATCGCGCCACAATTTCGGCCACACAGCATGGTTTTTCGGCTCCTTCGAGCTCAATCGTAATTTTGCTCACGGTTTGTACGCCCCCGGGGACTTCTTCAACACTTTGCAGCTCCGTGCGTGCTCGAATTTTATCGCCCGGCTTCACGGGATGCGGAAAGCGCACGCGATTGAGGCCGTAGTTCACCCCTAATTTCACACCAGGATAAATTGGCCTATCCGGATTGACGCTATCCGAAAGATGGGGGATCAAGGATAACGTGAGAAACCCATGCGCTACAGTGGACTTGTACGGGGAATCTTGCGCCGCGCGTTCTGGATCGGTGTGGATCCACTGATGATCGATCGTTACATCGGCAAAGGCATCGATCATTTCTTGCGTTATTTCCAGCCACGAACCAAGATGGGTCTCTGTTCCCACTGCGGACTTTATTTCAGCCAGCGTCGTCTCATATGACATCGGCGCTCCTCATCGTTCGGAATCCTATTCTATCTTCAAACGTGAGGCTGTCCACCGGAAACGGCTTGGGCGCGACGGAAAATGGCGTAAGGAGCCGGAGAGGTATTCACTTGAGCAAACAGCAGATCTCTTTTGAAGTGCATCGCGATAGTCAGAGATTGGTTTTCACCCAATTGTTTTTCAGTGCGACTTGCTGCTCTGCACAAGTCTAGCGCGCTCAGGTGCTGGCCTATCATGTGGGGTAAATGCGAACTCAGAGCGCCGCCAGCGACCGATCGAGGGCATCAATTAATAGATCAGCATGTTCGCGGGTGAAGATCAATGGTGGACGAATTTTGAGCACATTCGCGAGCCTGCCCTCGCTGCCAATGAGCACTCCGTTTTCACGCATCAAATCGAGGATCTGCTGGGTCTCCTCGCGCGCCGGCTCGAGGGTTGTGCGATCACGTACCAATTCGACTGCGATCAGCAATCCCATTCCGCGTACGTCACCGATCCAATCATGGCGCGGCATCAAAGCACGTAGGCCTTCGCGCAGGTAGCCGCCAATGCGGGCGGCGTTGTCTATTAAATCCTCGTTTTCGATAACATCTATCGTCGCCATCCCGGCCGCACAGGCCACCGGGTTTCCACCGTAGCTGCTGAATATGGATGTCCTATCGACGAGAGTGGATAAAATTTCCGGCCTGGTCACAATCACGCCCAGGGGATAACCATTGCCCACCGGCTTACCCAGCGTGACAATATCCGGGTTCAGCGCATGCCCCATGTAGCCCCACCAATGCGTTCCCATGCGCCCAAAGCCGGCCTGGATTTCGTCAGCGATCAACAAACCACCCACCAAGTGCACCATTTCGCTAACTGCAGCCAGATATCCCTTGGGAACATCCGGAATGCCGTTGCTAGCAAACGCGGTGTCAACGATGAATGCGGCGGGTTTGATCCCTCCCTGATGAAGATCACCTATGGCTCGCTGCGCGTCCGCGGCATAAAGCTCCGCAATATTCGCAACACCATGGCGGAATTTGCCACGGTATGGGTCGGGCGTCAAGAGTGTCTGCACATGCGTTGCCAGACCATTTTTCATTTTGGAGGTAGACAAATGCCAGGTGGCTTCTGTAATTCCATGATAGGCATCCTCCATCACCAATGCGCCACGCTGGCCGGTGTAAGATTGCGCCATACGCCAGGCAATATCAACCGCCTCGCTGCCGGAGTTGACGAAGAGACATACCGAAAGATCGCCGGGGAAAAGGCTTACCAGGCGCTCGGCATAATCAAGAATACCGCGGTAAAGATAGCGCGTGTTAATGTTGAGCGCCGCGGATTGTCGTGCGATCGCTTGGACAACATGCGTATGGCAATGGCCCACCACGGGCACATTGTTATAAGCATCCAGATAGGCCTTACCCTGGGCATTGTAGAGCCAAACGCCACGTCCCCGTTCGATATGCAGCGGCTCACTGTAGAAGAGGCTTAATCCGGGGCCCAACACCCGCTGGCGACGTGCCAGCAAAGCTTCGTTATTCTCTTCCGATTGCACTTCAGCATTTATTGGAGAATACGATGGAAATCGACAAGCAGCGCGCAATTCATCTCTCACCTTTTCCCGACCAATGCGCAGAAGGTTGGCAATGGATTCAAGGCAAGGGGCTTCGTATTCATGAAGGTAGGCGGGCTGATCAGGCGTCATTTCCTTACGCCATGCAATAATGGCGGAGGTTGCTGCAAGCCGCGCCAGAACAAGATCATAAATCAAGTCGATCTCATCTTCTTCCAATGGGATTACGCGATCATATCCGGCGACAAGCGCGCAAAGGCTCATCATGAGTTCATCGGGTGCGGCGCGTTCGAGATCTGCCGCAATTGCGATCCCAGTTACGAGCGGCGCAAAAACCATATCACCAAAATCGAGAATTCCAGTGATACTTTGCGGCATGTGCGCATCGGTGAGCATATTTTGCGCGTGGGCATCGGCATGGATGACTTGATGGCGTAAGCGCCTGAGGCGCGGAAGAATTTCCGCTTGCATTGTATCGAGCACCTGCTCAACGTTCATACGATCGGCGCTATCGGCGATATGCGAAGTATGGGGCCGCAATTCGACACTGCGCATGATGTCCCAGGGATGTGCTTGTCGGGCATGTGTGTGGAAGAATCCACGCATCGCGAGATCCAACCGACCGATGAAGCTACCCTGGCTGCGCCATAGGCCCGGCGTTCTTGAGACTTCGTCGAGCAGAACGCCAGGCAGGTAGGTTAAAACACGGACAAGGTGTTGAGTGCCCTTTGCGTCTTCGACGAAGGTGAATGGATCGCCTCTCTTCGTATCAATAACGCGCGGGATGGGCAGGGCAGAATCCTGCTACTCAATGTACACCAGAGCCTTGCACTGCAGATCAATGACTCCGGCATCCTCCTCAGAATTGGAGATCTTCAGCACGTAGCCCACGCCATTCTGCGGCTTAATCCTGAAGTTTTGATCGCGCTCGCTTCGCAATGACGAAAACTCCCCCGACAAATCAAACAGATCGCCGGCAATTTGTTCGGCATCTTCTTTTGAGAAGCGCGGAGGATCACGATCGAGAAACTTAATCTTCGTTTGGTCGGTCAATTGCCGCTCCAGAACTCGTTAAAGATAGTTTATGCTGAGTCAAGAATTCCTTCCCCGAGTTAACTTTCGAATCCCGTCCGCTAGTTCGGGGAATTGTCGAATCAGTCGTTCTCTCGAGCCGCCAACATAATCATCAGGCGTGAATCCAGGGGCCATTGTGGTTCCCATAAGGGCAAATTCACCTCCAGGGAGCAGCTGCGATCCCTGCCACACATTGGCGGCGACGACATGTTGAACTACTTGCCCATTTAAAATATCCGCCCCAAGAATCACCTCGGTGTTTGATCCGTCTGGATGCAGTTCCAGGAGTCCCACTGGATCGCCGATATAGTGATGATACATTTCATCCGTAGGGAGCATGTGTATCGCCGAGAAAGAATTCGGTTCATTGGTCAGCAAATAAAATATTGCCGTGCAGAGGGGTTTTACAAACTCCTGGTGATCAGGATGCTGCGGAGCAGCATAATTCTCGCGTGAGACATAGGTCTGTTTAAAGAAGCCACCCTCGACTTGCAGCGGCTCCAACCCCAAGTGGACGATAATATCGTTTGCAGCCAGCATGTTCTTCTCCCTGGGAGATCAGAAAATTTGTTTTGTCATTACGCCACCATCCACCAGGAGATTGGCCCCCGTAATCCAGCGTGCGGCAGGCGAAGCCAGAAAAAGGCACGCATCCGCCACATCCGCTGCTTGGCCCAATCTGGCCAGCGGCGCGGCTTTCATCCAGCGCGCGACTCCCTCGGGCCATGACTCCTGCAAACCCTCGGTCCAGATTAAGCCCGGCGCCACTGCGTTCACCCGGATACCGTGCGGCCCGAGCTCCTGCGCGACCGAACGCGTATGCATCAGCACACCGGCCTTGGCCGCGTTGTAATGCGAGTGCAAAGGGGCTGGATTTTGTGCTTCAATGGAGGTGATATTAACAATCGCACCCGGATAATCTCGCGCAATCATGCGTTCGGCAGCAGCCTGTGTACAAAGAAAAGTGCTGCGCAGGTTTGTATCAAACACAAAATCCCATTCCTCCTCGCCCATATCGAGCATGGAAGATAAAGGGTAGGTGCCCACATTGTTTATCAAAATATCGATTGCGCCAAGCTGCTTTCCTGCCTCCTGGAATAAGTAATTGACCTGTTCTGCTTTGGTGACATCTGCCTGAATTGCGGCCGCTCGCGCTCCCATGCCAACAATATCCTCAACCACGTGCTTTGCTCCTTCGGCGCTGGTCAAATAATTTACGGCGACGGAGGCACCTGCTTCCCCGAATCGCCGTGCGATACCTGCGCCAATGCCGCTCCCTGATCCGGTCACAAGCACGACCTGGTCGGTAAAATCTAGCAGCTTATGTGGAGGGGGAATGTTCATCGTACGCCCTTTCGGATCACCAACATGTGGCACGATCCAGGAGACTGGAGCCTGTTCTTAGGGGCGAATCAAGGATCGCGGATTCCTTGTAATGCAACTACCTTCCCAGGCAGGATCATCAACGCGCCCCCATTAATAATCGGCATGGCACGCCCTCACAGGCAAGATTGCGCATATCTATTCGCCCAGAAGTATAATCCTTCACAGGGGCTAGAGGCGAACATGCGAAGCAATCGAGCCCTCCGCAAGAGCGACTGACTTTTTTAAATTAAGCGTTGCATAGCGTACGCTTTGCAGCAAATATGAATATTCGAAAATGGCGAAACCGCGATTCGATCCTGAATCCACTTCGAGGAGTGAAAATGCCCGCAGTTGGCCGCCCTCTATCGAGCTGCCCCGCAGCATACTCCGGCGTTCTCTTGGCTTTTTCCCATTACGTGCATAATCATGTGCTATTTGCTACCCAATCCTCACCTGCCGCATGCGCAACACAAAGATCTGCAGCCCGCAGGTTAGATAAAGGAGGGTAACGTCGTTGATTTCGAACTCACCGAAGAGCAAAAAGCATTCCAGAAGGTGGTGCGAGACTTCGCTCAAAACGAGATCGCGCCCCTTGCCCCTCGTTGGATCGCGAGGAACGTCATACCCCGGAGATCGTGGAGGGTTATTTCAAGCTCGGTTTCCTGCACTATGCCGTCCCTGAAGAATACGGCGGAGCCGGGCTTGGCTCATTCGAAGGCGTCCTTTTTAGCGAAGAGCTCGCTGCCGCGGATTCAGGCACCGCTTCTTCCCTGGGCGGAAACATTTTGGGTTTAACGCCGATACTTATCGCCGGCAGCTCCGAGCTAAAGGTAGTGCTCTTGCCTCAACATACCTCCGGACCCAATTTGGCGTCCTACTGCTTGACGGAACCCGATGCGGGCTCGGATGTTGCCTCGATGCGTTCCCCAGCTACGCTTGATGGTGACGAATATGTGATTAATGGGGCGAAGCGTTTTATCACCAACGGATAGGTGGCCAAGACGTATTCAGTCTTTGCGAAGGAAAATCCCGAAAGAGGTCAGGAAGGCATAAGCGCATTTGCTGTTCCCGCAAATACTCCGGGCTTCACCACCGGCAAGATCGATCATAAGATGGGCAACCGTGCATCGCCCACCAGCGAAGTAATTTTCGAGGACGTTCGCATCCCCGCGCGTTATCGTCTTGGGGAGGGTTTCGACGGTTTTAAGATCGCCATGATGACCCTCAATGAATCACGCGCGGGAGTAGGTGCTAGCGCAGTAGGCGTTGCGCGTGCGGCCTTAGAAGCTGCATCTGCTTATGCCAAGGAGCGCATCCAATTCGGACGTCCAATCTCCGAACTACAGGCGATTCAATTCATGTTGGCCGATATGATCATGAAAATCGATGCCGCGCTCTTCTTATGCTGGAAGGCGGCATGGCTGTATGACAATGTCCAACACAACACACAAGAATCGGCCATCGCAAAATGCTTCGCCGCCAACATCGGGATTGAGGTCACCACAGATGCTGTCCAAATCCTGGGGGGATATGGGTATATGAATGAATACCTTGTTGAAAAATACATGCGCGATGCAAAACTGCATCAGATTTGGGAAGGCACCAACCAAATTCAAAGAATCGTGATCGCAAGACAGCATTTGGGCTAAAACATTCGGCGAAGAGATGTAAAAAGTGATGAGTTGAGTACGTGGTAAGTGCTACTGCAAATTTTCAAACACCGCCGCTACGCCTTGCCCTGCCCCGACACACATTGTCACTAGGCCGAATTTTGAGCCCCTGCGCTTCATCTCATTAAGCATCTGCACCGTAAGCTTGGCGCCTGTGGCGCCAAGCGGATGACCGAGAGCCACTGCCCCGCCGTTTACGTTGGTAATATCCAGATTCATTTCTAACGCGCGGATAACTGCTAATGCCTGACACGCAAAAGCCTCATTTAGTTCGATCAGGTCGATTTCATCAAGCCTTATTCCAATCCTCTCAAGCAGCTTGGGCACCGCCACTGTTGGCCCCATCCCCATGATCTCTGGGCGTACCCCGCCGACCGCAAAACTGACGTAACGCAAGAGTGGTTTGATGCCTAGTTGTTCCGCTCTTTTGGCTTCCATCACGACAACAGCAGCAGCACCATCACTGGTCTGGGAAGAATTTCCCGCGGTCACCTAGCCGCCCTCTTTGAATACAGGTTTAAGTTTCCCCATCGCCTCGAGATCGGGTGCATGACGGACACCTTCATCAGTATCGAAGAAATCGTCATTGGCGCTTGATCCCACGCTTAGCGGTTGAATTTCATCCGCGAATTTACTGGCGCGGATGGCTTTAGAAGCCAGTGTATGGCTGCGATACGCAAACTCATCCGCATCTTGGCGGCTGACGGCGAATTGCTCCGCTACATTTTCCGCAGTCACACCCATGCTCATATAAACGCCCGGCCATTCTTGCCCCAGTTTCGCGTTCGGTGAAAAACCACGCCCGCGGCGTGGAATCATGCTCATGCTCTCAGTACCTCCGGCAATGACAATATCCAACTCACCCGCAATAATCCTCTGCGCCGCCAGCGCGATCGCCTGTAAGCCCGACGAACAGAAACGATTGACCGTCATACCAGGGACTGTTTCGGGTAACCCGGCACGTAAACTGGCGATGCGACCAACATTCAATCCCGCTTCCGCTTCAGGATAAGCGCAACCAATGATAACGTCTTCAACTTCCCCGGCCTGCAGCGGAGCAGCCCGTTTTAATGCTTCCTTGATCACCACGGCAGCCATATCATCGGGTCGCGTTGTTTTTAATGTTCCGCGCGGCGCTTTTCCCACTGCAGTGCGCACGGCGGAAACAATTACGGCTTCTCGCATTTTAATTTCTCACTCCAAGATAAAGGGTTGAGATCATCCTTTTATACATGTGACCCATGCTCAATCTTCTTTTGGATCGCTAGAAATTTGTAGCAACGGTGGCGCCACCGTCGACCACCAGGATCGTGCCCGTCACCCAATCGGATGCCGCGGAGGCCAGGTACAGGGCCGCCCCGACGACATCTTCGGGTGAACCCATTGGTTTTAATGGCGTTCGCTGCTCAACTTCCTTCATTAATATCTCGCTTTCCCACAACGATTGACTGAATTTTGTCTTAATAATTCCGGGCGCGATGGCGTTGACCTGGATGTTGTACTGGCCCAGCTCTTTGGCCAGAATTTGCGTGAGCATATTAATCCCAGCCTTGGTGATGCTGTAGACACCCAGGTTAAAACCGGGTCTTAATCCAGCCACTGATGAAATATTAATAATTTTACCGCCTCCCTGCTCCTGCATATGGGGAAGCACGCTTTTGCAGACGCGGAGGCAGCTCTTAAGATTTGTGTCAAACATTTTATCCAATTGGCCATCATCTGCAGTAAGCAAAGGTCCAAAATGAATACTTGTCGCGGCATTATTCACCGCAATATCGACGCTGCCCCATTTCGCCAGCGCCTGATTGACGAAGTTATCGACTTGATCCTTGGTACCCCACATGGGCCTGGACCGCAAGGGATTCTGCACCCATTTGCCTAATTTCCTCGGCGACTTTCGCCACCATTTCCTCTTTTCGGCTGCATACCGCCACATGTGCGCCTGCCCGTGCATAGGCCAATGCGATGGCCCGCCCGATCCCCTTTGAGGCTCCGGTGATAATGGCGATTTTTCCCTTGAGATCAAAATCCATCAGTGCCTCCAATAATCTGCGGTACCGCGGCTTAGGCGCCACCTGTCGCTTCGACGACCTGTCCGGAAACATAATTCGAAAGCGGCGAAGCGAAAAATAGCAGCAGTCCGGCTGCTTCTTCGACAGTACCCGGGCGTCCCATGGGGATTAAGGCCGTCCCTCTGTTCCTTATTTCAGCGGGGATCCCCAACTGGATAGTGGCGTCTCCTCTGGAAATCGTTTCCGATTCTTCTTGCGATCTTGTTAATCGAGTATCGATAAAACCAAAGGCAGCACTGTTGACCTGGATATTGTAACGACCCCATTCCTTGGCTAGAGATTTGGTCAGGCCGATAATACCGGCTTTGGCGGCCGCATAGTTGACCTGTCCAAAGTTACCCCTAGTACCCGTTGTCGAGCTGATGTTAATGATTTTCCGTGCTTGAGCTTGGCCAGTCTCGCGCATCTCTTCCTTCGCCCGCGTGCGCATGGCAGGCGCAGCGGCGCGAATGAGCCGGAACGCGGCGGTGAGATGAACATCCAACATCGCATGCCACTGCTCATCGTCCATCTTATGAATTGTCCCATCCCACGTGTAACCGGCATTATTCACGATGATATCCAGGCTTCCCCAAGAACGTTGCGCTTCGTCCACCAGCTTTTCGGGCAAACTCGGGTTGGTAATGTCGCCCGCTACGCCATGCGCCTCACCATTATTCGCTTGGATTTCATCGATGAGGTGCTTGAGCGGCTGATCGTCCAAATCATTAATTACAAGTCGAGCACCATGCTCGACGAACAAGCGCGCGGTCGCAGCGCCGATCCCACGAGCGGCTCCCGTGATGATGGCGACCTTATCTTCCAGCAGCTTTCCCGGCATGGGTCATCCTTTTCGCGTGTTCTTCTCATGCAGACACGATCACAATATGACGAATGGTTTAGACGCAATCAGCCGGCCGCTGCATCTGAGGTTTTCCGGCCGCGTCAGGAAATTTCGAAATCGTCTTTATAAATTATGCTTGGCCAAGAACGTGTCGATTACTTCGCTGAGATCCGGGTGGCTGATTTCCTTCAAATTATAAAAAACTCGCGTGTTTGGTTGCTTAATATCAATAATGCGATTGAGATCGATGGGGGTGCCAATAACCACTACGTCACATTCTGTGTTATTGATCGTGGTTTCAAGATCCTTCAACTGCTGTTCGCCATATCCCATTGCTGGGAGTAATGTCCCAACCTCAGGATAAGTTTCAAAAACTTCGGCAAGTGTCCCCACTGCAAATGGACGGGGGTCGACAAATCCCTGGGCACCGCAGCGCTGCGCGGCGACAACACCGGCGCCAATTTTCATTCCCCCATGGGTAAGTGTTGGACCATCCTCAACCACCAAAACCATTTTCCCTTTTACCAGAGTGGGGTCTTCCATCTCCAACACCGAATCAGCCTTGATAACGATCGCCTCTGGATTCACCGTGGCAATATTTTCTAATACCGTCGCGACGCCCGTGGGATCCGCGCTGTCCATCTTGTTGACAACGACGACATCAGCCAGCCTGAGCGTGATCTCACCAGGGTAGTAGCTGAGTTCATGCCCTGGGCGGTGGGGATCGACGACGGTTACGTGCAAGTCGGGGACATAAAAGGGGAAATCATTATTGCCCCCATCCCAGACAATGATATCGCAACCCCTGGGATCATTTTCGGCTTCATCTAAGATCGCCTGGTAATCTACCCCGGCATAGATCACATTTCCGCGCACGATATGGGGCTCATATTCTTCCATCTCTTCGATTGTGCAATTATGTTTCGCCAAATCTTCGATTTCCGCAAAGCGTTGTACGCGCTGCGCGCCAAGATCTCCGTAAGGCATGGGGTGGCGGATGGCGACTACCTTGGTTCCTTTCTCCATCAGGATCTCAATAATTCTCCGTGAGGTCTGGCTTTTCCCGCTTCCAGTGCGAACAGCTCCAACAGATATGACCGGCTTTGAGCCCTTAATCATCGTGTCTTTGGGACCCAACATCGTGAATGTAGCACGGGCAGCTTGCACGAGCGCGCCCACCGATAGCACATGTTGATAATTAATATCACTGTAGGCAAACGTGCATTCATCCACAGCAAGCTCTTGGATTAGATTGGGGAGGTCATTTTCACTAAAGATCGGAATGCCTTCCGGGTAGACTTTTCCCGCTAAAGAGGCAGGATAGCGGCGGTCTTCGATATTGGGAATCTGCGCGGCGGTGAAGGCGACAACCTGGTAGGCCTGATTATCACGATAGTAGGTGTTGAAATTATGAAAATCACGCCCTGCCGCACCAATGATGATGACGTTTCTCTTTGACAAAATGTCCTCCATTAGGATCAAGCGTATTTGTCTGTGCGAACTTTATCGAAAAAAGCCACCACATGCTGAAGCTTGCTACAGGGCAGCTCGCGATGCGGCGGCTTACTGCAGGATTCTTCGCTGATTGTCTTTAATGCGCGATGTCATCTGGATCAGAGCCTATGGTCAATTTGCTCGCAAGATAGCCACCCATCGACGAGCAAATCCAATAAAGGCGCCAGTGCTTAAAACCCAGCGATTTGTTTGGGGAAATAATCTTCCAGCTTGCCTTCACGATAAACGTCAACTGTTGCGCAATGCAATCCCCCTCCGAATGGCGAAACATCCCAAAAGGGAACCGGGATCACATTGAACCCCAGTTGGTCGAACTGTTCCATTTGGGAATTTTCTTGCTCTTCCACAATGACAGTTTTTTCATCGAGCATAAGGACATTCATCGAGAGCCACACACTGCAGAAGGATAATTTCGCTTTTTTCTTTTGACCCGGCGCGGCAGATTCCACTATTTCCCAATCGTTCTTTTCAAACAATTCCCTTAATTGAGGGGTGAGCGGGGGGCGAATGCGATTAATCAGCGCCAGGCCTGGCCGAAGGGGAAGAAAAGTCGCATCAATATGCGCAGGGGAGGGATCCGCGAAAGAAACTTCGTGTACTCGATGATTGGGAAAATGGCGGCGCAGCCAATCAATTCCAGCGGCATTGGTGACTGTGGACCGCTGAACAAAGAGATCCTTACCAAAGCGGCCAACATCAGCTGCATCAAATAAGGGTTCCACTTCGGTTAACCCCCACTCCATTTTCAGCGTGTGCTGCATTTGCTCGTCTGTTTTCATCGCATCAAACATTGGCCAGAATTCTTTGCGGAAGCTGCGATCCATTAACCGTGGCTTGGGGGCTGCCTCCCATCGAAAATTTGGGTCTTCCTTATAGTAGCGCTCAAGCAAGGGGCGGTAGCAGAGGTATTCAAACCAGCGACTTCGCTGCGACATGGTCGCTTCCAGGATTTCATTCCCAACTGTGAGCAATATATCCCTCGCCGGCATCGTTCCGAACATTGACTCTTGAACCCAATCGGGTGTTTGAACTGATTGACTGAAGTCCAGCACTGTGGGCCGGTCAACTTTGACGCCATGCTGCTCTAATACACTGGTCAAATTATCGAGCTGCAAATTAGCTTTTTCAGCCATTTCCTCGGGCAATGGTCCAAACGTTCCCAGGGGAAAACCGTCCTCGGCCCAATTACGCTGAGTCGCCGGTTCAGGCGCTTGAACCATTGTTCCATCAGCACGCCCGACGATAATGTGTTTGAGAGGATTCCATTCATTCCAGGAATTGACGACAATTTTTGATTGATCTTCTGGCATTCTTTATTGATCTCCGTGCGGGTTATTGCCTTGCAAATATTTCTCAAAGAGCAATCATACCAGCTTGAATACGGGGATGAAGTGGGCCAGCCAATTGAGCGGCTCGCATCGGCATATGTCTGGACCCGCATCGGTATCTGATGCACCGCATCGGCATATGCTGGACCCGCATCGATTTTATGCGGACCTCATTGGAGGCTCACGCCTCGCAACGCCCTGGAACACTTGACGCAGGTCGGTTACCTCAAGAATTTCCGGTTTCGGGCGACCGATTTCATCTGGCCAGCGCACAAGTTTGATTTTTCCACCCTCAATTTCGATACCCGTAATGCGCCCATCATTGAAACAGCAACACCCACTGTTGAAATAAGACGGCTTCTCCTGCGCTTGTGCAAAACGTAAATCGGACTGCGCCTCATCGATTTCATCGGGATCGGTCCCTAGTTCTCGAATTGTCTCAAATTCCCGGTTTAATTTCTCGGTTCGGTATTGGGTGGGGAAAATTGGATGATGCGTGTGACCGGCAATCAGGACCAACCCTTTGCTCGCTGCGGCCCAATTGTACATGGCGATGTCATGCCTGTGACGAAGATGTCGATCCGTAGCTGGGGTGTTTGTATTTATGCGAAAGATGCGCTGGAAGGGTCGCCAAAAATAGCGCACCAGCCAGCGAACCCAGCCGGATTCATCGCTCGTCCAGCTTCCTTGATGTCCATGCACCATGAATATTTCTCCACGGTCCACACCCTGATCGAAGATAGTTAGCCGCAAACTTTCCTTCACGATAAGATCCTTGAAGTGTTTGCCGAGATATCTGGTGACCTGCGCCGGGTTGCTCCACTCGTCATCATGATTTCCCCAAAATCGCCAATATTGTCGATCTTCGTGAAACTTGTTTTCGATTTCAAATATGGATGGGTAACCGCCCATCACCGCTGACGGAGTGTTCTCCCAAAGTTCTTCAGCGTCACCGAGGACTGCGAGCGTATAGCCTGCTGCTTGATAATGAAGCAATGCCGCCTTGTACGCGGGATGGGAGGGAAGAAAATCGTCCGCGTGATCGCCGGTCCCCTTGTGTTGGTCCGAAAAAATAATAATTTTCGCCTCGCCTAACTCAACTGCTACGATACTTGCGCTGCGATAGGCATTGTTTAGGCCTCGATTGATCTTTGCCTGATATCCCGGGTTAATGGCGAGGGTGACATCCTGTTGGGGCTTGCGTTTGCTCTGCATCCTTTGATTATCGCATGAATAGGCCGACTGGTGGAAGAGAAATGTGGGCAGATGAGATGGGCGGGAAACTCGCGTAATATCACAACGACGCGATTCGAATACATCACCGTGACGGCAATCACACTCCCCCGGAGGAGAGTGATTGCATGTATGTCCGAGCAACCCCAGGGAGAGAGGAATCCCATTGACGATTCTCATATTCGATACGTTTCATCCTGGGCATTCTTCGATCGCTAAACGATTCACTCCGTGAAACACCTGAGCCCCTTTAAATGACATGAACAACTGAGCAGACCCTCCATTGCCACGGTTGCTTGGCCAATCTCCTTTTTTCGATGGCCAACACTTGATTTATTTTGCTAGCTTCCACTTTGTTTTTTCTTCCGTGGGACCAACGTACTCTGCGCCCCGGGACCTCGGTACTCTCCTTATCTCCCGTTGAAATATTTAGAATTACTTCGGGTTAGACATGCACTCGTCATCCGCCGGGAGGATATGGGAGAGAGAAAACAATACCTCCCTGCCGACGCAGATGCAGCGCCTGGAAGATTTCTCCTGCGAATATGGTAAAAGAATGGTTTTTTTATGATCCTAAAAAATGTTGAGTTCCACCCAATTCACATAATCCGACGATGGGGGGGGTTCTCTTTTGCCGTCGTCGTTGTAATTGCTTTGGCCAGCTTAATTGCGGACAGTGCACAGGCAAAAAACAGTTGGGTCTTCGATCTTCCTACGGACAAATTAGGGATCCCCGAGGATCGTCTGAGCTACACCGTAGGGGTGGGCGATTTGGACGGAGATGGCGATTATGACTTTTTAGCGCGGGTTTGGATCGATGATGATATCGACAAGGACTTCAAGACGATCACCTACGCGGTGCGCAATGACGGGAAAATCCTCTGGGAATTTGCTCACAACATGACGTATCGAGATACCAATGGTGATCCCACTTGGACGGTCACGCTGAGCGTTTGGGACATGGATGGCGACGGCAAAGACGAAGTCATGACCCAGATGAAAGAAAATGGAACGACCAAGCTGGTAATGCTCGATGGGGAGACCGGGGACATCCTTGTTAGCCGGTCTATCGCAAGGCCCAGGAAAATTAACCATGCCACCATTGCATACCTGGATGGGGTCAATCCCTACCTGGTCATCGCGCAGGGGCGTGATATGGTGACCACTGCATACGACAAAGATCTAAACATATATTGGACCTTCGATAACCCGAAATTCTACGGCTTTCTCAGTTGGACAAATATTTACACCGCAGATGTCGATGGCGACGGAAGAGATGAAATTGTCAACGGTTCATTAATCATCGACGATGATGGCACCCTATATTTGGATGGAACATTTGGGGATTATTCAAATGAGGGCGAGGCCGAGCGATCACTGGTGGGTGACATCGATCCCGACAACCCGGGGCTCGAATGGTATCTTCAACGCTCGGGGTCAACGAACGACCCCTACGTCGTCCAGCCCAATTATTGGGAAGGCCCCTACCTCATCGACCTCGACCAGAAAGAAATCATTTGGCACCACAACAGCAGCAAAACGGATGAAGGCTGGGGCAGGATGCATCGCGGCTGGGTCTACGATGTGGATCCTTCACCTGGCCTTGAAATCTGGGCTACGGGCTATTTTTACACAGGGAACGAATGGCAAAATACGCTCAATGGTGTCTATGGCACCCCACCTGCTGCAAAAGATGTGTGGGTCGATGGATACAGTGAAAAATGGTTCCTCTATGCAGCGGATGGAACAATCTTACGCAGCCAAACCGGCAATCATGTGGGCTACCCCCTCTTTTGGGATGATGATGACACTGCAGAGTACTACCGTTATCGGGGTGGTACGCTGCTCAACAAATTCAAAGGCGTCAATATCGAAAGCGGCTTTGCGAAAGCGCGTGGGAGCGGTGAATCGATCCAGGTCGACATCCTTGGCGACTGGCGTGAAGAGATCATCGTCGCCTCCGGCTACAAGCTTTATGTGTACAGCAATGACCAGCCGACGGCTTACCCTAACAGGCCTTCTCCCCGAGAGGATCATACCTATTTGATGAACATGGCCAGCTACGGCACTGGCCTTCCCAAACCTTTGCTTCCGGGAGGAGGCAATGCTCCTTCTCTACCTACCTTTTTTGTCGATGTTGCCCCAAATCATTGGGCCTACGACGTGATCAAGATTCTCTACGATCAGGGATATATTTCCGGATGCAGCGCCGATCCACTTATGTACTGCCCGGATGACAACATGACGCGTGCCGAAAGCGCGGTCTTCGTAGAGCGCGGATTAAACGGCTCGGGTTTCACTCCACCTTCACCCTCGAACAAGGTTTTCGATGATGTGCCACTGACCGAGTGGTATGCCAAATGGGCAGGCGCCTTGTTGGAAGATGGCTACACCTCTGGCTGTGGGATGGATCCACTTGTTTACTGCCCCCTGCAGCAACACACTCGTACCGAAGGGACCGTTTTCTTTCTGCGCATGCTCAATGGTGCAGCCTATATTCCTCCTGATCCCAAAGGGATTTTTATGGATGTAGCTCCCGGTTTTTGGGGGGCTAAATGGATTGAGGCGGCTTATGATGCAAGCTTAATCCCTGCATGTGAGACAACACCAGAATTAAAGTTTTGCCCCGACGATCCTCTCGATCGCGCCATGGCGGCAACCATGATGGTGCAGGCTAAGGGATTACAAATTCCGTGAGGCCACGGCATGCCGTTCCCTTACCCGGAGAATAGACAGGTGAAGAGGAATCTTTCCCTCCAATAACACCTTGCAAGTTGGAATCACTACATTATGAAGCTAAAACACATCGGCCTATTGATCATCAGCGTATCCATTATCGGCATAGCCAGCATTACCCCCTCGAGCGCCGCGCCGGCGACTGTTTCCCTCGATCCCAGTTGGAACCATGATTATCCGCGGCTCGCCAACCAACATTTTGGAAAGTCTCCTGCTGAGTACTATGCTTTGTTTGATTTGATCATCAGCAAGACCCCGAGCAGTCTCATCCAGGCTGTAAAACTCATCGACCCCACGACCAAAATTCTGTACACCGAAGGCATCATCGGTCCGCCGCCGGATAAAGAAAACAACATAATGCAGTGCGACAGCTGGACGGATGACTTGTTTGCACGCAGAGATGACGGCACGGTTGCTCAAGCTGGTTCGGGTTGGGCGCCGCGCCTCGGCGATATGAGCAGCCTGCCGCAAACGCCGCGAAACAGCTTCGGTGAACGTTACAACGAATACGGTCCTCGTTGTACCACCGAATTCGCAGTTGCCGGTGGATACGATGGCACAGGAACAGACTGGGTCTGGCACAAACCGCGCGCCGGAAATATTGATATGGATCGCAACTGCGTCGCCAATGGTGGAACCAAAGATCCAAACAAGGGCCAGGTGTGCAATGATTATCTGGAACACGGCACCAATTGGGTCGACAGCACCTACGTTGCCGGGGTAAGCGATTTTCTCGCCAACTGGCGCACAGAAGTTAATCAACAATTCGGCGATCCCAATGTCCCTATCTGGGTCAACAGCGGTGTGCTGCACGACGACGCCAAGATCGCTGGTTCATTGGAAAACACCAATGGTCTCGAATATGAAAAACAATCCGGGTTTCGGAGCTTCAACTACGATTGGAAGCAATATTTAAAATGGATCAAGAACGGTCGAAAACCGACCACCTGGGTCTCGGACATCCGCCCCAGTGGCAGTGATCCCTATACCTATGCACGCGAAGGTCACAGCAAGAATTATTATGAATTAATGCGCATGATGCTCACCTATACGCTGATGGGTGATGGCTACTTTGAATTTCAGCCCGTTGAAGCCGGTGAGCATAAGTTCTACGCCTACTATGACGAATTCGAGGTACCCCTGGGATACCCCACTGAAATCCGTCAGCCGGGCCCGGGTGATGACACACACCAGCTTCCCAACGGCATTATGGTGCGTTTTTTCGACAACGGCGTGGCGCTCATGAACCCCAACTCATCACCTACCTCGGTTAACGATGCCGACCTCAAAAGCCTGGAGGGCTACTCCGGTCCTTATTGGCGCTTCTTGGGTGGGCAGGATCCTGTGCATAATAACGGGCAAACATTTTCCAGCATCACGCTGGATGGGCATGCCTTTCGTGATCAATCCGTGGGGGACGGTCTCATTTTGGTTCGCTCTCCGATGACGATCATTTCCGATATCGTGGTCGATAACCTAAACAACTACACCAGCCCGGCGAGCAAAGGCGCAACACTTGATCCTGCCAGCTCCTGGACCGTTAGCACGGATCAAGGAAATGCGTGGTCCCATCGTCAAGCCGCCTGGAAAGACCTTTATTCTTATTCCACAACAGAAAACGCCGGCGCGACGATCGAGTTCAGACCCACGATCGGGATAAGCGGGGAGTACGAGGTGTTTGAGTGGCACCCCGATGTGACCAATGCCTGCAACAGTGTGCCCACAGAAATCTATATTAACGGCAGCCGCCAGTCCACGGTGGCAATCGACCAATCCAAAAATGGAGGGCAGTGGAACTCTCTTGGGGTATACAACCTGCAAGATGGTGAAAGTAGCTTTGTGAAGATGATTTCACCTGGCGGATGCACCACTACCGCTGACGCATTCAACTTCGTTTATCAAGATGGCAGCACACCACCGGACCCTCCGACATTCGCCGATGTACCCTTCAGCCACTGGGCGCATGATTACATCGAGACTATCTATCAGGAGGGCTTCGTTTCCGGCTGCAGCAGCAGCCCGCTCATGTACTGCCCCGATGCCAGCATGACGCGTGCAGAAAGTGCGGTCTTTATAGAGCGCGGCATCCAGGGCACATCTTTCATCCCTGGCGATCCTGCAGCACAAACATTTGCCGACGTGCCTCTCTTTGAGTGGTTTGCAAAATGGACCCAAGGGCTTTGGGACGATGGCTACACATCCGGATGCGGCACCAATCCGCTGGTCTATTGTCCATTTCAAGAACACACGCGCACGGAAGGAACCGTGTTCTTCCTGCGCATGCTGAATGGGGCGAACTATACGCCGCCAGATCCCAGCGGGATCTTTGCCGATGTGCCAACAGAATTCTGGGGCGCGAAATGGATCGAGGAGGCCTACAGCGCCGGGTTGATCCCTGCTTGCGAGGAATCCCCGGCATTGAAATTCTGCCCTGATGACGCGCTGGATCGAGCGATGGCAGCCTACATGATGGTGCAGGCAAAAGGGTTGAGTATGCCGTAAGGGCGGTTCGCAAACCGCCCTTACGACGAGAAATCGAAATGGAAAATCTATCAATGATTAATTTGATGGTGCACACGAAACGAAATCTACTGGTGTAGGGGCACGGCATGCCGGCAAAAAGGATTCGTGATAGGACGATCAGGCGTGAGCTACGGTACGCATTCCCCATCCCACAAACGATCATTGCTGCTCAACCCGGCGAATTCATTCGGCCGAATATGTTCACTGATTGCCCCATGCTCTGATTAGGTCCCATTGATGTTCAGGACTAGGGTACTTCCCTCTAAGTGACCTCAGTACTCTGGAGGACATCCTGCCAACCCTCTAAAATTAAAACAAAATCACCCCGACAGCAGGAGAAAGTTAAGCATGCATCATCCCCACGAAGCCACCCGCTGGTGGAGAAGACCATCGTTCACACAATTAAAGAAACTCGGCAAAACTGTTCTCTTTATTCTGGTCGTATCTGCTCTTTCCTTCACCCCGGTCGTTTTTTCATCGCAGGGCGCGGCGGCCCTTGCTGGGGTTTCCAACCCCCAAAATCTCTACAGCCCTTCTTACCCGAGGATTGGAATGCTACATTTTGGCAGAGCCCCGGATGATTGGTACGCAAAATACGATTTGATCGTCGTCAGCAGCGGCTTTGACATGGGCGAGACAGTTAAAGCGCTTAATCCCAACACGATTGTCCTGCCGACGAGGGAGTGGGCGGCTTATATCTCTCCGACCCGCTATCCCATCGCAAAGCCTGATTTTGATTTAGAAGCTTTCCTGGCAGTGGATGCCTCCGGCGCAGACGTCTACATCAATTGTTGTAATCGCCTGATTGATATGTCTAGCTTCTCCAGGCCAAGCGGCTTCGGGCAGTACAGTGGTCTTACAATCCGCCAGGCCCTACCCATTGCAGCAGCAAAAGAAAACCGCTTGTCCATTAACGACGGTGTTGCTACAGATTGGCTTTGGGTGAAGCCCTATGGCGTTTCCAATATTGATCTCGATAGGAACGGGGTCAACGACTACGACGAACATGGCAAAAAATGGGTTAACGCAAAATGGCAAGAAGGGGTAACTGAGCTTCTCTCCAACCTGCGCAAAGAGCTCGATAAGGCCGGACCCGGAAACGTAGCCTTCGTCAACTATGGCTTTCAATTTCAACAAATTGCGAACGAATACATTAATGGCATGTTCCGCGAATGGACAACTGGTTTCGGTGGTAACTTCAAGAATGGGTCCTTCTGGAACAATGAATACAAATACTTCATGGAGAACGCTCCTTATCCTCACGTCGCCATCATCGATGGTCGTGCCGATGGCAGCGACCCATTCTTCAGCGGCAGCGTAAACAAGACCGATTCACGAAATCACCTGCAAGCCATGCGCTACCTGCTCGGCGTCACGTTGCTTGGTGATGCTTATTTCGATTTTATGACTTTTGAGGAAGCGACAAGCACGCAGAATCACCACATTCACCAATGGTACGACGAGTTCGACTTGGATCTGGGCCGACCCACCGATTTTGGTCGATCCGGCCCATTGGATGATGCCCAGGAGCTCAAGTCTGGGATCTGGGTGCGCTTCTTCGATAAAGGTGTCTCGATTGTCAATGTCACCAGCAGTCCGATATCGATCACCGATCAGGAGTTGAAATCTCTTCCCGGGTACGCAGGGCCCTATTGGCGTTTTGCTGGAGGCCAGGACTTATCCCTCAATGGATCCAGGGCGCAGAATAACGGAGAGGCATTTAAGGCTGTTACTCTGGACGGTTATTCATGGCAAAAAAATGGCCTCACCAGAGTGATGGGCGATGCCATCATCTTGTTGCGCAGCCCTCAATCCATCATCTCCGACATCATTGTCGATAATAACGATTTCAGCACCTCGCCTGGCAGCTACCAAGCGAAATTGAGCGGTGGATTCTCCTTGCAGATGAATGGCGGCCGCAACCACTGGAGCGTATTCAGCCAGAAGAACGGCCGTGCCTACGGTGGCGTGGATTATTGGCAGACGCATGCACGCAGCGACAGTGATGGAACCGCCATATTCACCCCTTCGATTGGCGTCGGCGGCAGCTATGAGGTCTTCGAATGGCATGGCTATCTTGGCAGTGACACCGGTGATGTGAATGAAGCCAGCAACGTCAGCATAACCATCTCCCATGCAGGTGGAACTGCGAATCGATCGGTCGATCAATCCCGAAATGATGGCCAATGGAACAGTCTCGGCACCTTCACTTTCAACAAGGGAACCTCTGGAAAAGTGATCCTTTCCGCCCAGGGAGCAAATGGTCCCGTCATCGCCGATGCGTTCAAGTTCGTCTACCAGGATGGCAGCAAACCCCCGGATCCTCCGACTTTTGTCGATGTGCCCTTCGATCATTGGGCGCATGATGAGATCGAGACCCTCTATCAAGGGGGCTATGTTTCCGGGTGCAGTAGCGCGCCGCTGATGTATTGCCCCGAAAATGCGATGACGCGCGCAGAGAGTGCCGTATTCGTCGTGCGCGGCATAAACGGCGCTGCCTATACGCCTCCTGATCCAGGTCAGTTAATCTTTGCGGATGTGCCTCTCTCGGAGTGGTTCAGCAAATGGTCAGCTGCGCTCTGGAACGCCGGCTATACGGCAGGTTGTGGGACCAATCCGCTCGTCTATTGCCCGCTCCAGGAACACACGCGCACCGAAGGGACGGTGTTCTTCCTGCGCATGCTCCATGGGGCGAGCTATACGCCGCCCGATCCCCGCGGAATTTTTGCGGATGTCTCGATTGAATTCTGGGGAGCGAAATGGATCGAGGAGGCCTACAAAGCGGGGTTGATCCCCGCTTGTGCCTCCGCGCCCGAGTTAAAATTCTGCCCTGACGATCCACTCACTCGTGCGATGGCGGCTTCGATGATGGTGCAGGCCAAGGGTTTGCCGATCAATTGAATTTATTCCGTTCGGTTCAATTGAACGCCCTACCAAAACTGTGCTTTGTAGAAATACGGTTGAGTGCCACCCAAACGAACCAACGCCAATCGCCGGAGGTTGAAATGGTTCGAAACTCTAAACAGATAAAGACACACATCCTTATTCTCATCCTTGGGACTGCTTTTATCTTCCAAGGCACGCTTGCCCAGGCCCAAACCTCATCATCATTGACGATCCCGCAAGGGGACCCTATCCTTCTTCCTGCGTTCTCAACGCTCGGCTTCAGCATCCCTTTCACTGGCGATAGCAACGAGGACAGCGAAGCACAGATTCAATATCGTCAGATCGGATCCGTTCCATGGAAAGAAGGCCACCCTCTCCAACGCATCTGGCATGCGACTACTTTTAATCCCAACGTCTCCGGGTCCCAATTTGAATGGGCTGGCCGACTCTTCAATCTCAGGCCGGGAACATCCTATGAAATTCAAGTGAGATTCACCGACCCAGATGGCATTCTTGGGGAAAACCCTTTCACTTTCACCGCTTCGACTCGAGCAGAACCCAGAACAGAGAATTCAGGTCGGGTGCTCCATGTCTCACCGCTTGGTCGGGACAGCAACGATGGATCTTCGAATGCGCCTCTTCAAACCATCCAAAAGGCGATCGAATTGGTCAGTCCTGGCGAGACCATCCTGCTTCATAGCGGCAATTACGACATTTCTTCCTCAAGATCCATTCGCATTGATAAATCCGGTTCAGCTGAATATCCCATCATCATTAAATCTGCCCCAGGCGAAAACCCAATTTTAGATGGCGCAGACGCCGAGCTTGCCTCTCCCGGGAACGTGACCTGGCAAGATGCAGACCGCTCGACATATCCTGGGGTCTACTGGGCGCCTCTTTCTACTTCTCCAAGGATAGTCTTTTTCGAAGAACACTTCCTCATGCCCTTCGATTCTCTCAATAATTTGGCCATTGGACTCTATCAGGGCGATACGCGTACCGGTCTGCATGGCGGCTGGTGGTACGACGGCAATTCCAATCGTCTCTACGTGAAATTTCCGAATGTATTCGACCAGTGGTCTGGCCCAGCCATCAACCCGACGGGGAGAAGCATCTACGCCGGATTGGCTCGCTACGGCTTGATCATCGCTGGAGATCATGTCGTGGTTGATGGTCTGACAATTCAACACACGCGCACCGCTATCCAGCTGGATAGCGCCGATTACGTTGTTGTGAGAAACAATACGCTCCGTTGGAACTGGGATGGAATTAAGGCCCATACCTCCCTGAGCAAATCCGATGACGATCTCTCCTCCTTCTCTTTGATCGAGGGGAACGATATTTATTGCTCACCCAGTTTTTGGTATCGAGAATGGTGGTTGGGGCATGATGTGATCTCAACCGGCGGAATCGGATTGGTCTCTGGCGGAAACCACGTGATCCGTAATAACAAAATCCATGATGTGGAGAACGGGATTAACGCCGGCTCGCCCTGGGGCAACGGTGGGCCCGCCACCATGGGCAATCCCAGATACAACGCTGGCACCATCATTATGGGGAACGAACTCTATCGCATCGGGGACGATGCGCTTGAACTTGATGGACCTGTGTACAACCAGGTCATCTGGGGGAATTACCTCCACCATGTCTTCGTCGGGATCTCCTCAGCGCCTGCTACGGTTGGACCGTTGTGGATGATCCGCAACACGATTTACATGACGAACAGATATTTCCCTGATGGCAGTTTAGATCTTACTGGAAAATACATAATGCCTTATGGGGCATGGAAGTACAACGTCAACGCCAGCGGCGGGACGGGGCCTACATTGCTCTATCACAACAGTTCAGTTATTGAGCTCGACCCCGCCTCGCCGGTCAACTCGATCTCAGCATTTTCAACGGTTTGGAAAAATACGCCCGGTTTCATCGCAAATACCCGGAACAACTCCTGGTCCGTCAATCCAGGTCATGCGGTGCTCACGGTTTATAAGGATCAAATTGAAAACAACGGTCACCCCGTTGAGATGAATATGGATTACGACAACCTGTGGGTTGACAGTTCCGTCGACGGCTCTTATCTCGTCAGAATACTTTCTGGAGACCGAATGTACACCGTTGAGGAAATGCGATTGACCTATGGGCTCGAGCAGCATGGAATTAGCGTCCACCCAGAATTCGCCAATCCCTCCAATGGAGACTTCACCCTGCCACAATCTTCTCCCCTCGTGGATGCAGGAGTGCATATAGCGGGTGTCAATGACACGTACTCCGGTATTGCTCCAGATATCGGCGCAGTTGAACTCAACGGTCCAAGTCCTACTTTTATTGATGTACCCTCCAGCCACTGGGCCCTGGAATACATCGAAACGCTCTATCAGGCTGGCTACGTTGCAGGGTGCAACAACGATCCGCTCATGTACTGTCCCGATGCAACCATGACTCGCGCAGAGAGTGCCGTATTCGTCGTGCGCGGAATTCACGGGGCTGGATACCTTCCCGCCCAGTCATCGAGCCACCCCTTTGACGACGTGCCTTTGTGGGAGTGGTTCGCCAAGTGGACTACATCGTTGTGGGACGATGGCTTCACTGCCGGTTGTGGTACCAATCCGCTGATTTATTGTCCTCTACAAGGCCACACCCGCGCGGAGGGAAGCGTCTTCTTCCTGCGCACGCTGCACGGCGCAGATTACGTTCCGCCTGAAGCCAATGGGGTTTTCTCAGATGTGCCAATCGAGATGTGGTACGCCGATTGGGTTGAGGCAGCCTACAACGCCGGGCTGATCCCAGCTTGTTCATCCGCGCCCGAGCTGAAGTTCTGCCCTAATGATCCTCTCACGCGCGCCATGGCGGCCTACATGATGGTACAAGCGAAGGGGTTAAGCATTCCGTAGGGGCGTTTAAGTGAACGCCCCCACGACAAGCAATCGAAATAGGACGGTCAGACCAATGGCAGCAGCCATGATGGTGCGGCGAATGGGCTGCCGTTCCGGTGGGGCACGGAATGCCGTGCCCACGCGAGATCATTATTATATCCCCTCCACCATAGGACCAACGTACTTACACCCTAGGTACTCGAGTACCCTGCCTCTTTCGCTACCTCATCCTTACACTTTTTATGGGGTTGGCTACAGGATAAAGGCAATTTTAAATTCGAATTAGGACCCAATTTGTGAAACGCAGCAACTGCAATCTGCTCGCCGATTAGATCAACATCGTTAAATTTCCATCTTACATATTACGAATGACTCGATTGACGGTTAATATGATTTTTTACTATTCAAGCTGCCATACAGCTCAAATGCTTGAAGGAGAAACACCTAGTGCTTAGTAACTCAACGCGTCGCAATCTCACGGTTCGTATTATCGCTGTGCTGACGACTTTCGCTCTGCTATCGCCCGTTCAATCATCTTCAGCAAATACAAATGCCAGCCATCAAACGATCCCACAGACCCAGCCATCAGCGGCAGCAGACAATTACAGCCCATCTTATCCACGCATTGGCATATTCCACTTCGGCAGTGCCCCTGCGGATTGGTATGCAAAACATGACCTGGTGATGGTAGGAAGCGGAGAATATCTTGGCGAACAGATCAAAGCCATCAGCCCAAGCACGCTAAACATCCCAACGCGCGGATGGACTGCTTACGTCAGTCCCTCGAGATATCCAATCCCAGTGAGTGATTTTGACGCGAGCGCGTTCCTTGTTGACGATTCAAATGGAGATGACGTTTATCTCAATTGCTGCAATCGCATGATCGATCAATCGATTTTCTCACGGGATGCCAAGAGTGGACGATTTTCCGGATTGTCGATCCTCGAAGCCTTGCCGGTTCAAGTTGTTGAGCAGAGTCTGCTGAATATAAACGACGGTGTGGCTACTGATTGGCTCTGGAGAAAGCCCTACGGCATTTCCGATATCGATATGGATCGCAACGGGGTCAACGATTTTGATGAACACGGCAAGGCTTGGGTCGATGCCAAGTGGCAGGAAGGCACCGTCGAATTATTGGCCAATCTACGCGCTGAGCTGGACAAGGCCGGATCCAGCAAGACCTCGCTCATCAATTTCGGTTTCCAGTGGCAGAAACTTGGCGTTGAATATATCAACGGCATGGTCCGCGAATGGACCACCGGATTTGGCAACAATTTTGAGACCGGCTATTTTTGGAACGATGAGTACAAATACTTTATGGAGGTTGCTCCCTTTCCTCATGTGGCCATCATCGATGCGCGACCGGATCGCAGCGATCCATTTATCACCGCTTTGAGTGACAAGACCGATTCAAGAAACCACCTGCAATCTATGCGTTATCTCCTTGGGGTCACACTTCTTGGAGACGCCTACTTTAACTATATGACCTTTGAAGAAGCGCAAAGCACACAGAATCACCACATTCACCAATGGTATGACGAGTTTGATCTCGATTTGGGACAACCCATAGACTTGGGTCGCTTCGGACCGTTGGACGATGCTTTGAAACTTAAAGCTGGAGTTTGGGTACGCTTTTTCGATAAGGGTGTTTCCATCGTCAATGTAACTGGCAATTCGGTTAATGTATCCAATCAAGAACTTAAGTCTCTACCTGGCTATGCCGGCCCATACTGGAGATTTGAAGGAGGGCAGGATATCTCACTCAACGGCGGAAATGCCTTGAACACTGGGGCAGCGTTCACCTCCGTCTCTTTGAACGGTTACACATGGCAAAAGGGTAACCAGATCAAGCCTTTGGGGGATGCCATCATTTTATTGCGCAGCCCTCAAACCATCATCTCCGACATCATTGTCGATAACAACGATTTCAGCACCTCACCTGGCAGTTTTGAGGCCGCACTTAGCGGTGGTTTTTCTCTGCAGATGAAAGGTGGCCGTAATCATTGGAGTGTTTACAGCCACAAGCAGGGACGCGCCTATGGGGGCGTAGATTATTGGCACACGCACGCACGCAGCGACAGTGATGGAACCGCCATATTCACCCCTTCGATTGGCGTCGGCGGCAGCTATGAGGTCTTCGAATGGCATGGCTATCTAGGTGATAGCGCTTCCTCAGTAGCGGAAGCTACCAATGTTGGGATCACGATCCAGCATAGCGGTGGTTCAACGAAGCGCACAGTCGATCAATCGAGCAATTTTGGTCAATGGAACAGTCTCGGCACTTTCACTTTCAATAAGGGAACCTCTGGAAAAGTGATCCTCTCCGCCCAGGGAGCAAATGGTCCCGTCATCGCCGATGCGTTCAAGTTCGTCTACCAGGATGGCAGCAAACCCCCGGATCCTCCGACTTTTGTCGATGTGCCCTTCGATCATTGGGCGCATGATGAGATCGAGACCCTCTATCAAGGGGGCTATGTTTCCGGGTGCAGTAGCGCGCCGCTGATGTATTGCCCCGAAAATGCGATGACGCGCGCAGAGAGTGCCGTATTCGTCGTGCGCGGCATAAACGGCGCTGCCTATACGCCTCCTGATCCAGGTCAGTTAATCTTTGCGGATGTGCCTCTCTCGGAGTGGTTCAGCAAATGGTCAGCTGCGCTCTGGAACGCCGGCTATACGGCAGGTTGTGGGACCAATCCGCTCGTCTATTGCCCGCTCCAGGAACACACGCGCACCGAAGGGACGGTGTTCTTCCTGCGCATGCTCCATGGGGCGAGCTATACGCCGCCCGATCCCCGCGGAATTTTTGCGGATGTCTCGATTGAATTCTGGGGAGCGAAATGGATCGAGGAGGCCTACAAAGCGGGGTTGATCCCCGCTTGTGCCTCCGCGCCCGAGTTAAAATTCTGCCCTGACGATCCACTCACTCGTGCGATGGCGGCTTCGATGATGGTGCAGGCCAAGGGTTTGCCGATCAATTAGAGGAATGCCGTAGGGGCGGTTCGCGAACCGCCCGACCTTGTTCGATAGCAAGCAAAGGAATACATAAAACTTATTGAAAAACTTAAAGATGACTTTACGGCCGAGAACAATAATCCTGCTTACCTCGCTTGGTGTGGGTATTGTTTTCGCCGTCTTAACCTTAACCCCCAATCTCGCCTATGCCGCGGATACCTGCCAGGTGGGTTCTCCTTCAGGAAGCGATAATACAAATCAGATCCAAAGCTCGATCGACCAATGCAATGCACTTGGTGGCGGGACGGTGATCTTATCCGCCGGGAAAATATACACGACAGGAACGATTGAAATTAAAAGCAATGTCACGCTGGATCTGAATGGCGCAACAATCCAGTCTGCTGATAATGAGAGTGATTTCCGCTCACTGAAATGTCCAGGATGCCATACAGTTTTTATCGGCACCCGAAGTGGCACGAATAACGTTGCCATCCTCGGGCCAGGAACCATCAGTCGTCCGTCCTCGAGCAATACATTCTCGGCAATCGTCGAGTTTTGGGACTCTTCCAATATCCTTGTATCAAATATTCTCATCGACACACGCTCTGCACCTAAATCTGCAAATGGATTTCATCTCGTGGCTGCGGCCAGCGACCACGTCACATTCGAGGATGTCACTATCCGTGGTGGTCGAAGCTCTGGCCAGTCCTGGGGGAACGACGGCATGGATTTGCAGAGTTCACAACATGTTGTGGTTCGTAATTGTGATATCGATAGCCATGACGACGGGATCGCAATCGCCTCTTCCTCAGGGTCGGGTGAGATCAACGACGATATTTTTATCGAGAATTGCCGTGTCTCAAGTGACTCCGCAGCTCTGAAATTCGGCACGGGGTCCGAATACGATATCAAGAACATTACCTACGAAAATATTATGCTCCACAACAGTCCCTTCGGTATTCGTTTTTCAATTTATGACGGCGCGGAAGTCAGCAACATTACCTTTCGCGGCATCACTTTCGAAGATTCAGTAGAGCGTATGCTGGTTTGTGGCGGTGGCACCGGTGCCGGTAAGAATGTTTATGACTGCCAGGCTTCCGTAGATCGTGACGGCGATGGGTTTAATGAAACTCTAGGCGGCTACATTCATGACATCGTTTTCGAAGATTTCGATCTCTACGGCGGCGGTCGTGTCGACACCGGAAATTATCACCAAGCTTCCATCAACAATATGGAGCGCGTGACCTTCAGGAATATCCGCTATTACGCCTCCTCCGGATCGGCGCCGCTGGCGTGGTTTCGAGATGTATGCGGCCTCTCGATTTCCGCTTTCAGTTCGCACCTGTCGGGAGATCCAACAAAGGACCTGCGGATTGATTCGAGTGTCACAAATCTCACTTTCGATGGCGCTGCACCAAAATGCAATGGTGTTGGAGGGCCACCAATTCCTACACCTGGACCAACACCGACATTCGCCGACGTGCCCTTTGACCATTGGGCGTATGAAGAAATCGAGCTCCTCTACCAAGAGGGCTATATTGCGGGCTGCAGTTCCTCTCCCCTGATGTATTGTCCTGAGGAAACGATGACGCGCGCGGAAAGCGCCGTCTATATCGAGCGCGGCATCCATGGCGCGGGCTACACGCCACCCCAACCGACTAGCGTTAGCTTCGGTGATGTGCCGCTCAGTGAGTGGTTTGCCAAATGGACAGAAGCGCTATGGGATGATGGTTACACTTCAGGCTGCAGTAGCAATCCACTTATGTATTGTCCGGACCAGGGCCATACGCGCACCGAAGGCACTGTTTTTTATCTGCGGATGATGCATGGGGTCAATTACGTACCACCCGCCGCAAGTGGGATATTTGCCGACGTCGACAAAAACTATTGGGGAGCAAAATGGATTGAAGCGGCTTACAACGCCGGTCTCATTCCCGCTTGTCAGACTGGTGCACAGCTCCAGTTCTGCCCCGACGACGCACTCGATCGCGCAATGGCCGCAACTATGATGGTGCAGGCAAAGGGAATAGAAATTCAATAAACCTCCGGGAGGTTATAGCAGGAGCGGGCAATTCAAACTAGCCTTCGGCTAGCAATTGCCCCTCCGCATCCGATGGCCAGGATGTAGTGGCGGTTCAAGTTAACCGGAGGTTTGCCAACCACCTTTACGTTAATGAATGTTAGCCGAAAAAGGATCGAGTACAAGAAGTGTTTAAGCGATTCGCAGGTACTCTACTAATCTTCACAATCCTCTCAGCTTGGTTTGCCGCTTCTGCCGCGCCTGTCCCAGATCTCCCTGTTTTTCCAGGGGCGGAAGGCTTCGGATCACATACGCCAGCCGGTAGAGGCGGCGCCGTGTACAAAGTCTCAAATTTAAACTCTTCCGGCCAGGGTTCATTGAGAGCTTGCGTGGAAGCTTCTGGCCCACGTGTGTGCATTTTTGAAATCTCCGGGACGATTGATATGAGAGGAAGTGATTTAAATATACGAAACCCTTTCCTTACCCTCGCCGGACATACTGCGCCAGGGCCTATATTAATCAAAGACGGCACGCTCACTATTCTGACACACGATGTGCTCATTCGGCACATTTCAATTCGCCGGGGTGATCGATCGTCGGGGAAAGATGCGCTTGCCCTAAGTGCTGGAAATGGAGATATCTATAACCTTGTCATTGATCATGTTTCCATCAGTTGGGCTACGGATGAAAACATTGGGGCATGGATTCCAAGTGGAAGGGGAAGGGAAATTCGAGACATTACCATCAGCAATACGATTATTAGTGAACCCCTAAAACAAAATAACTATGCAGGAGTTTTATTTGGATCTGGAACACCCGGTTTCTCCAAGATTTCTCTGATACGTAATTTATTTTCGCAAAACCAGCAACGTAATCCCAAATATAGCGGCGGTTCCTACGCTAATATAAACAATGTCATTTACAACTGGAAAAATCTGGGGATCGATCACGGACCTCCAAGAATTGAAGGAAGCATCGTAGGAAATGTCTTCATTTCCGGTATTGCAACCACAAGTAGACCGATCAATTTCCGCAGTAGTGTGCCAGCGGATTCAGAGATATTCCTCGATGACAACATGTGGGATGGCAACGTTCCATCAAATCAATGGACGCTGGTCCAAGGAAGCAGTGTAACGGCCGCCGGCAGCCCACCGGTTTGGCCCCAAGAACTCACCACACTCCCCAGCAGTCAAGTCGAAGTGTACGTCCTGGGCAATGTCGGTTCTCGACCTGGAGATCGTGACCCAGTCGACAACCGCGTTGTACAAACCGTAAAAGATCGCCAAGGTAGCTATGTTGATAGTCAGAATGATGTAGGCGGTTGGCCTAACATACAAGAGATCCAGCGCTCACTGACCATCCCCGACAATCCCAGTGGCGATGACGATGGCGACGGCTACACTAACCTCGAGGAGTGGCTGCATGATTATGCAGCCGAAGTGGAAGGTCGGTCGCCAAGCCCATCCCCCACGTTTAGCGACGTACCTTTTGACCATTGGGCGCACGACGAGATCGAGGTCCTTTACCAGAACGGATACGTGGCGGGCTGCAGTTCCACTCCCTTGATGTACTGTCCAGATAGCGCAATGACACGTGCGGAAAGCGCTGTTTTTGTGATACGCGGCGTTCACAGCGCCGGGTATACGCCTCCCGATCCAATCTCTCCAATCTTTAGCGATGTCCCGCTCGCGGAATGGTTCAGCAAATGGTCGACTGCATTATGGAACGAGGCATATTCGGCTGGATGCGGAATAGACCCATTGGTTTATTGTCCGATGCAAGAACACACGCGCACAGAGGGGACTGTGTTTTTCCTGCGGATGCTCAATGGGGTAAATTACGTGCCTCCCGCCGCGAGCGGGATATTTGCCGACGTCGACAAATACTATTGGGGAGCGAAGTGGATTGAAGCAGCTTACAACGCCGGTCTCATCCCTGCTTGTCAGACTGCTGCACAGCTCCAGTTCTGCCCCGACGAGGCACTCGATCGCGCGATGGCTGCACACATGATGGTCCAGGCGAAGGGGTTGCCGATTAATTGAAGCTGCGCCGTAGGGGTGTTCAATTGAACACCCCTACCAAACATCGGATTTGAAATGGCGGCGGACATGATGCTGCAAGCGAAGGGGTTGAAATTACCGTGAATCTCAACACCCCCGGGCGAGGTAAGAAGCTGTTTTCCCCCCCACACACAGACAAGAGCTATTCCAAACCGAGGGGTTACCTGCACTCGGAGGATTTGAGGGAGATGATTAAAAAAAGAATACAGGCCACATTAATACTGCTATCGATCGCAGTTGGAAGTTTCAGTTTTATTGATGGTATCCAAGCCGAAGAATTCTTGCCCGCCTTCCCCGGCGCCGAGGGATATGGCGCAAAGGCCGTAGGTGGACGAGGTGGTCAGGTCATCGAGGTAACCTCCCTGAATGACAGTGGACCCGGGAGTTTGAGAGATGCCGTCGGAGCCAGCGGGCAAAGGATCATCGTGTTCAAAGTCAGTGGGAATATACGCCTGCTCTCAACCCTTAGCATCCGCAATCCCTATATCACCATTGCTGCCCAAACTGCCCCTGGTGGAGGGATAACGCTCTACGGCTACGGTCTTCGTGTGCAAACTCACGATGTGATCATTCGCGGGTTGCGTTTCAGGGCAGGTGATATCACGGGCGACGCAGATCCCTACAACATCGATAGCCTCCATATCCTCGGTTCTGGAAACCCAGTCTACAACGTTATCATCGATCATAGCTCCATCAGTTGGGGCATCGATAAGAACATCGGCGTTTGGGGAAACCAGGACCAGCTAGGTGTTGCCCTTCACGACATCACCATCCAATGGAGCATCAGCAGTGAAGCGCTTAATAGTTCCTTCCACCCCAAAGGTAATACACACTCCATGGGGATGTTGTTAAGCAGCGTGGCTAACGTCTCCATTCACCACAACCTCATCGTTCACAACAACGCCCGTAATCCGAAATTTTCGAAAGGTACAACTGGAGAGTCGATTAATAACGTGATTTATGACTGGGGCAATTACCCCACGGTTATTCAAGACGCGATGGTAAACATCATCGGGAATTATTTCATCGAAGGTCCCAGTCACACGAATTCCAAGAAGGGTATTGATGTGTGGTCAGGGGGACCAATTTACGTCGAGGGGAATATCGGTCCACAACGGCCCACCAATAATGGAGATGAATGGAATGCCGTAGATGGAGATCGATTGGCTCAATCTCTATCATACGTAGTCCCTCCATCTGGAATTCGAACACAAACGGCTTTCGAAGCCTATGAACTTGTACTGGATCATGCCGGTGCGCCGATGAGGGACGCGGTTGATGCGAGAATCGTCCAACAAGTAAGAGATAGGGGCGGTTCATTGATTAGTTCCCAGGACGATGTAGGGGGATGGCCTGACCTCGCGCAAACAACGCCCCCTGAGGATAACGATCACGATGGAATGCCCGATACATGGGAAACGGCACGTGGTTTGAATCCCAATAATCCATCGGATGGTAACGATGATCGTGATGGGGATGGCTATACCAATGTTGAGGAATACATCAATAGTCTGATCCCATCAGTGTATGATCCAACTCAAACTTTCTCGGATGTTCCCGTTGATCATTGGGCGTACGACGAGATCGAGGCCCTCTATCAAGGGGGCTATGTTTCCGGCTGCAGTATCACGCCGCTGATGTATTGTCCTGACGACGCCATGACACGCGCCGAAAGCGCAGTTTTTGTCGAACGTGGGCTGTATGGTGCAGATTATTTGCCCCCTGATCCGCTGCAAACAGTATTTGCCGATGTACCGTTTTCCGAGTGGTACGCCAAATGGGCTGATGGACTTTGGAACGATGGCTACACCGCTGGCTGTGGGGTCGATCCGCTCGTTTTCTGCCCGCTGCAAGGAAATACGCGCACGGAGGGGACGGTATTCTTCCTACGCATGCTCAACGGAGCGAACTTTACGCCGCCCGATCCCACAGGAATATTCAGCGATGTATCCCTCAATTTCTGGGGTGCCAAATGGCTTGAGGCCGCATACAATGCGGGCATTATCCCTGCCTGCGGAACCACACCGGATTTGCGCATTTGCCCCGATGATGCCCTCGATCGCGCCACAGCGGCGTATATGATGGTGCAAGCCAAGGGATTGCCGATTAATTGAATATATGCCTTAAGCGTGTTCAATTGAACACCCCTACCAAACACCGGATTTGAAATGGCAGCGAACATGATGGGGCAGGCCAAGGGATTACCGATTAATTGAATATGCGCCTTAAGGGTGTTCAATTGAACACCCCTACCAAACATCGGATTTGAAATGGCAGCGAACATGATGGGGCAGGCCAAGGGATTGCCGATTAATTGAATATATGCCTTAAGGGTGTTCAATTGAACACCCCTACCAAACACCGGATTTGAAATGGCGGCAACCACGATGGTGCAGACCAAGGGCTTGCCGATTAATTGAAGTGGTTTCGTAGGGGCGTTCAATTGAACGCCCACATCAAGCAATCGTAACAATTCGCACGCGTCAACCACGATGTTGCAGGCGAAGGGTTTTCCGTTCCGGAAAGGGCACGGCATGCCGGCACTCGAGATTATTGGGAGCGTTTAACGAACACTTGGTTAGCTTGAACCGCAGCTGCATCAATCCTTGCCAAGGGTTGCTGCATTTGGCTATCAGCAATCCGCCTGATAACCTGGGAGGATTGGGGCAATCTCTCAGAAAAATGATCCTCACCCTATCCCGCTAAAAAAGCTTGATCGAGAACCATACCATTTCTTGGATTCGCCCTTCTGCATAGACGATTTACCGGCCTACGCGATGGTTGAATCCAAGGCGGAATGTGTTCCCTGAATCGCCAACTCACCCAAAAGCCGAAGGCCACAGGATATTCTTAATCACAAGATGCTTCAGGTTTCGAATAGCGGCGAGAGACTATTTGCTCATCGATAGTACTTCGCGGATCGTGCGCGCAAGCGTATCGGCATCCAACGGCTTTTGCAGCCAGGCCACAATTCCCTGCTCCAAAAGGTCTTTGCCTCCTTCTACTAACGGGTAGCCGGTCATGACTACCATCTTCGTATCAGGATATTTTTTCTTCAATTCACTGTGCAGAGCCACCCCACCCATTTCCGGCATTACCAGGTCGCTCAACACAAGGTCGATGCTCGGTTTTTCAGCAAAAATATCGAGCGCAGCTTTGCCGTTATTTGCACTCAGAACTTGATAATTCATCATCTCGAGCATTTCACTCAAGGCTTCGCGCATCGCCAGATCATCTTCAACGACGAGGATAGTTTCCATCTGTCCTTTGGCTGGCTCGGAGATCTCCGGGATAATGCCGGACAGCATTGCCACAGGCAAGGAGCGAAAGTAAACAGAAAATGTTGTTCCTTCGCCAAGCTCGCTGTTCACTTCGATGTAACCTTCATGTTGCGAAACAATCCCAAAAACCTGAGCGAGACCCAAGCCGGAACCTTCCCCCGGTAGTTTGGTGGTGAAAAAGGGCTCGAAAACATGCGCGAGATCATCCGCATGAATACCACGTCCCGTATCTGTAATATCAATCCTCACCCATTTACCATCAGGAATCTCATCGTGCGAAAAATTTATAGCGCTGTCAAATTCAACAAGTGAAATATCAAACAGCAACTCCCCTCCGGAGGGCATGGCATCGCGCGCATTCACCGCGAGATTCATAAAAACCTGCTGAAGACGCGCCGGATCGCTGCTTACCACATAATCATCTTCGCCATGATTTAGCGTCACCTGGATGTTTTCCGGTAATGTTCGCTTAAGCAAATTCACAATTTCCTGTAAAAAGGGCATCAACTCCATCGGGTGAGGCTCCATAATCCCACGGCGGCTGAAGTCAAGTATTTGCCTGGTGAGTGCCGCGGCACGCTGGGCTTGTTCTATGATCATGATCATCCTCTTCCGCCCTTTGCTTGGGAGCTCTGGCATTGCAAGGACCATTTCGCCATACAGGATGATAGCTGCCACAATATTATTGAAATCATGGGCGATCCCCGCAGCTAGCTGCCCAACAGCCGCGCGTCTGATTTGCTCTTGAACCCTGTGTTGGGCCTGACGAACTTCCGTCACATCACGCAATAGAATGGTATTACCTTTTTCTTCCCCAACATCAATAACAGGGCTTGGGTATACCTCGAATGTTCGGCCGTCGTCTCCGGCAGAGCGAACTTCATGCGGCAAACCATCTTCCCGCGGAGTGAGGATGTCCCTCAGTGAGCTTTCGCCGAGCTGCTTAAGAATTTCTCCGCGGCCTACCCCTGCAAGTTGATTGAGAAATTCTCGGGCGGGTCGATTAACCACCAGGATGCGATTATGGACGTCAAGTGTGAAAATTCCCTCTTGGACTGTATCCAGAATCCTTTGCAGCAAGTGCGCCTGCTCTTGAATCGTTTCCAAAAGATCGAGCCTGCCGGCAGCACCGCTAAGCTGGCTGCTTATTGCTTCCGCAAGCGAAATTTCCTCAATTGTCCATTGCCGCAGGTCGGCATTATTGAGACAAATGCCACCGATGTTTTTACCCTCGACACGGATAGGAACGATGAGAGAGGCTCGAACGGAAAGCTTATCGAATGTATCGGAAAGCGGCGCAAGCGTATTTAAAGAATCTTCATCCAACCAATCATGCACCGTTCTAAATTTTCTATCTTCTCTAACAAGTGTTTGAAGTCTGCGCTGAGCATCATGTGCCTGCGTTCGCGGGAGCCCGAGGGCCTCAAAATAGTTGCCAACCCATATCATTCCCGACGTTAATTTGAAGATTTCGAGACAATGCTTGAGCGTTCCTTCTAATAGGCTGCCTAGATCCTGTGCCCGTGATGAGGCGACAATAACTTCATTAAGCGCATCTTGTTTAATCGTCTGTGGTGCAAAACCTGAATCGAGGTGGCTGATGAAGCCTTCAACACTTTGCAATGAATTTTGAGCATCGGATACGCCGCGGCCTTGCTCCCAGACCAGTTTTTCCTCACCAGTTCGCGATCTAATTCTGTACGAAACCTGGTAGGGAAGATCATTTTTTATATCGCCCTCAATGATCGCCCACACATCCCCAAGATCTTCGGGATGGATCAACTCCCTGTAACTTATCGCTCGACCTTCCATCAGTTCGGCGGGAGAGTATCCCGTCAACTCTTCACTGCCAGCGCTTACATATTCCATTTTCCACGCGCCGTCGGCAGAACATTTGAAAAACATGCTGGGAAATTTTTCCAATTGCATTTCTTAGATTCTCAAGTGATCTGTTGCGTGGTGAACCCCAGAGGAATCCGCGAGGTCCATCCAAGAAAAAAACCGGTGCCCAATTATTATGTGCATGTACTGTTATTTGCCAGCGATACGTTATTGTAGGCTCCCTTCCATACGCCGACAACTGCGATTCAATTAGAAAACGCGCTGTCTCCAGAGCGCAAATCCATTTCGTGAGCAAAAAAATCAGGTCTGCCGTATCGATATCATGGCGCACATATTCTGCATCGAAGTGTTGGATATTCGCCAATCACTCGATCACAAAACTTGAACGACTTGTATTGCCAGCGATGGGTATGTTGGATTGATGTTTAATTCGTGTGGGATGGCGTAAAGTACTGCGCTGCCGGCTACGGCGTATTCAGGCTTTTTACCATCCTCCAATGGGCGAAGAGCGGAGCGATCATTATCAGGATGATAACCATAAGCGCCACAGCGATTGTTGCATTCGCAATGAAATTCTGGATTTAGTTCGCAGAGACAGGGGAGAGCGCCTCATAGACTTGCACCCGATCTCGGCCCATCTTTTTGGCGCTGATCAGGGCGGAATCCGCAGCACCGATGAGATCCTTAACCTTCAATCCGATGCCCATCGTTGTGGTTGCCAGCCCCATACTTATGGTGGTGACGAAGGAGTCGTCAAGCAAAGCCGCACTCGGCCGTACAACTTTCTGCCTTATGCGTTCTGCTAATGCTGCGCCTGCCTCGGCGTCACAATTGGGAAGGACGATCAAGAACTCATCGCCACCGTAGCGGCCGATGGCATCATAGCTACGCAGGGAGTTCTTAATTCTTGTCGCAACTTCTACCAACATTGCGTCCCCTGCCAGATGTCCATAGGTGTCATTTGTGTGTTTAAAGTTATCGACATCCAGCATGACCACGCTTATGGGCGCGCCGCTCCTTGCGGATCGGCTGACTTCACGATGCAGAATATCCAATATGCCATCTCGGTTCCACGCCAATGTCAACGGATCGCGTGTCGCCTGAAGGCGCAATGCTTCCCGTGCCGCGATGAGCTGCGATTGCATGGCCAGAATTCTTCTTCCTACCAACAGACGCGCTTCAAGCTCGGATGGAATGATGGGTTTGGTAAGAAAATCGTCCGCGCCCGCGTGCAGTGCTTCGGTAATGTGCTCGACCTGATCTTGAATCGAAAGAAGAATTACGTAGGTGTATGCCTTTTCCGAGCGTGACCGCAACCGGCGGCAGATTTCAACGCCATCCATCCCCGGCATAAGCCAGTCAAGAATTGTCAGCTGTGGGGAGTTAGATTGTTGAAGAATCTTCCAGGCTTCCATTCCATTGCTGGCAGTAACCACCTCATAGCCCCATGCCTTGATCATGGTTTCAAGCGCGTCGCTGAAATTAGCGTCATCCTCAGCAATGAGAACTTTATCGATAAGCATAGAATCACTCCGTCTATAAATTTGCCTTAAGCAATAACTTAATGCCATAAAGGCGGTATTAATACCAGCTTTCAATATAGTAAGCGTGTGTCGATAATGCAGTGGTACGCTGGTCCGATGGAGGGTGGTACATTAATCCCAGAGCGCTTTTGATGGAGCTTGCAATGCCATCAAGTATCTTTCATGACGATGGCCAGCGTAAGCAGTCAGAGGCGATCAAGTTTCAAATATCGTACGCAAGAGTTCCTGGATTACCTCCCGGTTCGGGAGCAATACAGAAGCCCCGCTATAGGGAACGATCCAAGGTGTGACCATGTCACGGCCAAGAGTATAACGCCCTACCTCAGCATCACCAGAAGCAATTTTCACGGCGATAGGACCCAGCGGGAGTATGTCGCCAATGCCAATATTTCCATCGTAATTATCTTTGAATTCCCCATAAAGACCCGGAATGCGCGTAATTCCATCCAAGCTAAGCACGCGACGAAAAACAGCCAACATTACCTCTTGTTGGCGCCTGAGGCGGTCGAAATCACTCGTTGTTTTGCGCATGCGCACATAACAGAGCGCCGTGAATCCGTCCATCTCGTAAATCCCCGGGTTATAGTTATAAATTTTCCCGCCACACTCATCGGTTAACGATCCCTCCACCTGAACTTCGATCCCGCCCAATACATTAATGGCCCTTTCGAAACCCTCAAAATTCACGCGCACCCAATAATCAGGCTTTATTCCAAAATTGTAGTGAATGGTTTGCGAGACCATCTCCCAGCCACCAAAGAGATCGGCAACGTTAATCCTGTCTACCCGCCATCCTGGAACGTAAACATAGAGATCACGTGGGATTGATAAAACGGCTACCTTATTCGTCTTCTTATCCAGGCTAACCAAAATTATCGTATCTGTGCGGTGACCGGCTCGATCGGGTGCTTCGTCCGATCCCAAGAGGACAAAAATTACTGTGCTTGACGGGACCGATAATTCTTGAGCGGGAGGGGGAATTGCGATTGCCGATTCACGAGAAGGGCCGGGGAACGCCCCCCACGGGTCGCTCGCTGTTGGCGATGGGGTAACTTCTTCTTCCGTGGAGTGCTCTAAAGTGGAACTGGGCACTTGATCGCCGATGGGTGAGAAGGGTGTTGCAGTTGGTGCAAAAAGAATCAGATCCGTATCCGACGAATCAAATTGTTCGGCGCGAGCAAGCGACGGCTCCGTCGAAGGGGCGCCCTCAGAGGTGATAGCGACAATTGCTACAAGAATTAGTATAAGTGCTACTTTATTCACCATGCACCAAGTTCACTATAGCCCGATCACACCTTCCCGCAAGACGTCAATCAGAACGATTTTGTTCCCCCAGAGACGAACCGAAACGGGCCGCGTAGGATTTTCCATGACCCGATCTATAGCGCCCGAATTAGAAGGATGCAATTGCTATGCCATCCTTCGAAGGCCAACTATGGACCTTATTTCTCAATTAATTGCAGGTACCTATCAACGATTAAGCACCGATCCCTTCATTCCCCCACCTTTGTAGGCGGTTTGTAAGGCAAAAATAGGCCAGTTGCGCGCATACTTGGTGTAGCAAAATCCGTTGAGTGGATGGAATTTATCGAATTTCCATTTGCTTCAGCGAAGGATATGACCAGATTATGCTCTTACTCAATCTTAATTTGCCTCCGATCAATGGGGACTCGCTGCAGATGATCGCGTTGGGTTTAAATGTAGGCCCAATTCTCATCGGCGCAACGCTATTGGGTTGGCTTACCGACCAGATTCGCGGCTACAGTACAGATGCCGAGGAGCAGAAGAACTTTAATACTGCGCGTCGCGATTCGAAAGGCAAGACCCTCGAACGAGAAATACAGAAACTCAAAATCATGGTTCATATGGCCACGGCGCTTAATTCAAGCCTTGATTATGAATATGTGCTGCGCATGGCATTGGACCTGGGCACCAGCGCTCTGGCCGATTCGAAACAGGATGAAACCCGTATTAAGAGCGCAGTTCTGCTCTTTGAAAGAGGGGCATTGTACCTCGCCTCAGCACGGGGAATGAGTCAATCCGATCTAACCACCACCTTTCCGGGGAAAAGTGGAATCCTCGGGGAAGCGGTAACTACTGGGGAAAGAGCATTCTCTCATGACCCTCCGCGTGATCCTGAGCTCAGACGATTAAGTGCGTTGCATACCTCGCGCAGTGCTGTCTGCATCCCGCTGCGCATTGGCCTAGAACTTTATGGGGTACTCCTTTACGCCCATCCAAGACAGAATTACTTCAAGATTGATCGAATGGAGCTTCTCGAGATTGTTTCTCAACAGGCGATGATCGCACTGCAGAATGCACTTCTTTACTACGAACTTGAACAAGAGAAAGAACATATCATGGAAATTCATGAACAGGCGCGCCAAAAACTTGCGCGAGATCTTCATGATGGCCCAACACAGTCCGTCGCGGCAATTGCCATGCGCATCAATTTCGCTCGTCGTCTCTTGGATCGCGACCCGCGTGAAACGGCGAGCGAGCTCTTCAAAACCGAAGAACTCGCGCGCCAGACAAGCAAAGAAATTCGGCAAATGTTATTTACGATGCGTCCCTTAATTTTGGAATCAAAGGGTTTGGTTGCCGCGCTTGAACAGTTGGCTGTTAAGATGGAAGATGCCCATAAACAAATCGTCGTCGTCGAAGCCACGCCAGACATAGCCGAAGCGCTCGATCTTAAGAAACAAGGGTTGATTTTCTCTATTACGGAAGAAGCCGTAAACAATGCCCGAAAACATGCCCAGGCAGAACGAATCTGGGTACGATTATCGCGGCGTGGTGACTTATTAGAACTAGAGATCGAGGATAACGGAGTGGGCTTTAATTTAAGTTCTGTCGACGCCGGATACGACCAACGCGGGAGCCTGGGCATGCTGAATATGCGTGAACGCGCGGAGCTGCTCAATGGCCAGCTCCATATTGATTCATCCGCGGGAAGAGGAACAAGGATCACCTTGCTCATTCCGCTCACTAACGAAGCGACCAATTCGTTACGCCGGCCAGGCTTTGCTACCCACGAAGTTCCCCTCGAACACGCCGGCTCCATTCGCTAGCCGCTTCAAATCCACAGCACGCCACCTTTTCCAACGTGCCATAGACCATCCTCTCCGAGCACTGCCAACAAAAGCTCCGGTGGGTTGTACGCCTATGATTCTACGCCTGTGCTAGAATCGGCTCGATGTCAACTTGGCCAGGGGTAATCGAACAATACCGTAATTTAATTGACTTGCCATCTGGCGCACCTGTGGTCACCCTTTTAGAAGGGAATACACCGCTGATTCCGGCCCCCCGGCTGACTGAGGAGATTGGCGCGGCTTCAATTCTGATTAAATTCGAGGGTCTAAACCCCACAGGTTCGTTTAAAGATCGCGGGATGGCGGTGGCTATCTCCGAAGCTCTTTACCGCGGTGCAAATGCCGTGATCTGCGCCAGCACCGGGAACACCGCCGCGAGCGCAGCAGCCTACGCCGCAAGATCTGGATTGAAATGTTTTGTAGTTATACCTGCAGGAAAAGTAGCCGCCGGGAAGTTAGCAGGAGCACTAGCATACGGTGCGGAAACGATCTTGATTAATGGTTCTTTTGATGACGCCCTCCGCCTGGTCACCGAATTGAGCGCACATAAACCCCTCGCTCTCGTGAATTCGATTAATGCATACAGGCTGCAGGGACAAAAGACAGCCGCGTTTGAAATTTGTGATTCTCTGGGGAATTCGCCTGATTGGCTCACCTTACCGGTTGGCAATGCCGGGAATATTACTTCTTATTGGATGGGGTTTCGAGAATATGCTGATCTGAAAGATACAGGTACACCCAGAATTCTCGGCGTCCAGGCGAGTGGTGCCGCGCCTTTGGTCACAGGAAGCACGATAAGTGATCCAGAGACGATCGCCACAGCGATCCGCATTGGCAATCCGGCGCGAGGAGAGCAGGCAAAATTGGCTGTTCAGCAATCAAATGGAATGATCGTCGCGGTATCCGATGAGGAAATCCTCGCAGCACAGAGGCAGTTATCAGGAGAAGGTCTCTGGGTAGAGCCGGCTTCAGCCGCAAGCGTCGCCGGACTGCGTTCACTCGCGCGCCGGGGAGATTTCGACTTCCGTGGTCAGACCATCGTCTGTGTTTGCACCGGCCACGGCCTCAAGGACCCGGAAATTATTACGGATCATTATCATCCTGACCCACCAATACCAGCCAGGCTATCTGATCTGGAACGGCGTATCGAATACTGATGCACGCGCGTTCCATTGTTGTCCCAGCTTCAACTGCAAACTTGGGTCCCGGATTCGATTCCCTTGCTCTCGCGCTCGATTTGCATAATACATTTGTGATCGAACCCGCTGAGCAGGGGAAGGAGATTTCAATTCGCGGGGAAGGATCCGAAGAACTTCCACGAGACGAAACAAATTTATTCATGCGCTCCGCGGAGCGCGTGTTCACCTATTTCCGCAATTGGCCACCTGGCTTTCGGATCCAGGCCGACAATCAGATCCCCATCCGCTCGGGACTTGGCTCTTCCAGTTCAGCCGTGATCGGAGGGATTAAGGCAGCCTGCGTATTGCTCGACGAAGAGCTCGATCAGAATGCCATACTCTCCTTGGCACTCGAGCTGGAGGTGCACGCTGATAATGTTTCTGCGGCGCTCCTCGGTGGATTGGTTGTCGTAGGAACCCATGAACAAGAAGTGGTTGCGCGTAAAATTCCCATTCCCTCGATTTCCGTTGTTGTTGTTCTTCCCGATATCCACCGCACAACTTCATCCATGCGCAATCTGCTCCCCACCCGGGTAAGCCATGCCGATGCCGTACATAATCTCAGTCGGACAGCGCTAACCATTGAGGCTTTGCGCAGCGCAGATTATGATCTGTTGGGCTGGGCGATGACGGATAAGCTGCATCAGCCCTACCGGTCGAAGCTGATACCCGGATATGATGCCGTGCAACAAGCTGCTCTTAATGCCGGCGCAGCAGCAGTGACCCTTTCAGGAGCCGGGCCTTCTATGGTGGCCTTTGCACCTTCGAATTTACACGAAATTGGTGCTGCCATGCGCGCAGCATTCCTCACCTTCCAAACAGAATCGAGATCCTTTGTTCTTGGATTGGATCAGATCGGAACCCAGGTTGGCGATACAGCTTAACTATTGCCTTAATTGGGCGATGCTATTACAACATCCAGTATCAAACAGTCTCTCATAGCGGACATCTTATAAGGTCTGATTAAGTATGCTACCTAGTGTGAACTCCTTGGTCATCAATAAAAAGAAACTGATTGCCACTTTTTCGATCCTGGTACTCCCTGGAGTACTTGCACTCGGAGCTTGCTCGCCAGTTGTCCAACCCAGCCAGCCTGAACTCACAAATGCCAACCAGCAGGCGCAGAGGAGTGAGACACAACGTAGTATTTTTAATGAACTTGACCAGGCCGTCAGAGAGGGCTTTGTTTACGAAGATTACGGCGGCGTCAATTGGGTTGCTCTTTCTGACCAACTGCGTGCGCGCATTGAATCCGGAATGAACGACCAACAATTCTATGCTGCGCTCGATGATCTCGTATCAAGGCTGCCAGAAGGGATGGCTTCCTTCAGCACGAGGGAAGAGCGTATCGCCGCCGACCTGGAAAATACGGATCTTTATGAGGGAATAGGTGCCTTTGTCTCTTTTCGGGCTAATCCTGAACCGCATATCGTGATTCTCTCCGTGATGCAAGGTTCTCCCGCAGAATCCGCGGGAATTGCCGCCCATGATTCAATTTATTCGATCGATAGCCAACCCATTACGCAAATCGAGGGCCTCGAGGCAGTGAACAGGATCAGAGGTCCCAAAGGCAGTGAAGTCGTGCTTTTGCTTGCTTCTCCTCAGGGACCCAGACGCGAAATACGAGTTGTCCGTGGCCAAGTACTTGCCCGGGATGAACCGAGGGGCGGCCTCTTTGATAACGGCATCTACTATGTGCTTGTTCCCGTGAGTGCCAATGAGACGCTTCTCAACGCGATGGAATCCGCTCTGCGGGAGATCGAAGCAGCTGGCGATATCGCGGGGATGATCATCGACCTCCGCATTGCGCATTCCAGCAGCGGATGGCCCCTGGGCGAATTACTCGTTATGTTCACGGATGGTGAATTAGGTACCTTTTTCAGCCGGGAAGAGCGCAGCGTCCTGGACCTCGATGGCCAGGATATATTTGGCTCACAATCGATCCCCTTAATCCTGTTGATTGGGCCGGATACCTCAGGCGCGCCAGAAATTTTCGCCTCCGCGATAAGTGAAAATAACCGTGCCCTATTGGTTGGCTTGCAGACACCGGGAAATTCCTTGGGATTTTCCACTGCGACACTCACCGATGGTTCACAAATCGTGCTCGCTAATTCCTCCTTTGAAAATGTGGGCGGGCAAGATATCTCCCAATCAGGAGTCACACCTCATATCACAGTACTAACCGATTGGGATGGAGTGACCGCCACTTCCGATCCGGTTGTCACTGCGGCAATTAATGCATTGCTTTTGGACGACTCGCCATAAAATCGCGCAAGCCACGCACAGACTAAGAAAGCCCTGCAACCCATCATCTAAATGTCATACGTGATTGCTTCGGCGGAAAAAATAGCCCATCAGAGGTGATGGATAAACTGGATATACCAGTATCGAACTTTTTGAAACTATTAGAGTAAGTTAAGAAACGATAAAATTACTCGCCAATTCGATGATCAATGCTACAATAAATAAACAATCAGAGAGGGTATGAAAAAGTTTACTTTCATAATGTACTGGAGTCCGAGGCCGGGCTTCGGCCCTCGGAGAGAGTAGGACCCCATGGCCAAAAACGGCAAGAAGCCCGATAAATCAGTTAAAGAAACGCAGAAAAAGGATGCCGGGAAAAACGAAGGTCTCTTCAATCAGATCAAGTCCAAGTCCACGGCAGGGCTTGGAAACTGGACCTCCTCGCAGGGAACCGATATCCGATCCAGACGCAATCGCCCCATACCGAGGTTGCTACGTATGTTTCGCCGCTTCTGGTTTATCATTCTTGCCTTCTCACTCTACCTCTGGGCACGCGCCGCTCCAGACAACCTAAATCTTGTATTAACAGGCTTAAGCTTCCTCGCGCAAATGCTCTTCGCTGTGTTATTTATGGTGGTGCAATTTGGGGCGATGTTTTGGTTCATGGGTCGTACCCGAACGGTTATTATTAAGCCTGGCGACCCCAAATCAGTTACTTTTGATGACTACTGGGGTCAACCATCGTTGGTCAAACTGGTCAAGCAATGGATCAGCCTGCTCTCTGAGCGCGACGCCTTCGTCGATATGGGCGGCCAATATATCAATGGGTTGATGCTTTACGGCGAACCTGGCACGGGAAAAACATTGTTGGCAAAGGCCATGGCGGGTGAAGCGGGCATTGCATTTATGTCGACCGAAGGCTCAGGATTCAGAGGGATGTTTTGGGGAATGGACACCCTGAAGATGATGGGCTTTGTGCGTAAGGCACGCAAGCTTGCCAAAGAGTATGGGGCTTGTATCGCCTACATTGATGAGATCGACGCCGTGGGCTCGAGCAGGTCCAGTGTAATGGGACAGGGCCAAGGCGGCATGATCGGCGGGGGGGGGGAATGGGCGGGATGATGATGAACGGCGCGCTCACACGCCTGCTGTATGAGATGGATGGCATGGGCGAAGAGGGATTTTGGGAGCGAATGAAGGCCAAACTCTATCATATGCAGAAGAAAGATCCGCCTAGAAGAGAATGGCACGTGCTTTTCATGGGGTCCACAAACCGACCGGATGTGCTTGATCCGGCCTTACTGCGGCCAGGGCGCTTTGATCAAGTTATTAAAGTTGAGCGACCTGATCGTGTTGGCCGCCTTGCCATCGTCGAGGGCTATTTATCGAAAATTAAGTATGATCCTAAGCAAGTCGATGCGCATGCTATTGTCGCCGATACACCACATGCGACCCCGGCACAGATTATGGCCGCCATCACGAAGGATTCTGTCCGCCGGGCGGTTTTTGAGGGGCGCTCCTTCGTAATTCAAGCGGATATTGATCAGTCAATACAAGAGCAAATGGTGGGGATGGAAAATCCAATTCAGGATATGGACCCACTGCAACTTCAACAGGTAGCCTATCATGAAGCCGGGCATGCGATAGTGCAGCATTATGTGCTCGCTGATCAGCGCATCTCGCGCGTCAGCATTGTTCGGCGTTCGAGCGGAATCTTAGGCTACATGTTACCCGTCGACACCGATGAAATTTATGCTCAACCGCTGCGGCGCATCGTCGGCGGAATCATGGTCTCCCTTGCCGGACACATCGCAGTTAAGATATTTTTGGGCGAATTCTGGACCGGGGCATCGGGAGATTACAACAGCGCACGCACCAGATTCAGACTGCTTGCTCTGCATGGTTTCTTCGGACCGCCGGTCTCTGAATTATTCAGAGATGTCGAAGAGCTGCGCTTCTCCGATGAGCGAGTTGAACTTGTCTGGCACCAACTTGAAGATCAAGTCCAACAAATGCTCATCAGCCATGCCGACGAAATGGAAGCCCTCGTCGATGCATTGTTGGAAAAGAAGGATCTCACCAACGAACAGCTTCTTGCGATCCTCGGCAAAAACAGCCTTCAGTTGGCTCAAGATGAAGGCATTGAGCTTGAGAGTGTGCTGGAGCAACTGGGAATCAATCCCAGTGGACTTGCTTACCAGCGCCGCGCCGCCGCAGAGCAGGAACACAAATCGGTTTCTGACAAGGACCAAGCGGCAGCAAAACCAAAAAAGAAATCGAAAAGAACGAAGAAGTAATCACCAAACACCAAGTACTGCGCGAGAAAATGCAGGATACAAATCAAACAGGGAGGCTCCTATTCGAGCCTCCCTGTTTGATTCCGCAGAGCAGTGGATTGTGAGTGTCTCGAGAAATCCAACTCTTATTCGTATGACCAAAAAGCCAACGCACCTTCAACTAGAAATCGCGGATCCAGCGATCCGGAAGAAGGAACAACAAAAATTCCAGGAGTACCTTGATCATCGGCCAGGGCGGAGAGCACGATGTAATTTCCATCGGGAGACCAAATCGTTGCCGACCTTTGGTATTGATCGAAGAATGGGAGAATATTCAGGAAACCTTCCGACGGTAGAAATGAGGTAATTTGTTTGGTTGAGCCATCCCTTGCGTTGGCCGTATACAAGACGAGAAAAATCACGGGGTCCTGACTTTGTGAAGAAACCGGTTCATCTTGATTACTATCTCCAAGAATAGCGGGGACAAAGTAGGCAACTTGCTCTCCATCTGGAGACCAGAAAAATGCGATCACATTATCCGCATCGGTTTCAATGATTAATGGATTTAGCGGATTACTTAGATCAACAAAGTTCAGCTTTCCCAAGAAACCACTAACAGCGCGCGTGCTCTGAATATAGGCCATGAAGTCGCCCTGCGGTGCCCAATCAAATGCAACCGGCCCATCAACATCGGTAATAAAGGTGCGAATAATTCCATCAGGCGACGCCAAGACAAGTCTGGATCGACCAGATTGATCTTCTGCGGCAAATACAACATACTCACCCTGCGGGGAATAAACCGGGGCCTGGAATGCGGAGGGAAGCGAATTAAGCCCTCTTTCCCTTGCATTGCTCCCCACCGTGAGCAGAGAAAGTTTCGCTCCGCCTGGATTTAGCGACGCCGTTCCACCTACGTGAGCAATAATTTTTGATGAGTCCGTAGGTGACCACGCCCAGTAGTAGGGTGTTCCCGTATCGAGGATCGTGCTTCCGCTGCCCTCGGCGCTCGCAATTTGCAAGGCCAAAGCACCACCGCTGAGATCGCGACTCAAAAAACTAAGGTGGTTTCCATCGGGAGACCAGTACAAATAAAAGGGGAAGTCATTTGAACTTTGAAATAGAATTTCATTCTCCTGGCCCTCGGTATGGGAGAGGATCTCAGCGCTTACGTCGCCACTCTCATCCACACTTATAGCCAGGAAGGCAAGCGTGCGATCGGCTTGCGACCACGTTGGAAAATTATAGAAACGAGACGTTCCAGTTTCACTTTGCGGCGTTGCATCTTCCGTTATTGCTGTTTGCTCGCCCCCTGATTGATTGATCGTGTAAATATTTCCATCAAGGCCAATGTAAGCGATCAAACCTGATTTTCGCTCAAAAGTAGCGAGCAAAGGGCTGGAGGGAATATCCAATCCTTCCGCGCTGCATGCGCCAAGCAGAAGGAGAGTGATGATCGCGAACATACCTGTTTTCGGGGATCTCATTTGTTTATTTTACCTTTGGGCGAAAATAATACCTGGAAGCAATTAATTTGATTCTATCACAGCCACTAGGGCCTGAAATTGCACCATCTGCCCATTGGAAAACAAGGAAGAGGCCGCTGCAGCTCGCTACGGGGTGGCTTGCGGCGGGGATGAAATGGGGTTGCGAGATACGAGAATGGCTGCCTCATGTTGGGTTTTCCGTGGATGGCAATCGCCCGATGAAGGACCTCGCAACATACTTTACCGGGGATTCTTCACACTTTGGGGGAACGGGGCGCAGGGATGTGGCTTCTAATGTGGTTTGGCAAGCCTTTCAGCGATCATGCGATCGACTTTTCCCATCGGGTAGTTGGCCAAATCAGCGATTTTTTCCCAACGGATCTCGGTGTGATTAATTGCTTTGGGTTTGCCATCAATCACGGCACACTCCATCGCCTGGACCGTCACCCGGTAGTGGCTATACGCATGGTGATAGACACCAAGATCATCGCCGGGAAGCACTTCCACACCAAGCGTTTCGAGCCAAACCCGCCGCAGACAGCTTTCACCTTTTTCTCGAGCGTCACACATTCCTCCGGGGAATTCCCACAAGCCACCTAATAATTTACCTTCCGGCCGGCGTGCAATAAACACACGTCCATTCTCACGCAAGATCCCGGCTGTAACACGATGGTGAGGAATGGTTGCGGCTTTTTGAGAAACCGGCCGCGCGCCTTGCACCCCACGTTCAAAGGCAAGACAGAAGTCCGAAAGCGGGCATTGATCGCACTTTGGGTTTTTCGAAACACAAATTGTCGCTCCTAGATCCATTAAGGCTTGGTTGAATGATGAAGCCTCATTCTCAGGCATTATCCCCTGGGCAAGGGTCAACAATTTTCGCCGGGCACTGGGGCGGCGAAGGTTTTCATCAAAGTCGAACAGCCGCGAAAAGACTCTGCGTAGATTTCCGTCCATGGCTATAACATCCGTGTTAAAGGCGATCGCTGCGATGGCGTTCGCCGTGTATTCACCAATCCCTGGCAATCGTTGCAATTCGGCTGTGCCCCGCGGAAGCAGCCCCCCAAAATCGGTAAGGATCAGATTTGCGCTGCGCAGCATGTTATGCGCCCGACGATAATATCCTAATCCCTCCCAATGCATGAGCACTTCGTCGATCTCCGCCTGCGCAAGGCTGCGGACATCCGGGTAACTGGACATCCAGCGCAAATAGTAGGGGATCACAGTTTGCACACGCGTCTGCTGAAGCATCACTTCCGCTACCCAAATCGCATAGGGATCATGCAATGCTCTCCAGGGTAAATCGCGCGCATGATGCGAATACCACTTCAATAATGCATGAGTTGTCATGTTATGCATTCCATGATTCTAATTCCTGGCACGGGGAAAGGGCAAGCAATAAAGTACAAACAGCGATCCCGGCTGGTTCACCCATGCGATTCCGCGATCGCAAGGCACGTCGCATTTCTCACCTGGCAAGATCATTCGCAAGGGTACCTCGCAGCGAACGTATCCTCGAAATAGCCAATGCACACGATCCTCTTGCCGGATGGGGCGGGCAATCGGGATGCGCCAAGTTATTGATTCCTTGTTGGTTTCGACGTTGTTCCCGGCAGGTGATGGAAATGTGACCGGCGTTTACGTTTAGGTTTTAATATTCAACTACGCCAACACCAAGTTCCTATTAACCAGGTTGTGAATTTAAAGGCGACCTAACGGATCGAACACGACTTCGGCATTGGGCGGATTTTCCCGCCTATGTTTGACTCGGCATCTCGGATTGAAGGACTTTTCGTACGGCCCTGATAAGCGATCGCGAATGAATGGGTTTCGCCAGCCAAGTCACGCCACCCTCTTCCAGAATTCCGCGCGTTTCCTCAGACATCGGGTAACCCGTCATAACCATCATCCCAATATCCGGATAGGAACTTCGGAGTTGTTGAAAGAGGCTCACTCCACCCATACCCGGCATGATCAGATCACTGAGAACAAGGTCTATTTCACCCTTATGTTCTTCGATAAGTTTAAGGGCTTCTTGTCCATTTCCTGCAGAAAGCACGCTAAATTTATGTGCGCGCAGGGCCTCGCTTACTGCTGTGCGGCTGTTATAGTCATCCTCCACAACAAGCAAAGTTTCGGTGGCCTTACCAGGAGGATCAACAACGTCAGGAATAAGTGCGTTTTCAATCGGGCCGGGGTGCGCGGGAAGATAGAGAGTGAACGTGGTACCACTGCCTTTCTTGCTGGCTACCTCGATATGCCCCCCATGCTGTTTGATAATCCCATAAACTTGTGCCAGGCCGAGCCCGGAAGATTCGCCGTGACCCTTGGTTGTGAAAAAAGGCTCAAAGATGTGAGGAAGCACGTCCGCGTGAATTCCATTCCCGTTATCCGAGACTTTTACACGAACCCAATCACCTTCCTTGAGTTCCTTGATGGGACGGTCTTGCCCCGCGGCTATCTTAATAATCTCCAGTTCAATTTCCAACTCGCCGCCATTCGGCATAGCATCTCTGGCGTTAATGGCCAGGTTCATGAACACTTGTTGAATCCGAACAGGATCGACATTAACGACATTAAATTTATCTTTTTGGATCAGACTCAGGCGGATATTCTCGGGAAGTGTACGACTCAACAACTTTGTAATTTCGATCATGAAAGGTACGAGGTCTACCCGGTGCGGTTCGATCAGACCGGCCCTGCTGAAATCAAGGATCTGACGCGTAAGCGCCGCCGCGCGCTGCGCCTGGTGCATGATGGTCGCCATTCTTTCGCGATCCTTGCCCTTGAGTAATTGTTTGTTGAGCAGCATCTCTGAATACAGGATAATCGAACCCATAATATTGTTGAAATCGTGGGCAATTCCGGAAGCAAGCTGTCCGACAGCCGCCTGACGATCTTGCTCTTGAGATCGAATTGGAATTTTATCGCCGTTGCTGCGGAGGAGCAGGATCCAGCCCTTTTCCTTGTAACCCAGGGAATAGGGGCTGACATTAATTTCAAATTTGAGGTCCAGCTTATCAATGTTGAGTTCAAATGCCGTTTTCTGATCGGTTTGTCCGAGTAACTCGACGACAGACATGGACCCCAGGCGCACGAGCTCCTCGCCAACATTTGAATCCGTTAGATATTCCAGGTAGCTGACTACCGCGGCATTTGCAAAAACGAGTTCACGCTGCGCATTAAGGATTAAGACCCCATCATGCACAATTTCCAGGACATTCTGCAACTCTGATGATTGGCGCCGCATGCTTTCAATAAGGATTTGAATTTCGGTTTCGCTATTTTTACGCTCGATCGAATATTGAATCGAGCGCACGAGTACACTACGACTCAGCGTCCCTTTGAGGAGATAGTCTTGCGCCCCTCGCTCCACGGCACTGATCGCGTAGCCCTCATCCTCTTCACTCGTGAGGATCAAGATCGGAATTTCAGGGGCCACTGCATGAATCTGAATGAATGTTTCCAATCCGTTGGAATCGGGCAGTACGAGATCTAGCAAGACGATCTCAAAAGTTTCCCACGTAATATGCTGCAAACCAAGATTAAGTCGGTCAGCGTGACTGAAGGTAAATATCGGCGATACCCCATCCAGCAATATTTCTTGAATGAGGTTTGCGTCATCTTGATTATCTTCGATGAGCAGGACATTGATGAGATGGTTAGCCAATAATAGTTTCCCCAGGGAAAAATACTAAGACATTTACTTAATCACCAGAACAACTCATTTAGGCTAACTGAGTCTCTCTAGAATTCCTTCTTTAAGGTGTTATTCTGCGCGCTTTCGTCCCAGAACAACACCTGTTACCATCTTATTGTGGAACCCCATACCGGGACCTTACATCTGCCATACATTTCACGCTTTCGTCGGCTGCTGTGCTATAAGCTTAATTAGTTCGGTCTGCAATCAGGTTTTTGAAGCATAGGGTCTGCTGGAGTGCTTGGGCCATAATCTTGCAATGAAATGCTTGCCCGGTTAACGAACACGAAAGAGCACAGCGCGTAGGATTTCATTGATCCTTTCAGTGGAACCTCGCTCATTGCCAGAGGATCAATAGGATATTGGAGGCCGATCCGTTCCCAATTTACACCAGGCATACGGCCGAGGCATACGGCCGAGGCTTACGGCGCACAAAAAGCCTGGATTTACGTTTCGCGGTGCCTTCCAACCCCTACTTTCACGATCTTTAATGGAAGGCTACAATGGTCTCGTGTGTATGTTTAGATAGGGGATACGGCGTGATGCTGCAGGTTTATGGGGATCTTTTGCCCAGAGGATTCATATGTTTTTCTTATGTTTCTCACCTGGGTAGCGCTGATATAATCGAAGCGAAACGTACTCCTTAGCCGGAGACGTTTAAGGATGATCTATTATGATGCGATTTGATCGTTTTACGGAACGCGCACAAGATGCCGCCCAACGCGCGGCGGAAATTATTCAGCGGTATGGACATAACCAGATAGATACTGAACACATTCTTCTGGCGCTTATTGAGCAGCCGCAAGGCGTAATCCCACAAATTCTCGAGAAACTTAACGTCGATATTGAAGCACTAACCGAGAAGATTGACCACCTGCTGCGCACCAGCCCGAAGGCCAACATTTACGGCGGAGGTGCTGGGCAGATATTTATTACCCCTCGTGTAAAACGCGTTGTCGATATGGCAAATGAAGAGGCGAATCGTCTCAAAGATGAATACATCTCGACGGAACACATCTTTCTCGCGATCCTTTCGGAGCGCAATACCGCCATCGCGCGTTTGCTGGCCGAGGAAGGTATCAGCAAACAGCGCGCTGCCGACGCGATAAAAGACGTGCGTGGCGGACAACGTGTCACCGATCGAAAAGCTGAATCACGATATCGCACACTGGAAAAGTACACACGCGATCTCACGAAATTCGCCAGGGAAGGGAAGCTGGATCCGGTCATCGGACGTGACGAAGAGATTCTGCGCCTCATTCAAATTCTTTCTCGGCGAACGAAGAATAATCCCGTATTGATTGGCGAGGCAGGCGTCGGGAAAACGGCAATCGTCGAAGGCCTGGCGCAGAAGATCGAAAGTGGTGATGTCCCTGAAATTCTCATGGGCAAGAAGGTGGTTTCGCTTGATCTTGGGGCAATGATCGCGGGATCGCGCTTCCGGGGTGAATTTGAAGAACGTTTGAAAGCCGTCATGGAAGAAATACAGCGCTCCGATGGCGAGATTATTCTCATGATTGATGAATTACATACCGTGGTGGGTGCAGGCGCTGCTCAAGGGGCAATGGACGCTTCGAATATGCTCAAACCAGCATTGGCACGCGGCGAATTACAATGCATCGGCGCCACAACACTCGACGAATACCACAAATACATCGAAAAAGACGCCGCCCTGGCGCGCCGTTTTGCACCAATTTATGTTGATGAGCCCTCGGTAGAAGAAACGATCGAAATGCTTCGTGGGCTACGCGATCGCTACGAAGCGCATCACAAGGTTCATTTCACTGACGAAGCCCTGATCGCCGCCGCCAAATTATCGAATCGTTATATCTCGGATCGATGGCTGCCTGACAAGGCGATTGATCTGATTGACGAGGCTGCTGCGAAACTGCGCGTAGCCCTTTACTCGCTTCCTCCAGAACTAAAGACTCAAAAAGCCGATATTGACCGCTTGTTGGCGGAAGAGGAACATGCCGGCATTGAGCGTGATTACGAACGTGCGGCAGAAAAAAAATCAACGCGCTTGCGCCTGGAGCAGGAATTCCGCGAGGCGCGTGATGCCTGGGAGGCCGAGCATCAATTGGATGAAGTCGTTGATGCGGATGATATCGCCGAAATCATCGCCATGTGGACCGGCATTCCTGTCAGCTCGATGTTGGAGACCGAATCTGAGAAATTGCTGCACATGGAAGAGCGACTCCATGAACGAATCATCGGCCAGGAAGAAGCGATCCATGCCCTGGCTGACGCCATACGCAGAGCGCGTGCGGGCCTGAAGGATCCCCGCCGGCCAATCGGATCATTCATCTTTCTCGGATCCTCTGGAGTGGGCAAAACCGAACTGGGGAAGGCACTGGCTGAGTTCCTCTTCGATGATGAAGATGCCATTCTACGCATCGATATGAGTGAATACCATGAACAACACACCGTGTCCCGACTTTTTGGCGCACCCCCTGGATATGTAGGTTATGAGGAGGGCGGGCAACTCACGGAAGCGGTTCGGCGGCGACCCTATCGGGTGATTCTCTTCGATGAAATTGAAAAGGCGCACCCCGAGGTTTGGAACGCCCTATTGCAAATTCTTGATGACGGCCGTCTCACCGATGGGCAGGGTCGCGTAGTCGATTTTCGCAATACCGTATTGATCATGACCTCGAATCTGGGCACGGAATTTGTCACGCAATCGGGCACTCTTGGCTTCCTGCACACAGAAGGTGACGAATCGAAGGAAAAAATTGAGAAAGCGCTCAAGGACACTTTCCGACCGGAATTTCTCAACCGGATCGATGAAATTATTATCTTCTCATCGCTCACTGTTGAACAAATGGAGTTGATCGTCGATCTCAAGATGAAGCTGGTAGCTGAACGCCTGGATGAACACGGTTTGAAAGCCGAACTTTCTCCTGCCGCGCGTACATGGCTTGCTCAGGAAGGTTATGAGCCAACTTTCGGTGCCCGCCCACTGCAGAGAGCATTGCAGAAATATGTCGAAAGCCCGCTTTCGGTCAAGATCCTGCAAGGCGAATTTGAAGAAGGCGACACGGTGATCGTGGATTATATTGAGGAGGAAGGTGTTGTCTTCCGCCACATCCAACAGGGCACGCCAATCAGCATTGAAGAAGAAGTATCCGCTTAAGAAGATAAGAACCACGTAGCCAAAATTAAGCCGTCTTGGAGATTGGTTTCTCCGAGACGGTTTTTTTTATACTGGCTATATTTCCAGAATAACCGGCCAATGCGCAAAGCAGCGGGATATTCCTATTGCCCCTACGAATCACCTTCTCATCTCGGATTGGAGTGCGCTGCTCCTGGGCTGCCATATCCCATCCAACATTATGAACTTGGGAATTGTACGACGTAGGGGCGTTCAATTGAACGCCCCTACTCGGATTACGAAGGATCGATCGTGCCTAGAAAATCCCCAGCAAACGATCGATACTCCACACGGCTCCCGCGCCGGTAGCGAAGATCACAACTTCGCCAACGATCATATTCCAATTTTGGCCCTGTTCAACCCGAAAACCGGGGTTTACATCCGGATCAGTGAGCTTCACTCCCGCCAGCGCGATGTAGTTGATGTTTAGAAATATCCCCACGAGCGCCGAAAGCGGCGTGAACAAGCCAAACGTCAACCCAATACCCACCGCCAATTCCCCAAGAAGCGAGAGCGCTGGAAACCAGCGTGCGCCTCGTGTTACAAAACTCTTGATCGAGTTTCCATAAAAAGTCCATGGATGTGCTTCTGCCAATCCGACTGTCCAGGTAACAATGCCGCCTGCCAAAAAGTTGCGTATATTCTTATGGAAAACGCTTTTCAGCCACCAAAGACCGATCCCGATCCTGAGGATTGCCAACCATTCGTTGATTCCGAGCGTATCACTTAAAAGATTCATGATCCTTCCTCTTCTGAATACGTGAGCCGGTCTGCAAAGTTATGTTCTTTCTAGACGCGTTAAGTGGAATACTTCTTTCCTTTCGTAAATTAATTTTATTTATCCACGCGGGAGGCATGCGCGCTGGAAGCGAGCGTTAGCAATTCTGCGGCACTCTGCAAATTGGGTTCTGATTCTCCGCCCAGCATCATCGCCAGCTCAACGATTCTTTCCGATCCCTGCAGAGGTCGGGTGATCGTGAGCGTTCTACCTTCCTGAACTTGTTTAGAAACATTGAAGTGCTGATCGCCAAATGCCGCCAGCTGCGGAAGATGGGTGATACATAAGACTTGATGCTCGCGTCCCAAATTCCAAAGCTTGCGACCAACGATCGCCCCCACGCGGCCACCTATTCCTTGATCAATTTCATCAAAGATCAGAGTAGGAGTTCGATCAGCATTGGCGAGCATATTCTTCAGCGCAAGCATCAGGCGGGTTGTTTCACCTCCGGAAGCGATCTTCGTCAAGGGTCTCAACCCTTCACCGGGGTTTGGGGCAACCAAAAATTCTGCGGTATCGATTCCCTTGGGCAGCAGTGCGACCTGGCGCTTATCGACATGCACTCCGTGCGCATCGTCTACCCAATTGAGATCGACAGCAAACTGCGCCCCTGCCATCTTTAGTTCCGTCAACTCGGCGACCACACCATCGGCTAAATTGGCAGCGGCTTTCGTTCTTCTTCGTGACAGTTCCACGGCCTTGCCGGTCAGCTCTTGGAGGAGAACCATCTCTTCGGCCTGCAAAGATTCCAGCTTCTCCTCGGCATAGGTGAATCCCGCCAGTTCTTCCCTGGCCTGTTCGGCATATTCCAAAATCGCAGGAATTCCATTTCCATATTTACGTTCCAAACTATGAATAAGCTCCAAACGTTCTTCAACTTCATCTAAACGTGCGGGGTCGTGGGCGATTTGCCCTAGATAATTACGCAATTGCTTCGCCAAATCTACGGCCGTTTCGGTCAAATCCAGCGCGGTCTGTAAATCTGCCTCCACGCTCTGGTCGACTTTTCCCAACCTGGCGAGCGCGTCGGCCGTGAGAGCCAAGAGATCGGTTGCAGAGGATCGCTCACCATGATCTTCGTCGAGTGCCAGGATCGCCTGCCCGGCCAATTCCGCGAGCTGCTCCGCGTTCGCCAAGCGAATTCGTTCACCCGCCAGCGTTTTCTCCTCGTCCGTTATGAGTGCTGAGCTATCGATTTCGTTGATTTGATAGGCCAGCAAATCAATTCTTTGTGCCGTGTCCCTCTCGGCATTGCGCAGTTCCTTGAGCTCGCCCTGCACTCGATGGAGATCATCGTATTGGCCGACATATTCGCTGACCAAGAGCTCGACATGTGCAAATCGATCAAGTAGGTTGAGATGCTCTTTTACCCGGAGCAGGCTTAGATGTTCTGATTGTCCGTGAACATCTACGAGCCATTCCCCAATTTCACGCAGAACGGCCAATGTCACGATGCGACCATTCACGCGGCAAATATTTCTTCCTTCTCTGCGGATTTCACGGCCTAAAACAATAAAGCCCGGATCACCAACCAGTGCCTCGCGCTCGAGGATATTTTCCGTTTCCTTTGCAACTCCCGAGGGCACTTTAAATATTCCCTCGATCACTGCCCTGTCCGCGCCTCTTCGAATTTGGACACTTTCGGCTCTGCCGCCAAGGATCATTTCGACCGCATCTACAATGATCGATTTTCCCGCGCCAGTCTCCCCAGTGAACACAATCAAGCCCGGGCCCAGATCAAGTACCAGATTCTCGATAATTGCAAATTCTTGGATTCGCAGTTCAATCAACATAATCTTCGGTCACAATCGAATGCTGCCATAGCGAAGGCCAACCGACGTAGGCAGCGCACATGCCGGGCAAAAGGCTTATTCACGGCGCTTGCATCCCAAATTCGTCTCGCCTGGAGGTTAATTGGCGCATCCCAATGTGCCTTCCATCATGTGCTCGCTCCTGCGCTGGGATTCTTGCTCATGCGCGAGGTCAAATTACGGTAAAAGTAGTCAGGGGATTGAACACGCACAAACTTTACATTATGATCGCTCGCGCTGACTACGACCTGGTCCCCATATTGCAAGGGAGTGGACACCTGGCCGTCGATGGTGAGGACGGCCGCGTGTTTGCTGTCGATGGTCACTCGCACCGATGAATTTTCATCCAGGACGACGGCTCTTTCCACGGAAAGATGGGGCGCAACCGGTACGATAAGTATGTTTCGCAATTGGGGTGGCAGGATTGGCCCGCCGGCTGCAAGCGCATAGGCCGTTGAACCAGTAGCTGTGGCGACGATCAATCCATCGGCGACATAGGTCGTCAGGACATAATCGTCAATTTCTGTAACCAAGTGTACCGGACGCATCGTATCCCCACGTCCGACAAAACATTCGTTCACCACCTCCCATGCACCCAGCGTCTCATTTTGGCGCTGATGCTCGGTATGCAGCATCATCCGCCGTTCATGCCAACAATCCCCCGCTACCACTTGCTCGAGTGTTGACTTCCAATTCTCACTCTGCACAGTAGTCAAAAATCCAAACCGCCCAAGGTTGATGCCCAAGATGGGTATCTTATAGGGAGCACAGAGATGCCCCGCTCTGAGCATGGTTCCATCTCCGCCTAATGCGATAAAAAGATCGACGCCACCGTCGCGAACTGCCTGGCGGATCCCAGGATCGTAAATTTTGCCGTGGCTTTCATTAATCCCGTGCTCGGTGAGAAAACGTCCTATGCCGTCGACCAGTGCCAGCGCTTCCGGTACATCAGGATGCGCGGCGATAATAACCCTTTTAATCGCAGGGAGCGTGGTTTCCATGGGTGCTATTATAAGGTGAACTACAGGGATCGATTCAATTTTTCTTCGACATCGCGCAACGCTACTTTAAGCTCTCTTTGTTGGATACTCGTCGTTAGATCGCCACGCGTGCGTTCGGTAACGCCGCGCACCATATCCGTGATTCGGCGAAGGTTGCCGGTTAAAGCATCAGGATAATCCACGGTCACGAGAAAACCATAAATATCTTCCATCACTTCCAATAGGCGTTCACATTCTTGCATATCATCATGACGGAGAATATCGAGGATGCGCCGCCGCAGCTCGCCTGCAGCTTCACCCAGCCCACCAAGATATGCTGAGTACTCTATTCCCAGGTCATGCGGATCTGGCAATGTCTCATTGCCAACAATTGCGTAAACAATACTCGCCTCGGCATATTCTTTAAGTGCATCACGCGTGTAGCCGGCGAAGTACAGATCGGGGTATGTAGTTAACAATCCGCGTAATTTTCCGACCAAATCGCGCGCTGATCGCAAACGTTCTTGAGCCAGATCGCGATCGTTACGGTGCACCGCACGTATGGCCTGCGAACAGTTCCTCACCAGGGTTCTGGAATTTTGAAGCGCTACGTCGCGGGCAGTGTTTTTTTCGTCGAGATACCCGTGTATTCGTTCGCCTATTTCATCCAGGTTGTCCATGACGCTCAATCGTCCTCAGATTTCTGATCATCGGGAGATGGGCGAAAAAGTTCGCCAGCCAATGACGTTCCTTTGGGCATATTGATTTCGCCATATTGTTCTTCGAACCGTGAGATATGCTCGGTTAATGCCCGATGGAGAAGCTTGGCATTGGTTGGTGTCATAATAACACGCGCCTTTACCACCGCGCGCGGCATGCGCGGCATGATTTGGGCAAGATCGATGATAATTTCGGAAGGAGAATTCGTTATCAACGCGAAATTAACATACACGGGTTCAAGATTTCCAGGCACGCGTATTTCGACGCGTCCACCCCTTGGTGGCGTCTTTTCTTGTTGCGACATTTGGTTTTGCTCCACTGAGTTAAATGCGACCCTCTGACAAAATAAGTCAGAGGGTCGCTGTCCACGAAGAGCTAAAAGGGGATATCGTCGGCGCTCTCGGGCATTGAGCTTGATCCAGGGAATTCGTCCATGGATTCTGCATCCGAGCGGCCGCCGAGGAAACGTACAGTCTGCGCGGAAACTTCAAAGGCAGCTCCTGTCGTACCGTCTTGCCGGCTGAAAGTCTTGGGATTGCCGTTTTCATCGGCAATGAGACGTCCCTCTACCAATACCTGTCGGCCCTTGCTCAAGTATTGATTGGTCGCCTCTGCTTGTTTGCCCCACACCGACACGCGAAACCAGACAGTTTCATCTCTCTGCTCACCAGAACTGTCGGTGTAGCGACGATTTGTGGCGACCGATAGGTTGGTCACCGCTTGTCCCCCCGGCGTGTAGCGCATTTCTGGGTCGCGCCCGAGGTTGCCAACAAGAATCACTTTCTGAAACATTGGGATCTCCTTTCCGATGGGGAGGTTTCATCAATTTCTGGCCAGGGCAGCCAGGAGTTTATTTATTTTCGCCCATCGGCTACTAGAACAATTGTACTATTTTTTTGGTTTCCTTGTCAAGCAGCAACCTTACATAGCGCATGCGGCAGCAACAGTTCGCAAACCTGTGTTAGGCCAGTGAGCTCGCGCGAGGGTTCATCAAACGGCTGAAGCGGATAGCTGCAGAGGCAAATCAACCTCCCGGAGGTATAAGTTCGAGAGGCCCTTGCAACCATCGTCTTTCGTTGGAAAATGGGCCGCCATACTTATACCTTGTTACCAATAACTTGGAACTTATTTTATCCTCTGCTCAACCAATGATTCGAAGCGATCGATATCCCCGCGCACTACATCCAGACTCGCGCGCCAAAATGCGGGTTCTTGGATTTCGATCCCGAAACGCGCGGCCAGCTCGGCGGCATCCCCCAATCCCGTCGAAGAAAGCAGATCGTCATACCCTAGCCGAAATTTGTCCGGATCTTGCTGATATTGAGCGTACAACCCCAAGCCAAAGAGTAGCCCAAACATGTAAGGAAAATTGTAAAAGGAAAGTCCTGTGCTGTAGTAGTGACCCTTCACCGCCCACATGAAAGGATGAAGTTTCTGCGGATCGAGCGCGTCGCCATAGGTCTGACGCTGAGCATCCAGCATCAGCGCGTTTAACTCGTCGATCGAGAGCTCACGCTCCTTGCGTTTCGAAAACAAGCCTGTCTCAAAAATAAAGCGGCTGCTGATATCAACCACTATCTGACAACTGTTCTGGAGCGATTCCTCCAAAATGATAAATTGTTCTTCTTCGCTGGCTCCGACGAGTGCGGCGTCCTTGATGATCGTCTGGCAGAAGATGCTCGCCGTTTCCGCCAGAGTCATAGGTGTGCTTCTTTGTAAATAGGTTCGTTGGGCGAGATTGACGTTGTGATAAGCATGGCCCAGCTCATGCGCCAATGTGCTTACGCCGTCGTAGACCGGTTTGTAATTGGCCAGAATCCTGGATTCGTCGCCTCGCAGACGCATACAGAATGCCCCATCCTGCTTTCCAGGACGCGGTTCAGCATCGATCCAATTATTATCAAAAGCGCGTTTCGCCAGCGCACTAAGCGAGGCGGAGTAGGTGGAAAAATTCTCGATGATAAAACTCTTGGCATCCTCATAGGTCCACTCCGTTCCTGCACTTGTTATCGGCGCGAAGAGATCGTACCAGGCAAGTACACGCAGGCCGAGCGCTTTGGCCTTGGCTTTAAGATAGCGGCGAAAGTCGGGAAAAGATTCTTGTGCCGCTTCCATCATTGCATCCAATGTTTTTTGATTGATATTGTTGTTGAAGAGCGCGATCGCCAGGGCAGAATCCCAGTTTCGTCTTCCTCCAAGGGTGGTGACCACTCCCTTGATGCCATTGATTGCCGAGGAGATTGGCAGCGCTGCGGCCTCCCATGCCTCTAGTTCTGCCTCATAGGCTTGGCGACGGATCTCTCTATCGGCGTCCCTGGCAAGGTTGCGTATCACACTCATCGGCTGCTGTTTAATTTCCCCGTCCTGCTCTAGCTCCACAAGGATCTGCGAACTGAAATTGCCGTAAAACTTTGCCCAAGCGCTTCCACCGCTGAGACTTAATTCAGCGGCCAATTCCTCTAAATCTTGCGACATCAAGTGTTCGGATTCGGTTTTTGCTTTGCGTAGCATATGGGCATGTTTGCTCGCCACGTTGGACCGGCCGATAAGGCCTTCGACATCGAGCGACCCCACCCAAGCCGAGAACCTGGTTCCCAGAATCGAGAGCCGAACTTGTTTTGCCTGCAGAGTGCTCCAAAAAGACTGCGCGGTTGTGTCGCGCGAATCGGTCGTCAGATAACTTTGAATGTAAGCATTCGTGGTCTGGATCGTCTCGAGGACTTCATTAAAGCGTGCAACGACTGCTTCGAAGGCTTCTACGGTGTCATCATCAAGGGGAAGGTTATCTTTCTTGCGAATATCGAACGTCTCGAAAAGTTCAATAAGATCAGCAATGATTTTGATTGTCGATTCAAAACCCTCTTTGAACTCTTCCGAATCAAGGCTGGGATAGACAACCGTCATATCCCAACGCGGTAATTCATTCGCCGGCATAAGGATTTCTCAATCGGAAAGATGTTCCCTGGCAACAGCAAAACAATACGAGGTTATTCTGCCACCTCAATAAATATATTCTGCACGAGATCATCAACGGATAACATTTCAACGACGTCCATTCCCTCAATCACCTCGCCAAAGACGGTGAACACGTCGTTCATCAGCGATTGATCTGCCATAAGGATATAAAACTGGCTGGCACTGGAACTGAGCAGATCTTGACGGAACCAATAACCTACCGCCGCGCGCTTATTCGCAAGCCCTAGCTCGGACGGCAGAGTGTAACCAATATCGCTGGTTGCAGTGCTCCCGGGAGATCCGATTAACACGAGTTCGTCCTCGTTAACTAAATTGATTGGAAAGGCGTCGTAATAGCCGAGTTGCGTCAGGATAACAAAATTGTTCACACTTTCTGGTGCAGATACGGCATCCAGGCGAATGATAAACTCACCCTGTGTCGTCGAGACCTTCGCTGTATATTCTTTTTCCAGGTCAATTACCATCGCTGGTTTGCCGGTGTAAAGATTTTCCCGCGCGGCGATTTCCAGGGAGGCTAGCGGTCTGCCGTTTTTCAGAACAGGCACAACAGGCACAGCTGTGGGTGCAGGCGTTGGCAGCAAACTTGTCGCAATCTCCTCAATCAGGACCCGCCGGAGTTTATCGCCCTCGAAATCCGGGGAGGCTGCGGGATCACGCAGGGTAAGCGAAAGGGCTACCTGCATTCCCTCTACCACCTTGCCGAAGATCGTGTGCCGCCCGTTCAGGTATTCTGTCGGACCAAAGGTAATGAAGAATTGACTACCATTCGTACCTGGCCCCGAATTGGCCATCGCCAAATAACCAGCTTCATCAAAATTTAATCCCGGTATGATCTCATCCTGAAAACGGTATCCCGGACCCCCGGCCCCTGTTCCCTCCGGATCCCCGCCCTGTGCCATGAAATCCGGGAGCACGCGATGGAAGGTTGTGTTGTCGTAAAAACCTGCGTTGGCGAGGAAGATGAAATTGTTAACCGTCACCGGTGTTTGTCTCGCAAAAAGCTCTATCTTGATGGAACCCTTCTCGGTTTCGAGTATCGCCAGATAGATTTTTCCCGGATCAATGCTGAGTTCTGGGGGTTGATCCCACTGAGTCACAACGCCCGATGTCGCAGCGCCCGATGTCACAACGCCCGATGTCTCCTCAATTTCCGGCGTGCATGCGGCAACGATTGTGAACAGAAAAAGAGTCGACCACTTCGCTAGGTTGCGTAACAAGGGAATTGTCCTTTCAATGCGAAACGATTTGCGGATTCATTCGGATTCCGCTTTCTTCAAACTTGATAACACTTCCAGGGAAGATGCCACCCACCTTCAAGCCTGAAGAAAATTGTAACCTATGCTGCTTTCCTCGCGAGGGGAATGAAAATGAGTCCGATTTCGATGTTGAAAGTACAATGCGCGCATATGCATCGCCACGCCAAGGACAGAGCGGCATCATCGTCGAGTAAAATTTATCCATGGATCAAGAAGTTCGCTTCTGCACTGCGCAGGACGGCGTTCGCATTGCCTACGCCATCGCCGGTGAGGGGCCTCCACTCGTCAGGGCGGCCAATTTCATCAGCCATCTGGAATACGATTGGCAGAGCCCCGTATGGGAACATCATCTGCGGCTACTGGCAGAAAACCATACGCTGATCCGCTACGATGAACGCGGAACAGGGCTCTCCAATTGGAATGCGGCGGATTTATCGTTCGAAGCCTGGGTGAGCGATCTTGAAGCGGTGGTGGATGCCGCCGGTCTCGATCGTTTTCCCCTCTATGCCATGTCCCAAGCCGGCACAGTTGCCGTGGCTTATGCCGCGCGCCATCCGGAGAAAGTCAGCCATTTAATTCTTCTCGGAGCGTATGCGCGCGGCTGGCTCAATCGAGGACTTTCCGAGGAACAACTCGAGGAAGAAAAGCTTTTGATCGCCATGATGAAGATTGGCTGGGGACGTGATAATCCCGCGTTTCGCCAATTCTTCACCGTCGCACTGATGCCTGAAGGCAGCAAAGAACAAATGGATTCGCTCAGTGAACTCATGCGCCTCTCCGCGGAGCCCGAAGTTGCTGCCCAACTAGAGCAAGAGATGCATCGCACGGATGTCCAGGATTTGGCCTCCATGATCACGGTTCCCACGCTCGTTCTCCATGCGCGCAGGGATGAGGTCGTCCCTTTTGACGAGGGCAAGCTCCTGGCGTCGCTCATTCCCAATGCCCTATTTGTAGCACTGGAGAGCAGAAACCATATTCTTATCGAGAGTGAGCCTGCATGGCAACGCTTCAGGTCGGAGCTGCGTAAGTTTTTGGGAACCGAGCCAGGAAAACAAGCGCCAGAGAAAGCACCTCAAAAGCCCGAGCGCCGCCTGGCGACGATCCTCTTCACCGATATTGTGGGCTCCACCGAGCTTGCTGCTGCGCGCGGTGATGCAGTGTGGCTGGATATTCTTGAGCGCCATAACGCCCTCGTGCGAGAACAAATAAGTGCCTATTCGGGCCGCATCGTGCAAACAACCGGAGATGGATTTCTTATTCTTTTTGATGCTCCCGCGCAGGCCACACGTTACGCTGCCAGCATCATCACTGCAGTCCGTGATCTGGATATTGAAATACGCTGTGGGCTACATATCGGCGAAATAGAAATTGCCGAGGACTCCATCAGGGGAATCGGGGTTCATATCGCCGCTAGAGTTATCGGTTACGCTGATCCGAGCGAAATTTTGGTGACGGGTACGCTTAAAGATGCTGTCGTGGGAAGCGGAATCGAATTTATAAAACGCGCTACGCGCACGCTTAAGGGTGTACCTGGTGAGTGGACGTTGTACTCCGTCGCCGCCGCTGAAAGTTAAACGCGAACGACTATCCTTCAGCAAGCTTTCAGAGAAGTTCGCCGAATGGAAAAACCCATCAAATTGAGTTCAAGTTTTCCTTTAGAAATCGTTTCACTGCATGGATTGGAACCGCCAGGCCAACATCCGGTCCCACCATGACCGTATTAATGCCGATTAAGTTTCCATTCACATCCACGAGCGGACCCCCAGAATGTCCCGGACGGTAGTGTAGACTCACCGCCAGCCACTCCCTTCCCCATTGTGGGCGCTCCTGCACAGTTCGCCCCTGGCCAATGAACACCCCTGCTGTCGCTGCGCCATTCACCCCCCATGGATGACCGAAAGCGATTACCCACTCACCGGCCTGCATCGAATCGGATGATCCCAAGTCAATCGTGGGAAGATCCCACGCTTCGACGGCCAGCGCGGCCAGATCGAGCTCACGATCCATCGCCAACAAGGTAGCCTTCTTCCGCACTCCATCCGGCAAGGTCACCCTGATATCATCGTTAAGCACCACGTGGGCATTGGTGAGGATTAATCCTTCGGCATGCCAGATCGTTCCGGCCCCCTCTCCACGCTCGCCGCTGCTCACGCGCACAAGACTCTTTTGCACCTCTTTCGATAACTCACCCAATTCTGCATTGATGCGTTCCAATACGGTCATCATCCGCGCCTTATCCGCCTAACGTTCACCGATCTTAACGCTACGCTCTAGCTTTTCCCCGCCTCGCAACAGCTGCAACATTGTTTCGGTTCCCACCCGCTCATGGCCGAGGGCGGCAAGCAAATCGTCCATTTGCTCGATGACATTTTCATCCATTGCCAAAATCGTATCCCCCAACGTGATCCCCGCTTCATCTGCAGGACTATCCGGCTCGACAGAAACAACCAGCAGTCCGGTTTCTTGTCCTAACTCTTCCACCAGCGATTGTGGAAGTTTAACCGCTTGAATTCCCACCCCGAGATAGCCGCGCCGTACCCGCCCATGGGCCAGAAGCGATTCGACTACGCGCTGAAGTGTCGTAGTGGGTAGAGACACGCTCACCCCCCGAATCGCAGAAGTGTTCAAGCCCAGAACGCTCCCTTCAACGCTTAAAAGTGGACCCCCTGAGAATCCCGGGTACATAATCACGTCCGTCTGAAGATAATTTTCAACCTGTCCGCCGGCTGGGGTGCGCCATGTGCCCCCTAATGCGCTGATAATCCCCAAAGTCGCTTGCACGCTTTTACCCGGGCGCCCCAATGCTAGTACGATGTGTCCAATTTGCAGATCACTCGGTTTGCCCCAATTCGGAGTCTCAAGCCCTGCACTTTTGATCCGCAAAGCAGCCAGATCCGTGGTCGGGTCACGACCGATCAATTCGGCATCGATCTTCGAGCCATCAGCAAGACCAACGCGCAATTTGTTGTCGCGCCTCAGCACATGATTGGCCGTCACTATGACGCCATCCTCCGACCATACGATGCCTGTCGCCGATAGCCTGCGCCTTCCGTCCACGCGCACCACAACAGCTTGCGCCGCCTCGACGAGTTTTGCCAGCCCGGCCGACATTTCTTGAATTACCTCTGCCATACGTCCCTCCCGAAATACATCAATTGTTGACGGAACACTTCTTCCCCATAGCATAGCGCCCCGATGCAGGAAGCACATCCGCCATTCGATGAGTTGCTGCCCATCCTTATGGCTAGGGGGGAATCGATCAAGTGTAGAATTCGAGATACCAGCGGGAGCGGATGATTAGTTAGATCCATGATTTCAGATTCGGCGGGCGAAGCAGCTGCTTCGCCCCTACGAATTGCCTATGAAGTGTTGATGTGCTTACCGACAGATTGTTGCCATTGCAACACCTCGAAATCCGGCCTTCAGGATTGACGCCGCGGAATGGTCATAGGTGCATTGCACTTACCAAGTGCGTTGCACCTTTTTAAGGAAGCTTGCGCACAAAGAATCCTTCATCATCCACTAGATCCTTTTTTTAAGAGCGCTTGATATCTTGTCATAACCCCGGATTGTACACAGCCACCCTTTCGTATGAATTGGGTCTTGCGATGAGGAAATAACCCTTCACAGAAAGCAAACTAGGTGCAACGCTCACTAAAGGTGCAATGCACCGTCTGCCGCCATGTTGCATCGAAAGTGAACCCTCTGATTTAGAGGAGAATCAAACCCAACCGCGTCGCCCTTACTACCGCATCCGTGCGGCTCTGCGCCCCGAGTTTGCGGAATATCGCATTCACATGGAATTTGATGGTGTGCTCACTGACCCCTAATCGCTCGGCGATGGTTTTGTTGGGAAGCCCCTCTGCCAATTGTTGCAGCACTTCAATTTCCCTGGCTGTTAGTTGCTCAATGGGATAAATATCCAGTCCTTTAGACGAAGGTAATATCTGCGTTCCAAACTCTGGCCGCAAGATCGTTAGGCCTCGAATGACCGCTTGCATGGCGATAATAAGCTCATCACCATCCGCCTCGCGTGCGAGCATTCCCTGAGGGCGAACACCGATGGATTGTGTTCTATCGGAAAGTAAGGCAATGATCGGTGGGCTATCTTCTGAGAGCCAGGACGCATCCTTGCGCTGATCCGTCGCCTCATTTTCCCAGCCTGCGTCCCACAGGAGCACATCTGGTTGATAAATGTCGAGCATACGCTCGTTAAGATCCTGCACAGGAAGCGAAGCGACAACGGCACATTCTGCACGATCCTCGAGCAAGGCACTTAATCCAGCTCTTGCTAGAGGGTCATTGGCGACAATAAGCACACGAATCGGAATATCGATCATCGGCAGCGGTCTCTATACGTGATCTTCACCCGCAAGATCCACACGGAATTCGATACCCTCCCAATTTTTCTTAAGCATAAAGGAAAGCGAAGCTTGAGGTTTTATTCAGGATAAACCAAGAGAAAAAAGCGGACGAAAAAATCATGAATATGGAGGCGCCGGAACTCATGCGATCTGTTGGCCAGTGCTTCTGCGCAAGACCACGAAGGTCATATCGTCTGCAATCGGGGCTCCGTCAACGAAAGTCTCGATCTCCTGCAAGATCGATTCGGCGATCTCCTCAGCGGTACTCCCGCTATGGTCAACCAGCATGGCCTGCAGACGTTCGATGCCGAATAACTCCCATTTCTGGTTTGTCGCCTCGGTAACTCCGTCTGTGAAAAGCAGCAAAAAGTCCCCTGGCTCAATCCTAACCTCTCGCTCTTCGATCTCTACCTCTTCAAAAATTCCCAAAATAATCCCTCTGGAGACGAGCTCAGCTACATCGCCGGTCGAGGAGCGGAAGTGCAGCGGTCGAGTGTGACCCCATTTGCATACTGAAAGCTACCGTTTTTCATATCCAAAACACCATAAAACACGGCTAAAAATAGATCTGCATGACTATCTTTGAGGATTAATTGATTGGCCTTCTCCAATGTTTGGCTGGGTGACCGATTTCCCAATGCCATTGCGCGGATCGTTGTTCTCGACATAGCCATGAATAATGCAGCGGGAACACCCTTATCGGATACATCCGCCATCACAATTCCCAAGCGTTGTTTCGATTCTGCAGATTCAATAAAATCATAAAAATCTCCGCCGACTTGCCTGGCTGCTTGATACTTTGCTGCAAATTCCCAGCCTGGTTGCTGAGGGATCGATTGTGGCAGTAGGCTAATTTGAATTTCTCTCCCCACCGCAAGTTTATCCTCCAGCCGCTGCCTAGCAACTTCTTCTGTCGCCAAGCGTGCATTTTCGATTGCCAAGGCAACTAAATTGGCCATAAGTTTATAAAAGCGATGCTCATCTTTTTCAACGGATCGCGGAGAACGATTATTCATGACCAGCGCCCCAATCGATCGTTCATCTACGATCAGGGGCAGAGCCGTATGTCCGCGAAAATTTTCAGCCTGGATCCAATCCGGCGACCATTGAATAGGACTATGCTTTTTCAAGTCTTCCACCCTCATCGGTTCCTGCATGTGCATCACCCAGCCCGCACTGCTGCTCTGATCGGCTGGTGTAGTACGTTTGGCTTTAACCGGATCTGATTTCCATCCCGCGGCTGCACAATAATCGAGGGTTTGCGGATCGTTTCCGGGAAGAATAACGGCAGAGGCATCCGCATCCGATATGCGGCATACCTCGCTCACAAGAAAGTTCATTAATTCATCCAGGGCAGGCCGCTGCAAAAGCTGCCTTGATAATTCAAGCAGCACGGCTTGCTCGTTGATGCGTCTTTCGTTGAGCATGTCGAAATACTGCGCGCGCTCGAGCGCAATCCCCATTTGCGCACCGACATTGCCCAGGAGTGCTAGCGCGCGCGGTTCAAATGATGCCCATTCATCTGCGGCGACATTGAGTATTCCCAAAACTTTGTTCCCGGATCGCAGTGGCGCGGAGGCATGGACAGCCAAACCACGGCGATCGCCCTCCGCATCTGGCAACCTTGAGCAGCGAACTTCGTTGAAGGCCTCTGTCAGTTTGCCCTTAGTGCATAATCCCTGGCAATCACAGCCGCCATTCCAAGGCGCGTACTTATCAACCGCCATCCCCGGTGGCAAGTTATGGTGCGCAGCGAGAACATACCCTTTTCCCCATTGACGCTCTACTGCCGATAGATCGGATAAGAAAATCCATCCAGTCTCCAAACCCATCAACGAAATCAGATCGGATAGCGCCGAATTCAGTGCGGAATGAACATCGACGGCTCGGTTTAGCGTTTCCGAAATCTTATTGAGTTTTTGTAGATCTTCGATAATGGGGTCCATGCGATTTTCTTGAATTTAACTATTCACATGGGGCATTGCATTGGCACACGCGCAACCGCCAAGGAATGTGGGATACAAAAAACGTCTCTTTCACATAATCATAACCCACGCCTTCCTTGGGAGCGAAATCAAGATCCTGCGCGGCAGCCAGGGATGAATTCATGAGCTATCTCGATTTCCCCACGCATTGGAAAAATGTTCGACGAGGAGTAAATCCTGTAAAGCATGTGGCCGGTGACTGATTATCTCAAGGATTATTTGCAAGAAGGAGTATCCCAAGCAAGGGATTCGAACTTCAACTTACGTAGTAAGCATACGCAGTAGGCCTAAGCCTGTGGAGAACTTCGTAGTTTCCGCGTGAAGGTTCGTTTCAGGAGATGTTTCACTATTAGCTAAAGGGGGAGTACCCCAGGAGGGATTCGAACCCCCAACCTAAGCTTTAGGAGAGCTTCGCTCTATCCATTTGAGCTACTGGGGCTTGGCGGGATTATACTATGCACCCTTTTTCAGCACCCTAAAATTCCAGCGTAGCACTCCCATGCATACTGTAACCACCTGATTCGTAAGAAATCTCGCATCCCTTACGTCGTAATAATAAAGTCGAGTGGGAAGTGGACCTTTGGGCAAAGTGTTGCTACGCCTCGCAGGTTCTTACCATTCCATCTCTATCCCAACAATATTCACCTACATCCCTTTGCTTAATAAGAGGCAGAAAGTCGTCCCTTCATGAGGGACCTCACCAAAGGGAGTGATTTGATGTTCGACCATATCCTAGTCCCTCTAGACGGGTCTTTCTTAGCCGAACGCGTCCTTCCCCACGTATTGGCGGTCGCTGGCCCATTCACTTCACACGTCACATTGTTGCGCGTAATGAGCCGTTCTTCGTCCAATGGGATTGGCCGACGCCTTTGACCCTTTGGACTGGCAAATGCGCGAAGCGGAGGCACGCGCCTACCTCAAACGTATAAAAATTCGACTGTCTTAGGAAGGTTTAGACGTGACCCTTTCTGTGGTCGAGGGAGAGCCGGCGACGCGCATCGTGGAGTTCGTCCAGAACAATGACGTCGATCTCATAATTCTCAGCAGCCATGGAGGAAGCGGATTAACCGGTTGGAATATCAGCAGTGTCGTCCAGAAGACTGTCATTCGTGTTCAAAAACCGACCATGATTGTGCGCTCCTACCAGATCCCCGATGGGGGACCCGGCGCGATCAGCTACAAACGCCTTTTGAACCCCATTATGCACGGGCAGGATCCTGAAAAGTATCGTGTCGAACCCTATGTCGTTGCTGCTGATATCTACAGCACCCCACCTCACAACGGACGTGGGGGTTGGACCTGGTACACGGGATCGGCGGCGTGGCTCTACCGTCTTTACCTCGAGGGCATCCTCGGACTGCAGCGCAAAGGGGAGGCACTGCATATCGACCCTCGCATTCCGCCTTCATGGCCGGGTTTTGAGATCACCTACCGCTGGGGAAAATCACGTTATCACATCGCAGTCGACAACGAAGAAAGTGTAAGTAAGGGGATTCAAGAAATCGTTCTCGATGGTCGTGTGCTCCCCGACACTTTGATCCCCCTTGTTGATGATGGCAAAGAACATCAGGTGCGTGTTCGCATGGGCCGCGAGCATATTGTGCCCATGCACAAAGAATCCGGGGACTAAGACAATAAGCGGATACTGTTCTTGCGCAAGATCGAACCTCGCCGAAAATTAAAGTTCGATTATCAACCTCGTCAAATATAAAAGCTTGCCTGGAGATGCATCGAGCGGGCCTGGCAAGTATCCAGCTGCACAATTAGGATGAAACCCTGATCGTTTCCAGCCAAGGAAAGCTAAAACTCACGCGCAGATCTCGGCGTGATCTTTTTGAGCTAGCGGGGGCTGGAGCGTTTGCGATACGGCATTTCCTCGAATTCTTCCGGGGGTTGAACGAGGTAAACGGTCACGGCTTCCTGCCGGCCGGGAAGGAAGATCGGGGCTAATTTTTCTTTGGTTGCATCTGTAATTTGGTCGGCGGTCGCCTCGCTCATCAGAATCTGTCCTTCCTTGGCAGCTTCCTGGAGCCTTTTGGCAACGTTAACGGCGTCCCCAACGACAGTGTAATCCATCACAAAATCGGAACCGATGTTTCCGACAACGGCTTCACCGGAGTGCAGCCCAATGCCGAGATCCAGGCCCTTCAACAAATAACCCGTGTCCTTGCGCAGGGTATGAAAGAGGCGCTGCATGGCGAAGGCTGTATTAAGTGCACGCTGAGCATCGTCGGGTTCTGAAAGTGGCGCACCGTAGAAAGCCATGAGGCCATCTCCCAGGTATTTGTCGAAGGTTCCCCGATAGGCGAAGATCAGGTTGCTCAGCGGATCAAAAATTCGGTTCAAAGTCTCGATAACCTGCGGCGCCGTATGCTGCTCGGTAAATTTTGTAAACCCGCGAATATCGGCAAAGAGTATGGTGACCATGCGCGTCTCGCCACCCAATTTGAGATAGTGCTCCGGATCGGTGAGGATAATATCGGCGACATCCACGGCCACATAACGATCGAGCACTTTACGCAGCAATCGATTACGAGCTTCAACATCGTCGTTTAATTTCTTCATACGCAAGAGCGAGCGCACACGCGTGAGCAAGATCAGGGAGCTGTAGGGCTTGCTGATAAAGTCATCCGCACCCGCATCGATGGCCTTAATTTTCTCTTCATCAGTATCGAAGGCGGTGACGATGACTATGGGGACAAAGCGCGTTTCAGGCATCGACTTCATGATGCGGCAGAGTTCAACGCCATCCATCCTCGGCATCTGAACATCAATCAATGCCAGATCGGGCGGCGCTTCCATTGCCAGTTCCAATGCTGCCTGGCCATCGGAGGCGACAAACACCTCACAGCCGGATGAAGTGAGATACGTTTTAAGCAGATCTCGATTCAACCAATCGTCATCGGCGACGAGAATTCGCGGTGCGCGATCGAAAATTGCTTTTAAGTCCATAACCCTTCAATCATCCACCTTTTCGGCGCAGGATGCTTCGCTTCGATTGGAGCATGGATGGTGAGTATGGTCAAGTGTACTTGAGGGCTAATTCGTTTTTAGGCCTAATCCGTCTTTCCCGATACGACGGCTAGTTTAAGCGCGGTCTCACCATCAGCTGCCGGCACGACCTCGCAACCGGGCTACGTCAGGTGGGCCTGCAGCGCGCCACGGGTGGGCCATTCATCGTCCGCTACCAAGATGCTCGGAGGACGATCGAATAGCGAAGAAAGATCCAGGATTGACTCTTGCAGCACGCGGGATTCCTTCAACTACTGACTCGCTTGGTCGTTAACCCGGATTTTCGGTTGTCCTGCTGTTAGGCGAAAGTCCTGACTGAAATATTACCCAAAGTACGGATTATCGATCGACCGGGCCTAGAGCCTGAGAAGAACCAGCACACTCAGAATCGAACCGATCGCTGCGACGCCGTAGAAGGTTACGGCGATTGCCCGCTTGCTCGCTCTTAACCCCAGATCCACGACCGTAAAACGGAACCGGTGAGCCCAGTGAAAGAGAGGCAAAGTGATCAGCACTAAGAGGTACAGCTTGGTAACTGGGTGCGAAACCAAGGCCAAAACACGCTCGTACTCAAATGAACTACCGAGCCAACCTGCCGGTCCAGCGATCCCAGTGAGCGCGATTTGGATCGGCGCCAGAAAAGCCGCAAGTACACCTCCAGCGCCGAACAGAAACCAAAGCACAGGTTCGTTGCTTTTACGCATCCCTTAGCCCTTGAGGATCAGGAAAATAATTGCAGACACGGCGATCCATGGTACGTAGTTGGCGCCTGTAATGAGCCTCGATGGGACCCGATTCTCGCCAATACGCAATACGATGATATTCGGGAGAAGCCCAAACCAGGTGAACGTATGGTACAGCGCGGCGACGAACGCTACGGCATGAAAGACAATCATCCCCGGCGTAGCGAGAAAGCCCAGATAAGTTTCGTATGCCTGCCGTCCTAACGAAAGCTGATAAAGCAAATTGAGGAATAGGATCAAGTAAACGGCAATGAAGACGCTGGTCAGCTCGCGCAGGATGAATAGGAAATAGACCCGTCGCTTGAGCCACCAGGTGGTTGGAACAGGCCGTACGAACGGTCTCATCGGCCCTTCCACGGCATCAGAACACCCTTAAACCACTCGGTAGTAGTGGATAATTTTTCCTGCTGGATAGCGCCGGCCGGGTCGACATTTACAGGGCAGACGATCGTACAGGTGCCAACGTAGGTGCAGGCCCAGATCCCCTCTTCAGTCGAGAGCACCGTCTCCCGCCAACTTCGACCCTGGTCGCGCGAATCCAAGTTGTAGCGATGGGCTAGGGCAAGCGCCGCCGGGCCTATGAAATCCGGCTCCAAGGCGAAGACTGGACAGGCCGAGTAGCACAGCATGCAATTCATACACATGCTGAATTGCTTGTAACGATCCAGCTCAGCCGGCGTCTGTCGGTACTCGCCCTCCGAGATTGGCATCTCCTGCTCACGAAGGATCCACGGCTTGACGCTGGTCAGCTTCTCCATGAAGTCATCCATCACGATCACCAGGTCGCGCTCGATGGGAAAATTGGCCAGCGGTTCAATCCGAATGGGGTTGGGGTAGTAATCCCGGAGGAAAGCGGCGCAACTCAGCTTCGGCTCCCCATTGATCATCATCCCGCAGCTGCCGCACACGCCCATTCGACAGGACCAGCGATAGGACAGGGTGCCATCGATGTGATCCTTGATGTGGTTGATTGCATCGAG
>JADFRQ010000007.1 GCA_022561215.1 Chloroflexota bacterium | reverse complement strand
TCCAGAACCCTCTTACTTTCAAACGCTGGGTGACTTCTTGTATTACGGCATTGATAGACAGGGAACCCGTATACATGTCTTATTCTTCTGCTTGGGTGGAATATTGTGGTATTCCCTGTTTCTTAATTCGGGGGTCATCCCACAGGCATTATCTCTCTGGGGCCTTGTAGCGGTCAGCCTGCTCTTAATACCTGTCCTTTTGCAGCTCTATGATCGTGATTTCACTCACCCCATAATGGCAGTCGGACTTCTATACCTTCCATTCGAACTAGTTCTAGGGGTATGGCTGATCGTTAAGGGATTCACATAATCCGCAATCCTTTCCGAGTCTGCCAGAACAGAAATGTACGGAGATTGCAAGGCCCGATAAAAGTAAATAAGGAGGAAACTCATGAAAGCGATCGTATGTACAAAATACGGATCTCCGAATGTTCTTCGGCTAAAAGAGGTAAACAAACCTATCCCAAAGGAGGATGAAGCACTGGTAAAAATTCATGCGACATCCTTAAATGCCCCTGATTTTGAAACCTTGAGAGGTGTGTTCGTGATCCGTATGATGGCGCCTCTAAAACCAGCGCATAAAATACTCGGATCTGACATTGCCGGACGGATTGAAGCGGTTGGGGTAAACGTAAAGCAATTTCAGCCAGGTGATGAGGTATGGGGGGACTTATCTTTTCCGTTAGGTTTTGGAGCTTTTGCGGAGTATGTTTGTGTTCCTGAAAATGCATTAAGGCTGAAACCGGTCAGTATGTCATTCGAGGAAGCCGCAGCCGTACCTACATCGGCAGTCGTGGCCCTTCAGAATCTTCGAGCTGTTGCGCCATCTTCGCCCAGCCTTATGCTATCGGATAATGGACAGGTTCAGCCTGGACAAAGAGTTTTAATTAATGGTGCGGGTGGTGGTGTGGGTACGTTTGCGGTGCAGATTGCCAAATCGTTCGGGGCTGAAGTAACTGGCGTGGATAGCGCGAGAAAATTGGACATGCTGCGCTCGATTGGTGCGGACCATGTCATTGATTACACTCAAGAAGATTTCACCAAATCTGGGCAGCGTTATGACCTCATTCTTGATGTTGTGGCCTATCGTTCGATTTTCGCTTACAAGCGTGCTTTAAGCCCCAAGGGAATTTATGTCTTTGTCGGAGGTTCCATGGCTGCAGTTATCCAAGCTTTTACTCTTGGACCATTGATTTCAATGACAGGGAGCAAGAAAATGGGAAGCGTGATGTGGAAACCAAACAACAAGGAAGATTTGGCCTTTTTGGAAGAGCTTTTTGAATCCGGCAAAGTCGTACCAGTAATCGATAGACGTTACCCGTTAAGTGAGGTTCCTGAAGCTCTCCGCTATCTTGAAGATGGACACGCCCGAGGAAAAGTAGTCATAACTATGAAAAACAATAATAAAACCTAACTTCAAGGCTAGAGGAATCCTCGTGAAAGCGATCGTTTACAAAAAGTATGGGCCCCCTGATGTTCTTAAGCTTAAAGAGGTAGAAAAACCTACTCCCAAGGACAATGAAGTACTAATAAGAATAGTTGCGACGACGGTAACAGCTGGGGACGTATTAACTCGAAGTCTCACATTCCCTTTCAGAATAGTGGTTCATTTCATTTTTGGTCTCGGCAGAAATAAAATTCTAGGACATGAGTTAGCCGGGGAAATTGAAGCAGTCGGCGAAGATGTAACACGCTTTAGGAAAGGCGATCAAGTTTTTGCAAGCACCGGTTTTGGAGGGGGAACTTATGCTGAGTACATATGTCTGTCTGAAGACGGAATGCTGGCAATAAAACCAGCCAATATGACCTATGAGGAAGCCGCTGCCGTTCCTGTTGGCGGAAATACAGCATTGCATTTTCTTAGAAAAGGAAATATCCAGAGCGGACAGAAAGCCCTTATCTATGGAGCTTCTGGAAGTGTAGGTACTTACGCGGTGCAGCTTGCCAAATACTTTGGGGCAGAAGTTACCGGGGTATGCAGCACCACGAATTTGGAAATGGTGAAATCTCTGGGAGCCGATAATGTCATTGATTACACCCAAGAAGATTTCACCAAAAGCGGTGAGACCTATGATGTTATTTTCGACGCGGTGGGCAAGATTTCGAAATCGCAGAGCAAATGTGCGCTTAAGAAAAATGGCACCTATCTTTCCGTTGCATCTTCGACAAGCGAAAAAGCCGAGAATCTAGTTTTTCTCAGAGAGCTTATTGAAGCGGGAAAGATAAAATCGGTAATCGATAGACGTTATCCATTAGCGCAAACTGCCGAGGCCCACCGGTATGTCGACAAAGGGCACAAAAAGGGAAATGTAGTCATCGCCATAGGTCAAAATAATTGAAGATCAATTCTCCCCAGAGAATGCCTACATTTGCCCGCCTGAAAAGAAATAAAGGCGCAGAGCCATTTACCCATAATTGGGCGGGGCAAACCCGCCCCTACAAGAAGATTGTTAAATCGAAATGGATGATTACATACCATCAAGGAGCAGCTCATCCACGCGTTGCAGGTCTTCTCATACGTAGGCACCCCCTCGCCCAAAACTGATGCCTTATGCCATCTCAACCATCCATCCGTCGTGGAGTTCCACGGACACCGGCCACGATCATAGCTAAACCAAGCAGCGCCAGAACGGCCAACAAAAAAAGCCAGGACAGGGTGTTTGCAGCCGACCAGTCAATTTTCTTCACGCTAGCATCTACAATTACTAATCCCAAAATTGCGCATATGCTGAAGGTGGCTTCGCTTAATCCGGCGACAATAAATTCGACAGAGGTCGCCGCTGTCGCAACGGAAAATAATATCACGCCCCCGGTGATGAATGCAGCGCTGTAAAGCTGGCTGTGAAATATATCCAATTTCCAGGGAAACAAACTGCTGAAAATGCTCGGCAAGATAATCAATCCAAGCCCATACAGAACCAGCAGGGCACTCGCAACGCGCAAGATTGTAGACCAATTGCTGGGCACGCGATGCAAATGGGTAGTGGGCATCGAACGATACAACCACAAATGGTAGGCCGCACTTAGTGGAAGAGAAACATAGATAACAAACCAGCCCCAAACAGATGGAGAGCCGAAATCGAATTGGCTGCTGCTGAACAGCGAAACAACCAACACGATGAATGTAAATGTAAAGATCGCTCGCAACACCGGGCGGGTCGGCGACCAGCGTCCTGAAAGGAACATCAGTCCAATCGGCACCATTGCCCCAAGATATACGGCGCCCAGAAAACGGGTATTAAAGGGGGCTAGTTCCCAGGGCCATTGCGCACGAGTTATTTCCGGAAAAAGGAACAATCCGAAACCTGCGCCAATTAACACCAGAGTTTCAACCAGAGTAAATGCGCGTAAGAAAGGCGTGATCTTAGGATTATGCGCTTCTAAATTCAATTTATTTATCTCCAGAGAAACTTTATAGGGGGCAAAATATAAATCGCCACAACCAGCCACTCAAGGTTAACATCTAATCTGGGGAAAGACTAGCGCCTTGCCGAAGCAATTGGGTGGCATATGTATAATGTAGCCGTAGAACACTGCGACAATACCAACTCGACTAAAATTAGAGAACGAACTACATTCGCAAACTTGGATAGCGCTTTATTAATCTTGCGAGGGCAATAGTGAAAATTGGCTATTTCGATTGCATCGGAGGCGCTAGCGGGGATATGCTGCTGGGAGCACTGATCGATGCGGGTGCTTCTCAAGATGCGGTGCTTAAAGCGATCTCATCGCTAAACCTCAAAAACTGGAAAGTAGACTTTAAGCGGACCCAGCGCGGGGGTATCTCGGCGATCAAAGCCACAGTCACAGCTGAAAAGAGGCAAACTGCCCGGCCCGCAAATGAGATGCTCAAACTTATTGAAAATGCTTCACTAAATCGTTCGCTAAAGAAACAAGTGTCAACCATATTAGGACGTCTGATCGAAGTCGAGGCGCAGATCCATGGCGTTTCAGCCAAGGATGTTCATCTGCATGAATTAGGTGGGGATGATACGCTTATTGATATTGTCGGTGTTATCGCAGGCGTGGAAAATCTCGGTCTAGATACGATACGAGTATCTCCGCTTCCGATGGCAAGAGGGTGGATAAAATCCGCCCACGGACCTCTGCCTCTTCCTGCACCGGCGACTTTGGCATTGCTTAAGGGCGTACCTATCCAAGCCATGGAACTTGAGGCGGAGCTTGTTACACCGACCGGTGCAGTCCTCCTTACCTCGCTCGCTTCAGAATACGGCTCTTATCCAAAAATGACATTATCTCAAATCGGCTATGGCGCGGGTCAGCGCCAATTTCCTTTTCCAAATGTAGTCCGCCTTCTCATTGGTGAGACCACTGCTGAGACCGATGGGCTTCTCACGGAATGGATCACAATTTTAGAGACGAATATAGATGACTTGAATCCTCAAGTTTATGATCACCTTATCAAGCAGCTTTTTGAGTTGAACGCGCTTGACGTCACGATTACGCCTCTCAGTATGAAAAAGAATCGACCGGGGATTGCATTATCCGTATTATGCAAATCCAGTCAATCCGATGTGCTCATCGACTGTATTTTCACCGAAACGACAACCTTGGGAATTCGGCGTCATGAAATCGAACGCGTATCACTCCCGCGCCATGTGGTAAGCGTAAACACTCCATTTGGGCAGGTGCATGTAAAGATGACTCACTGGAAAGGAAAAAATCGCGCCTCACCTGAATATGAGGACTGTAGAAGGATAGCTGCCGAGAACAATGTTCCCCTGATCGATGTGATGCATGCCGCCAGAGAATCTGCTTTAATCGAAATCGAAGAGCATCCCCTTCGATGACAAGTCGTCATCGGAGTCCCTTAACCCAACGACTGAACCCCGGCATGGATGCGGCTTAATCCCTCCCTTAAATAATCGGTTGGCAATCCGTAGCTCACGCGTAAAAAGCCGTCCAGGCCGAAATGATCGCCAGGGGCGACGAATACGCTCGTGTCCTGAATGAGATGTTCAACCAATTGAGTCGAATTAATTTCCAACTTATAACGCAGAAAAGCGATGGCGGCGGCTTCTGGGGGAATCACTTGAAAGATTCCGTCCTGCTCATCAACCCACTCTTCGAGAATTTTATAGCCGCCGCGCACATATTCGCGCGTACGGTTTAACAATTTGCTCCGGACCTCGGGTCGCAGTGCGATCGCGGCCAGTTTATTGCTCAATAACGTGGCACAAATCGTAGTGTATTCCATGCGCGCCCAAATGTCGTCTACCATTTCTTCCGGCGCCACTACCCATCCGATACGCAGGCCGGGCAACGCATAGGCTTTCGAGAGACTGCCCATTGCGATAACACGATCGTAGCGCCCCCATAAGGAAGGCGTGACTTCATCACTGGCATGTTCCGTTCCCGCATAAACTTCATCCGCAAGCAGCCACGCACCGACGCGATCCGCAGCGGCCACAAGTGCGTCAATTTCATCCTGTTTAAGGATATATCCGGTGGGGTTGTTCGGGGTGCAGACCGCAATTAACTTTGTCTTTTCGGAAACAACATTCTGCAGTGCCTCCAGATCGAGCGACCAGCCGCCATTTTCAATCAAAGGCAATGCCCGCGGAGGATGGCCCAGGTTTTCGGCGATTCCCCAAATCTGTGCATAATTGGGCGTCATGACGACAATTTCATCGCCGGGCTGCATCAGCGTGCGCACCGTGTTGAAGTTCGCCTCTGCACAACCATTGGTCACCAAAATGTTCTCGGGCTTCGCATCGGCGTACAGCGCCGCAATTCGCTGGCGCAGCTCGAGTGTTCCGTTGGTTTGCGGGTAATTCAGACTCGTCGAAATCAACTGTTCAAGTTCATCTTGATCTTCAACCAATTCGCGCATGGAAAGCGGGTGCACCCCGCTCTCGGAAAGATTGTATTCCACGCGGTGTTCCCATTTCGACATCATCCGTTCCAATTCAAACGGTTGAAATTTATCACTCATTGATTAAGCCTCCTCGAACACTTCAGGATCCTACACGTAAACCGAGTCCTTTTTCCACGGCTTTGTTGTAGGCCAGCAGTGCGATCGCAGTGTCCTGCACGCCTACTCCGGTAAGATCACAGATTGTAATCTCCTCAGGGCCCGAGCGCCCGGCTTTCGACCCCGATGTTAACTCCCCGAGCTCCGTAATTTCCGCATCCTCTGCTAAAAGACCTTCCCGAAGGGCGTGCTGCAGCTCACCGAAGCGAAAACACTGTGCTTTCAAATCGCAAACCAAACGATCGGCAGCGAGCAGGGCACGTGCTTCCAGCTCTTGCTTGCCCTCCGAATCCGAGCCCATGCTGGTGATATGCAGCCCGGGATGCAGCCAATCGCTGAACACAATGGGCTCTCTCGAAGGGGTCGTGGTGATTAACACATCGCACTCACGCACGGCTTCTTCGGCCGTGGCGGCGCGGCGCACGTCCAGCCCGAGGGTTTCCTGCATTTCATCGACATAGGCGCCCACACTTGCATCCGTAATTCCATAAACAATTAATTGGGTGTAATCACGCACAAGTTTCAATGCCCTGGCCTGGTAACGTGCCTGCATACCCGAACCAATCACTGCGGCAACCTGAGTTTTATCTGGGGCAAGATATTTGGCTGCAATTGCCCCGGCAGCGGCCGTGCGTACGTCCGTCAGGTATCCGTTATCCAACAATAATGCCTGCGGCACGCCGGTCTGGGCCTTAATTAACATCATCAGCCCACTGCCTGTCGGCAGGCCAAGTTTGTGATTGTCCAGGAACCCGGAGGCGACTTTGATTGCAAAATACTCCAGCCCTTCAATATAAGCGGCCTTGATGTCCACTTCCCCGTTGTAATCCTGCACCTCGATATGTACGATCGCGGGGATATGGGCCTTTCCCTCCGCGAGAGCCGTAAACCCACCCTCCACGGCCTCGATGGCCGCATGATCCAACGCAACACATTGACGCAGCTCCGATTCATTTAAGATTAATACATCCATCATGTTGACCTTTCAACGACAGCAGAGCAGTTAATTATATTTCCTTGCAATCGACAGCAGCAATTCCAGTTCCACATTCCCTCCGCTGATCACAACAGCAACATGCTCGCCAAGCTCAACTTTGCCCTGCAAGAGCGCGGCAATGCCGACTGCTCCACCACCTTCGACCACCAGATGTTCTTCACGCAACAGGTAAGCCATCGCTTGTCCAACTTCCTGTTCCGAAACCAGCACGATCTCATCCACATAACGTTGACACATGGCCAGGCTGTAGTGATTTTCTAGACCAATACCTCCGACCAAGGCATCGGCCAGCGTCTCGTACTCGTTAACCGGGACTTGATGGCCGGCCTGCAGGCTGAGGTACATCGCCGCGCCCTGCTCCATGGTAACACCCACCACACGCAGCGCAGGGTCAGCGGACTTCAGCGCCAGGCCAATTCCGGCAATTAATCCTCCGCCAGAGGTGGGCACTATGACGGTATCAACCCGGGGCAAATCCTCCAGGATCTCCAGGCCGATTGTTCCCTGGCCGGCAATAACATGGGGATCATCAAAGGGGTTGACGAAGATCATCTCTTTCTTCGCCACCAATTGAAGGGCATGCGCCTCGGCCTCATCCACATTATCACCAGCGATGATCACATCTGCACCCAGGGCGCGCATCGCTTCGACCTTGTGCACAGGGACTTTATCCGTGATGCAAACCGTGGCTTTGATCTCAAGCTGGCGTGCGATCTTGGAAATCGCACGGCCGTGATTCCCGCTCGAGACAGCGACCACCCCGTTTTGGCGCTCTGCGGGAGTCAACCCTATTAATTTATTGGCCGCTCCCCGAATTTTGAAGGATCCCGTCGTTTGCAGGTTTTCGAGCTTCAGGAATACGGCATGCCCGCTCCCAAAATTGCCCGGCGCTGAGGCAATGAGCGGGGTGCGTGTGACAGAATTGGCAATCGCCGACCTCGCCAAAAATAAATCTCGCAGCGTGATATCGCGGGATTTTTTCATCATCGCCGGCGGCAGGCATGACGGAAAATCGAGGGATATTTGTGGGACATTAAATTTTCATAGCCTCCAATTTACTCGTCACCCAACGCCCATCCTTTAGAATAGAAGCTCGCTTTTCGTCGGCCAGGCGGCTTAATGCCCCCTGCACATGTACGCTCTTCCAGCGAAATAACTTGGCGATTCCCTTAATTTCGGCCGCGCCGACGGAGTCAAGATAGTGCGAGGTTAACTCCTTGGTTGCATCGGCAATGCTGATGGATCTTGCCAATTTAACCACATCTGGAAGCCAGCGATCAAAGAGTTCATACCGGAAAGCGTACTTCCATGCTCCTGCTTCAGAAATGCCTATCGGAATAACCCACAGGCCACGCTGCATGGAAGCAATGGCGCTATCGAAGCGTGATTTTGCCCCACGCACGGCCAATTTCGATTGGCGGCGCAGTTCGATTGTATTCAACGCGCCATGCTTCAAAAGTGCATCGCCGATCGACTTTTCCTCCCAGGTGAGATTTCCATCGTCGTAGGCCAGTGCGTAATCATCGAGATCGCCGACGCGATCGGAGAGCGCATAAAAATACGCTATAGTTTTTAAACTTACAAAGGTCGCCTTTCCGCGCAGCAGCTTCCCGTAATACCATTGCCTTTTGTCCAACATCGAATCTTTCCAACCCCAGGTAACATGGCCGGGATCGTCGTGCTCGGAGACTACCGGACGATTTCCAGCCGTGGCGCTCCAGAGGCTAGGCAGGTCAATACCTTTTACAGGCCACAGAAAGACAAATCGCCGCACTTCGACGTACTGCAATGCTTGTTCGATGTTTTGCAGCGGCGAACCAGCATGCGAATAGAAGGTGCTCAATCGATAGTTTTCAAGCAGGTTTGAATCCACTTCATCCATTTTTTTGTTATCCATTGTAAGCGCGATCTCTTCCAATCCACAGCCGCGATGATCAATTCTGCGCGACGACCGTTGGATAGCGCCTCAAGAATTGTAGCTGTCCAAAAGGGCGCTATTTATTCAACATATGGCCGAACATCTAGCATTTTCTAATGGGACATAAGGAGTTCCAAGTGTGCGCGTCCCGGAAAGCTAAAGCACGCGAGCTAAAGCTCGTTACCGGTTGCCCAAACGACTTGTTTCTGAATGAGGTGCAGAGTGTTTCGCACCTTTTCTTAGACAGCCCCGCACAATAAAACAATCTCCAGCGATGGCAATGCGAGGAAATTAAATGGAAAGATAATAGTTCTGACTGGTGTGTCAGGAAGGCACAATGCGCAAATAACGCGCCACGAGATCTGCTGCCTCACCTCGGGTAAGGGTACCGTAGGGACAAAAGCGCATGCGCGGTTCGCGGCGACAAGGGCCGATGATATCGAGATTGTAAACCAATTCGATCCAACTAGTTCCCCACCAATGTATGGAAATATCGCTAAAGATGCCTTGCGGAGGCGGAGGAACAAAATCCTGGCCATAGCGATGCTGGAGCATCAATACAACCGCATCGAGACGCGTCATATTTTTTTCCGGACAGTAAAGCAGTGGGTTTTCTGAACATGCGGCATTGTAACTTTCCCGCCAAAGGGTCGTCGCCCAAGGTGTCGACCAGCTGAACCCGCCGGATAGGGGAAGATCGCCAAATATTTGCGTACCCGGCATAGGTGGCCTGGTTAATGGCCCATAAATCATCCTGCCGAACAGTACGCCTGCCTCCGCGCGCAACAGTTCCTGATCAGGACAGAATAGTGCTGGGGATTCGCTGCATCCACCCATGTACCCCTTATCAAAGAGGGACTGAATGGCCATAGAAAAGGGATGGTCGGGGTCGACATCGGCAAAATGGACCTCTTCCTTCGCGGTTTGGACAAGGGCCCATCGCGAGCTGATGAGCTCAGCCAATCGAAAGCGCGCCTTTTCAAAGTCAAAGCCGCGTTCGGGCCACGCAACGGCATCCTTAACATCGGCTTCCCATAATGCCACCGGGACCACAGCATCTACAATATCGTTAATTTCACTCTGAAGACCGAGCTCCGCAGCCAGCCATAAATATTCATAATCCTGCATGCCGCGCCGCCAATTTTTCATCCGTATCGACGAGATGGGCCCCGGCAGGCCGCGATTATCTTCTTTGTATACAAGATCTTCGCCAGGATAAAAGAACGTGCCCGCTCCATTGCGCTGAAATTGGGTGGTTCTCGGATTGGTAAAAACGTTGCGGCGCTTGCCATCATTAGGCAAAGCGTTCCAATAGGTGGTCATCCAATTGAAATAATGATCAAGCTCATATTTCCAGCCGATCCAGGGAAGTACACGAAAATCCACCGCATCCGTATCAATCAAGGTGGATCCGGTCGCCGGGCGAAAACCATTGTAAACTCCCCACTGCCGGCCGGCCTCCTGCTCGGATTGAACATTGGCTCCTTTTGTTGAAGGCCAAGCTGATGAAAGTGTATGGTTGGCGGAGGTAGACCAACTGTCGACATACCCTTGATAGTCGGGGTCGATCCAGTGGGTCACAAATGTGGGGATCGAACTGCCAACGCCAGGATTGCTGTGCGACCAATCTGCCTGGGCTTGAATAGCCGCGAGATCGGATTTGGTGCTGGGTTCATCCGGCAGGAGAAATTTATTAATCGATACGTTGGGCGCGTTCTCTGCAAACCAGGTGGCCCAGGCATCCGATCCCTCCCACCATTTTTCCTTCGTCCATTCAGCAGGGTAACTGCCGTATTCCTCTGGCAGGCGACCGTAAAGACCAATCGAAAATACAGAATTGCCGACGCCCTCCCCCGGACCAGCGTAATTGTAGCGCTCCGTGTACATCACCCCGGTGAGATAACGGCTGTGGTAACGGCGCATCTGGGATATATTTCTCACCGCCTGCACCAAGTTAAGCCTGTGCCGATGCGCCATCTGATGGTAGCGTGTCTCGATGGCGTAGTATTCATCTGTGTCAAATGCAACGCCATGCCGCCTTGCTATTTCGCCGGGCTCAATGGCAAACATGTTGGGGAAATGTGTTTCATCCGGCAAGACAAAAGTGTAGATTTGCAGATCGATGGGAATGCGCTGCATTACGACGCCCCCAACGAGTATCTTTGCCTCCCCGCGATACAAGCCCGGGGGGGTTTCTTTAGGGACGTAAATATCAACCCAAACGCCCTGATTGGCATTGGGTAGAATACCAAACGGCGCGCCACCTTGCTCGGGAGATGCAGCGAAAGGAATGAGGGCGTCCGGTACCCAGCCTTCATAGCTTTTCTCGGCGCTAGCCGCTGCAGACCAGGATAAGCCGCCCCTGCTGGACTCCGTAATGTTCAAGTAATGTTCGGTGAACAGTTCGATATTCTTACCGACATAATCGAACGGATCTGTGGAACCAGCACCCGAACCTGCCAGGGAGTATGTGCCACGCGCTAAATCAGAAATGGTCACGTCAACATCCTGGACGCCGTCTACTCCCGACTGCAGAATTAGCTGAAAAGCGACGATTTCATTACGCGCTGCGCGCAGCCGAATGCGTGTTCCATCCCACACGCTGTTATCCGCGCTATCGGCGAGGGGATGCTCAAGGTCATAACGCAAAACCTTCTCGCCATCATCCACAACCCAAACGCGTACGATTCCTGCAGCCAGATTTTGCTGGTTGGGAATAGCGATGCTCGAGGGACCTGTTCGCCCTGCCTCGACAGGGAAAAACCCGAGAAAAATCGAGAGCAATAGCAGTTTGATCAAGAACATACGGAAGACTTTGGATCCCCCCCGGCGACGAATGAATTTGGCACTTCGATTCATATCACTTTTAAGAGGTTTGCGAAAATAATGGCGTTTCGATTTGCTGTTGAATTAATCATGATTTAATTAAAACCTGAAATAGACGGCATGCAATAGAACCATTGGTACTATCGTTTGGAATGTGATCTGTTCTATCCCCATTTTCCCCAGATATTGCTCGCGCGCTAGATCAATACCGTAGCATAGGAGGTTTGTTTTCCAGCTTCCAATTGCCTCACGAATGGAGCGGATGGTAATCTTCGATTTTGGTATGTTAATATTATTGCCCCGAGCGCTGATAACAGCCCTGCGCTCGAAATATGATGAGCATAGGTTTATCTTGACGGTATAATGCTCGACGAAATGGTAGCGGCTACTATCTTACATAGTAAGCGAGGAGAAAACCCTCGCAGTGATCCCAGCAAGTGTGTACATCCGTAGCTCACAATCCGTGGAGATAACTATGGCCTATCTTGATCCCGGATCGGGAAGCATTCTGCTCCAGTTGCTCATTGCAGCCCTTCTCGGTACCTTGTTTGCACTACGAACCTACTGGGGGAAGATCATGTCTTTCTTCAACAAACTCTTTTCCCGCCAGAAACCTGGGGAGGATAATGAGTGAAAGAGTGAGGCTACCGGCCTCATTCCGCGATCCCAGTGGATTTTTATTTCAACATGCTGATCGTCTCTATCGGCAAATCAACGCGTCCTACGCCCCCCATTATGAAGAATTCATAGGCTCTGGTCTCTATCAATCATTGGTAGATGATAAATGGATCATCCCGCATTCAGATGTAACCGCGAATTGGGATTTACCCGAAGGTGCATTCAAAATTATCCGACCGGAAATGATCCCCCTTATTTCCTATCCCTTCGAATGGTCATTCAGCCAATTAAAGGACGCTGCGCTAACAACCCTACGCATCCAAAAAAAAGCGATGCAATTTGGCATGACGCTCAAGGATAGCAGCGCCTACAACATACAATTCCATAGGGGTCACCCGCTGCTGATTGATACGCTTTCCTTTGAGCATCTGGCGCAGGGAAAGCCCTGGATTGGTTACCGACAATTTTGTCAGCATTTTTTGGCTCCATTGGCATTGATGGCCATGCGTGATGTTCGGCTCGGCATGCTGCTGCGAACGTATATAGATGGCATACCGCTTGATCTTGCCAGCGCTCTGCTTCCATTGCGCACACGCTTTAATTTTTCCCTGCAATCCCATATTCATCTGCACGCCGCAGCAGAAAAGCGTTTTGCCGGAAAATCTGTAAAGAAAAATACGACGATGGGCACGTATGGCTTGGCAGGCATTATTGATAACCTCGAACGCACGATCAAAAAGCTGCAGTGGGAGCCGCGAGGTACGGCATGGGGGACCTACTATGCAATGCATAACTATACAGAAAAGGCATTCGAGCATAAGAAGGAACTTGTAAAAAAATTTTTCATGGAGACCAAGGCCACATGCGTATGGGATCTAGGGGCCAACACTGGCGTATTTAGCCGCATTGCAAGCGAGGGCGGCGTGCCTACGATTGCATTCGACATGGATCCTGGCGCGGTTGAAGTGAACTACCTTAACACTCGCGCAAAGGACGAAACATACCTTCTTCCGCTCTTGATCGATCTAACCAATCCCACACCAGGGCTAGGCTGGGCAAATAAAGAAAGAACACCCATTCTCGATCGAGGAAAGCCAGATGCGGTTTTTGCCCTGGCGTTGATTCATCATTTGGCCATATCCCATAATGTGCCTCTCGACAATTTGGCAGATTTTTTCAGCAAGCTTGGGCATTGGCTGATTGTTGAGTTTATTCCCAAAGAAGACTCGCAAGTTCAAAAGCTACTTGCCCATCGGGAGGACATATTCGATGGCTACACGCGCGACCATTTTGAGAAAATATTTGGCCGCTATTTCAAAACGCGTCGCAAAGAAACCATTGCTGGTTCGGTGAGGACGCTTTATTTAATGGAAAAGAACGCAAAATAATCCGCGGCCGGCCGAAATCCGGGTTTGCGGAACGATGGCGAACCCCTCAGTGAGGAAGTGGAACATGCGCAGGGCAACCGAATTAGTCCTCCACCCCTTCCTCGCAGCTATCTATCCAGCCATAGCCCTTCTCGCGATTAATATCAATCAATTAAGACCCACGAGCGCATACCGCTCCCTTGTGCTTGTATTGGCCGCGATTACAATTCTGCTCATTCTTTACCGGCTCATTCTCCGCAATTGGCATCGAGCCGGGATTCTCAGCAGCCTAACCGTAATCTTGTTTTTCAGTTATGGGCACTTGTATCAATTTGTTAGGAGCTCATTCCCTTTTGGCCTATCAATTGCCAGGCATCGAGTGCTGATCCCTCTGTGGATCGCCATCTTGGTGGGGGGGGTATGGGTTGTTGCGAAAAAGGTACAAAACCCGCGTTCGATAACGCGTGGTCTGAATTTTCTGCTGCTTTTTCTTCTTGTCGTGCCTGCATTTCAACTGGCGGATTTTGGAATTCGATCATCGCGCGCCTGGTTGGAGGCTCCGCCAGAGCTTCAAACGTCTTCCTTTCAGCCACAGGAGTTAGATTATCTACCGGATATTTACTACATCATTCTTGACGGCTACGGGCGCCAGGATGTACTTGCCGAATACTATGGATACGATAATTCAGCTTTCCTGGACTGGCTCTCGGATGCAGGCTTCGTCGTTGCCCAAAAGAGCCAAAGCAACTACGCACAAACCGAGCTGTCGCTTGCATCCTCCTTGAATATGGATTATTTGCAATCCTTGCGGGACGATTTCCAAGAGGATAACACCGACCGCTCCATGTTATGGCCTTTGATCCGAGAAAGCACATTTCGCCGAGTGCTCGAAGAATTTGGGTACGTAACCGTTGCTTTTGAAACGGGTTTCATGTGGACTCAGTTTGAAGACGCTGATTTTTACATCACTCGAAATTCAGGCGTGATCGCTGAATTCTATGCTTTTGGGCAGATGAACGCCTTCGAAGCATTGCTTATCCAGAACTCCGCATTCCTGATCATGACGGACGCGGTAATCGTGGTTCCAAAAATTCTCACTCCAGATGTCCAGGCGCCGTTTAGAGATCATCGCGAGCGTATCTTATTCGTGCTCGATAAACTCAGCGAAGCTCCCACCATTAAAGGCCCGAAATTTACCTTCGCGCATCTTGTTATCCCGCATAAGCCATTTGTATTTGCGCCAGATGATGATGTTGAACTACCGAAATTTTTCACCCTGGCTGAAACAGAAGAATTGAATGATGACGAGAGCTACATCACAGGTTATATCAATCAAGTTGTGTTTATCAATACTAGGATGCAATCCGTATTGGGGGCAATCCTAGCGAACTCCGATAAGCCACCCATCATCATTTTGCAAGCAGATCATGGTCCAGGACATTTCGGAAGCAACCGAATGGCAATTTTGAATGCCTATTATTTGCCCGACAGATCGAGCACCCTAATCTATGAAGAGATATCACCTGTGAATACATTCCGGATCGTGCTTAATGAATATTTCGGAGCAAATTATCCGCTTCTGGAAGATATTAGTTATTTTTCAACGTACGATGCGCCGTATGACTTTAACATTATCTCAGATTGATTTAGAGAAAAGCCTCCGGGAAATTGAGCCTATCCCACACTTAAGGGAATGGATTGAGTTGCTACGAGAGGTTCGCGCAGATCGACCTATTCCCCAAATCCTTGAGTCTGAGCTACGATCAACAAATCTTTTAGCCTTTTTAGTGATCCTGAATGCAATCATCCATAACCAAAAAACGGCCGCAAACAGGTTTTTACAGTAGTCTATTTTTTTATTAACTCGGTGAATGATTTCGCGAAGATTAGGGCAAACTCTGCTCGCTACCCATGGCAATTGTAGGTTCAGGATTGACATGCAGACGAATCGTCAGGTTATCAAAATGCGCTCTGCTCATAGCGTTGCTGGCGAAGCAGAAATAATTCGCCGATGCGGGGCCAGAATTCCATTGGAAATTTCCGCCCGCAAATGTGCTTTGGATGCTGCTTGAGGTCCAAGCATGGGTGACTTCATACCATTGATCCTGACTGAATGACTTTCCCGAAGCCCCGTTATCGGAGGCGTTATTCCAATAGCCGATTTGATCCGGCCCGTCGTCATCATCAAACCAACGGTCCTGGCTAATCCCCATATAAAAGCCATTGGGATTGGTGTCGTTGGAGCACAAGCCCACGGCGATAAGATCATTGTCCATTGCCATGAAATCAAATTTGACATAGAGATCTCTTATCGTTGGGCGGGCGGTTAACACCAACTTGTCGTTAATATTGGGGATCACGGTTGAATTTCTCCCACCTCGGTTTCCTAGCGTTTCGCCTACAATGTCCCACTCTCCTTGATCGTCAACGAAGCGCTGGGTCCAGTCGTCGAGATCACTCTGCTGGTTGAAGTCGTTGGCATACCAGTAGACCTTGGCGGGATCTTGAGGGACATCGCCATCGGTTGAACACCCGTAATACATATAGTAGCTCGTGTCCGAACTCTGTGCAGCGATGGCGGATTGCAGCTTGAAGAGGACACGGGTGTTCGAGCGGTTCCATGCCGAATCATCACCGACCACACGATCGAGCTGAGTCCAACTCGATCCCGAAACTCCGACGATGCGCAGATCTCGACCATCGCTCCTCGATTTTCCAGCTGAGACCAAACTTTGATGGTTAAAGGTGAAAGAGACTGTGTGCCCGTTTGTTACCGATGCGCCTGCCGTATTCACGGCTATTGGCTGGCGGTAGTCATAACAACTGTCCCACCAACCAATGGGGTTATCAACAACCGCCGTCGCTGTTGGAGGCGTGGTCGCAGTTGGAATAGTAGTCGAAGGTACATCGGTGGCTGCCGTCGGAACTGCAGTTGACTGTTCTTCACTTGGTGAAGTTGGTTGTGGCGGCGATTCCGTGTCAGACGGAGAGGTCGGCGGCGGTGCAGTCTCCGATGGGATCAGCAATTGTGTTGCTGTGGGCAAGGGTATGCTGGTTGAACTGGGCTCCGCCGATGGTTGCCCTGCTGGTGGTGAATCAACCGCCCCAGGGTTGTTCGCAGGCGTGGGAACTGGCTCTCGCGAGGCGGGAAGCACGGCCACGAGTACCGTCGTTTCTTTTTCTATAAATGCGTATCCCAGTTCTGTGACCGGATCACTGAATGTCAGGCGCGGGTCGCCTACTTTTTCAAAATCGCGGCGAATCTCCTCCACGATACTCGCCAACACCGGGTGAACTGGAAGGAACGACCAGGGTGAATAACCTGCGGAAAGACTCGAGGGAGTATCTGCAAAGGCGATCGCCGTTTTACCGAAGATCGCTAATTGTCCGGCGCCAAAAAGAACCAGTATGATGAACGGAACGAGTAATAACCATTGCGAAAATGTGCGCAATTGATCATACGAATTTTCTTCATGCGGGGGAGGTTTGTAACGCTGCTCCTCGGCGAAAAGACGTCTATCGAACTGTACCTTACGTTTCATTCAGCATTCCAATAACACAAACTGTCCAACCACGGACCTCTCTATAACGATGTCTATTCTTGTACGGTGGGTTCTATGCCAACAAGCGCCCAGCTTGCATTCATCCAATCAGGCTTACTTTATCGATAGCTATATTCTGAAAAGTCAGGCGATCAAAGTCAAGGTACTCCAGTACCATACGAGCTCGTATTGACTTACCGGCGGCTTACAATTCGCCATTTGTTTCGTTTTTTGGCGCGAATTCTTGTTCGGTTGCTTGAATTTGTGCCGCTTATTGCAGTTTATTCGCAATTCATAATCACCAAAATGCCAACGCGCTTCGAGCACGATCTCGAAGCGCGCGGGAGTAAATTTTTTATGGAGGCGATTACGCGCGTTTCTGAAATCAATTCGCCATTCCGCTAGCTGTCCAGGTTTTTGAACAATTGACCGTACCACTCGGGCCGTAGAATGTGAAGGTAGCATTCGCCGTAAGCGAGTAGTTGGCTTCAGGGATTACCAGAACGGCATTGCTTTCATCACACGGCCGATCCCTGCAGAACATGTTGTAGATTTCAGCTTGTCCAGATTGCCCCGGGTATTCGTATGTCGTGCCTGAGCAGCTGGAGCAAGTTCCTGGTGAGGATTGTTTCGCTTTAATTAGTTTCGGTCGGTTCGATCCAGGGAATAGCTTGGTTTTGGTCCGATTGAGGTGCAGTTCTGCGTCCGGACTCCACGATATCGAGTAGTTCGTCAAGTACATCGAGATATTGTTATTGTTGGAGAAGTAGAATACGAATTTCCAGACTGTATCGCTATCCTGCCAATTCTCAAACTGTGTCGCGCCCCAATTGATATTGGCACAGTAGTTGACGGGTGCGCTGGTCGCAGTAGGTGCCGTGGTCGGGGTTGTTGTGGCTGTAGGATCGAGTGTCGCTGTAGGATCAGGGGTTGAACTGGATGTAGCAACGGCAGTCGCCGCTACGGCTGCAGTATTTGTCGAACCTGGAAGCGATGTGCTTAATGCTTGCGGGGCGGTTGTTGAAGGGCCGCTTGTTGAAGTAACCGCTTCTGTGTTTTCAGGAAGTGCCGTTGAGCTTGCTGGCTCGGATGTGTCCAACGGCAACGAGGCCGCCGGGATCGGTTCATCGGTTGGCGCCAGCGCCACAACGATCACCGCTGCGGGTCCGCCCTCAAGCCACTCGGAATTATAGGCTAGCGGATCATTGAAAACCTGATCTGATTGGGAAGTATCTTCTTGGTCCAGCTTTATCTCTGCGACGATTTCTGGACGTATGGCACGCACTGCCAGAAAAGGCCACGGGCCATATTCAGCATCCAGGGACGAACTCGTATCAGCATAAGCCACTTTGGAGGTGGTGAATAATCCTAATTGCCCACATCCAAAAAGCAGGATTATTACGAGCGGTACAATGAGCAGCCATTGCGAAAATTCACGCAGCTGCGCAAGAGCGTCTCTCTGCTCTTCTTCTGGAATTTGCTCTCGCATTTTATCGATAAAAGCCAAATTATTCAACGCAACCTCACTTCAAAATAGCGCTATTCGCTTAAGTAGTCCACTCCAGGAAAAAGTTGTTCCCTGCTCTGGAAAATGTAACATGCACTCGCGTATTTACAGCTTTCTCAGGGCTTACAAATTCTTGCAGTAGACTCCGTCCAATACCAAACCGATTTTCCAATATACAAACGCTATGATTCACGATCTCAAGGAATGCCATGAGATCCTATTCGTTTGCAGAGTAGTGCTGGTTTCTTGTGGGATGCTGCAAATGTATATGTGTTTACTGTGGTAACACGAAGAGCTGGTGAAATCCGAAGACATTCGTCCATCCCTTGCCCCCATCGTGATCTGGTAAACTGTTAGAGAAACAATTGCATGGGTACTGACCATCTCACCTCAGCATTTTGTTGCTCTACCCCATTCTTGCCATTTTCCGAGGCCTTCAAGGCCTCTTCCAACCCTAGATGATTGGAAAATTAGAGAAGTTTCCGAAGTTAGTGATTGACCCTTATAATTATCCGCAAACTACTTTAACGCTATAGGATATTCTTCCCAACCGATCGAAGTGATAAAATTTGGGCACAGATTGTTCCTGATTTCAAGGAGATGCCTACGTAATGTGCGATCTGAAAATCGACAGCCAGGCCCCGGCCCGAATTCCAACTCCTGAAGGTGAATTCCGTCTTCGTCTTTACACTAATTCTCAGGATACAGATAAGTACCTCGTACTGTCAATGGGAAAGGTTCGTGGACGGAAAAACGTTTTGGTCCGCGTGCATTCCGAGTGTTTTACAGGGGATGTGTTGAGGTCAAGCCGTTGTGATTGCGGGCAGCAGTTACGCTCATCACTGCAGGCGATCGCTGCGGAGGGACAAGGTTTGATTATTTATTTGCCACAAGAGGGTCGCGGGATTGGGCTTCAGGATAAACTGCTAGCCTACAATCTCCAAGATCAAGGATACGATACAGTTGAGGCGAATATCTTGCTTGGCCATCAAGCTGACGAACGAGACTACACAATGGCAGCCTGTATGCTTGAAGATTTGGAAATTCAATCCGTACGCCTGCTCACAAACAATCCCAGGAAAATTTCCGATTTACGCGCCCTCGGGGTGAAAATCACGCATAGAGTTCCACTGCCATCCAAAGTCACGAAAGAAAACGAAAATTACCTGCGCACGAAAGTCCTGCGCTTGAACCATCACATAACCTTTGCGCCAAGGGAAAATGGAAATCGAGTACCCCCTCCAAATGGGCATGAGCGATCCATTTGATCAGCTCCTGCAATGGCTCCAAGAGCTTAACTTTCCAGCAGACCGTCCCCGGATCACCTTGAGTTATGCCCAAAGTCTGGATGGCAGTATTGCCTTGGAAAATAATGCTCAATTAGTTCTAAGCAACCCAATCTCGAATCGTATGACTCATCATTTGAGGGCGCATCATGATGCGATCCTTGTTGGCATAGGAACAATTTTAGCCGATGATCCGCAGCTCACGGTGCGACTCTCAGAAGGACGGGATCCACAACCCATTATTCTTGATCGTCAGTTAAGAACACCCCTAGAAAGCAGAATATTTCAAAACGAACGGAAACCCTGGATTATCGCTGGGCGGGAAGCCCCAGAAATTCGTCGAAAAATGCTCGAGGCTGCCGGCGCCACCATCCATACACTTCCAACAAATGAAGATGTACACATAGACTTAAAAGCTCTCGTTGGGCTGCTCGCCAAAGAAGGATTACGCAGGTTAATGGTTGAAGGTGGGGCGCAGATCATCCGCAGCTTTCTTGAAGAACGAATCGTCGATCTAATTGTGCTTACCATTGCGCCAATTTTTGTTAACGGATTGCACTCCATGGGGAGTGGGAATACCACGTTTCGATCACCATTTCCTCGAATGGATCAACCACACTGGCAGATGTTTGCCTCAGATCTTGTTCTTTGGGGCGAACTGAAGTACGGCGACCCATGAAAGCGAGCGCACTTTTCTTTGTTGAGCCTTACAAAGTGGAAATCCGAACCCTCGACGTAGAGGCTCTTGGGGATGGGGAAGTACTCATCCGATCCCGGCTCTCGGCGATTAGTTCCGGAACGGAGCTGTTGCTCTATCGCGGTCAAACTCCCCGGGACATGGTGGTTGACAGTGTTATCCCCTCTCTTCCAGGCGAGCTCAATTATCCACACCAATACGGATACTCCACCGTCGGTCAGGTTGAGGACATCGGTAACGGAGTAGATGAAGATTGGTTGGGCCGAAGGGTTTTCTCTTTCCATCCTCATCAAAGCCTGTTTAAATCGCATGTTGATCATGTGATCGCCGTTCCAGATGGCCTGTCCGATGAAGAAGCCACCTTTCTTCCCAATATGGAAACCGCTGTCAATTTGCTGCATGACGGCAATCCGCTATTGGGAGAACGAATAGCCATCTTTGGTCAGGGCATCGTTGGTTTGCTGACCACTGCGCTGCTCGCACGGATACCCCTTGCCAGGCTGATCACCCTGGATCGATTCGAGCTGCGCAGAAGTGCTTCTCGCAAATTTGGCGCAGAATACAGCTTCGATCCCGAAATAAACGATCTCTCCGCAACGCTTAGCCAAAATTTTGGAGCGCCGGATAATGATGGGTCTGCGGATTTGATCTACGAGCTCTCAGGCAACCCCAAGGCCTTGGATCAAGCGATTTCTGCATCTGGTTTCCACACGCGCATCGTTATCGGTTCTTGGTATGGCGTAAAAGAGACGACTCTTGATTTAGGCCGCTCTTTCCATCGAAATCGGATTCGCATTATCAGCAGCCAGGTAAGCACAATACGCCCTGAGCTTAGTGGACGCTGGAAGAAAAAACGCCGTTTGAATTTTGCGCTGCAGATGATTGAAACTATTCGGCCGGCAGAATTAATCACCCACCGCTTTTCTCTTGAATCGGCTGCGCAAGCTTTCGCGCTTTTGGATAAACAAGCCGCGAAAACAATCCAGGTTCTGCTGCGCTATGAGAGCTAAAAGCCTGTGATCCGGCTGCGTTTAGCGCGCAACTTTTCCTTGTCTTTTGCGTTTCTACTTACTAACCGAATTGGCGACCACACTCTTGCGAAGATAGGGCAGAAACTATGTACGCATTAGGTTTGCGGCGATCCTTCGTCGCCCAGCATTTTCTTGTGGGCGAGGATTGGGGGCCTGAAAACGATCTTCATTCTCACAGCTATAAGGTGGAAATTAGGCTTGAAGGCCAAGTATTAAATGAGCATGGTTATCTCGTGGATATTGTAAAGTTGGAAGATCATCTTAATTCGCTGATCAAACGCTACCGTGATCTCACGCTTAATGATTTGGCAGAATTCGCGGGCCTTAACCCCAGTATCGAAAATTTTGCTCGTATCTTTTGTTTAACTTTTGCTGCCCCCTACGAAAGTACAAATGTCAAGTCCCTGACGCTTCGATTATGGGAAGACGAGATCGCCTGGGCTGAGTACATTCAGGAGCTTAAATGAAGATCGGACTGCTCATTTATGGCGATCTCGACATACAAACTGGGGGATATTTATATGATCGCATGCTGGTACGTCATCTGAGAAATTCAGGCGACCAGGTTACAGTTTTCTCCATTAATTCACACGGCTATTGGCGCAATCTCGCACATAACTTTTCAAGCTCGCTAATCTGGGACCTTCGACGACATTCGATCGATCTCCTTCTGCAAGATGAATTAAACCATCCTTCGCTCTTTATTCTCAACCAACGGCTCAAGGCTGCGGGCGAATTTCCAATTATTTCCATCGTTCATCACCTGCGTTCGAGCGAACCCAATTCGCTTGCCTTGAATTGGTTTTACCGCTTGGTTGAGCTGCAATATCTTAAACATGTCGATGGCTTCGTATTTAATAGTCAGAGCACGAAAGAGAGCGTCGAATCCTTGGTGGGCTCTCAGAAGCCATCGCTGGTTTCACTTCCCGCCGGAGACCACTTAAATCCAAGGAATAACACAGATCAAATCTTGGAGCGCGCTCAGAGCGAGGGCGAGCTTAAGCTTCTCTTCTTGGGCAATCTGATTCCGCGCAAAGGATTGCATGTCCTCCTGCAAGCTCTGGCGGAGCTGCATGCAGAACCTTGGCAGCTGCAGATTGTCGGTGATGATCGTGTGAACTTAACATATACCAAGAAAATCAAGCAAGCGATTGCACGCTATGGGCTGGTAGAGCGTGTAAAGCTTTTGGGTTCCAAATCCAGTGGTTCCATTGCCAATTTGCTTGCCGAGCAGCATGTACTTGTCATCCCATCACTTTATGAGGGCTATGGCATCGCCTATTTGGAAGCGATGGGGTTTGGGCTAGCCGTGATCGCCTCTTCCGCGGGTGGTGCATCTGAATTTATTCAACACAAGATCAACGGCTATCTCATCACGCCAGGCGACTACACGCAGCTTGCCAGAACCATCCGCGATCTCTGCCGCAACCGCGATGCGCTGGCGCAAATCGGCTTGGCGGCACGCAAAACCTTCGACCAGCATCCTACATGGCGAGAAAACACACTAAGATCAAGAGCTTTCTTGCATCAATTCGGCGAGCGAGCAATTAAAAATAAAATTCAGGTTGAGCCGGCAATTCACTAATCACAAATCAGACGGAGGAACAAAATGAAACGATCGACTTTACGCAATTTAATCTTCATCACCGGCTTAGTGACGGCTCTATCCCATCTTTACCTCAATGTCGTAATTGGGGAATTCAGCCCTCTGTTTACGCTGAACGCGGTCGGTTACCTTGGCTTGTTGGCTGTATTTTTCCTTAACCTTGCGTTCCTTCGAGAGAGAAAAAATCTAGTCACGCTTGCCTTTGCAGCCTATGCCGTCCTTACTATCATCGCTTGGATCCCGAGTGGCGGACGCGATTTCCAAGGCTATGCCACGAAAGTCGATGAGCTGGTGCTCGTCATCGCGCTTATTCTGCATTACCGACTGCCAGAGGAACCCGAAGCAAGCTAAAATATCAGAGCGTAGCGAAATTATGAATTCACTTGGTGCAATGCGCGCAACTAGTGAAAACGACGCCTTTCAGATATATTTAGCGGCGAAGAAGACGGTTGATGATCGCGCGCTGAATCGCCTGGTTTGGGAGCGGCTCAAACAAATGCTCGCGGACGAACATGCTGATCAAGCAGCGTCTGTATTGGAAATTGGCACTGGGATTGGAACGATGATCGAGCGCATCATGGAGTGGGAACTACTTCCCGCAGCGAAGATTACGGCTCTCGATAGCTCCTACACGAATATTGCGCAGGCGAATCGGAGACTTCGAAGCTGGGCCAATGATCATGGATTCGAAATTGGCCAAGAAACGAATGATCGACTCATTTTCACCAAGACTGGCGCTCACTTTAATATTCAGCTTAATACAGTCGATTTTTTCGCTTTTCAATCTGACCAAATTGGCCCGCTTTGGGATCTGGTTGTGGCGCATGCATTTCTCGATCTGGTTGATCTTTCCTCAGCCATTGGGCATATATTTTCCCTTCTGAAACCTGGGGGGCTCTTTTATTTCACGCTGAATTTCGATGGCCTCAGCATATTCGAGCCTGCAATCGATCCGCTTTTTGATTCGCTGGTACTCGATCTTTATCACGAAAGCATGGATCAGCGCATCGTCAAGGGAAGCCCGTCGGGCGACAGCAAAACCGGACGGCATTTATTCGAAACGCTTCATTCGTATGGAGGGGAAATAGCAGAAGTGGGCGCTTCAGATTGGGTCATTTACCCGCAAAAGGGAAAGTATGTGCATGCAGAAGCCTATTTTCTGCATTTCACCATCACCACCATCGAGAAGCAATTATCACATTCGTCTGCTCTCGATCAGGATATCTTTGCCACATGGATCGCCAAGAGGCGCGCACAAATTGAGCAACATGAACTCGTGTACATCGCACACCAATTGGATTTTGTCGGCCGGACCCCTGCATAAGCGTAGGATTAAAACGAAATTCAACGCGTCATTCTCGCCACTTTCCACACATGAATACGCTCACTCCTTCATCCTCTTCCTACTCTCGACCCCGGTAAACGCACTCACCAAACGCTGACCCAGCCCTCCGAAGAAAAGATCGCGCGATCGTAATAGGAGCACCACGTTTACACCATCGACTGCGGAAAATCCTACCGCCTGAAAGGCGAAAAATGTTGGTCGGATCGAGCAACAGGATCATCCCTTTTCCGCAGCTCGTCGCCGGAAAATTTTCTCCTCCGGTTTCCACAGCGACCAGGATCCGCTCCCAACAATCATGATACCTAGTGTTGCCGCGAGGCCCACAGCTCTCGACAATGTTAACTGCGAGCCCACTATCGTTAGGCCGAGTGGTATAAGCAGGGAAAACGCAGCAGTTCTGCCTGCAGCGCCAATAGAGATCATGATTATGCTGACCCATTTGATACCCAACAAAATCCAGAGAAAGCCATCCAGAAGTTCGCCGTTAAGCAGTGTGAAGGATTGTGTGAGTACCTGGCGCGAAGGTCCCAAACGGAATAATTCCGGAAGCACAGCGATCAATACGAGCATACGCAAAACAACGGGAATTTTATCGAATAAAAAGGGCTCCAGATTGCTCTTCAGGCGTTTGTAGTTCGCACCATTAACATCCAGCCTGCCGGTTACCACCATCCAATCCCGCAAGAAACTGGCCGTGAACGGGATGGCGAAGATCCCAGCCGCCAACGTTGTCGAGGGTTGCGAGATTATGGGCCAAAGCATTACGGTCATGAATCCCATTGTCAACGCCGCAATCGGTCGCCGGGCAACACTCTGTGGCAGCTCAAGCACCTTTCCTCCTGCCTTGCGGTGGATCCAGAGCGTAAAAATGTACAGATAACGTGCGAACCCAAACAGCCAGAACCAGACGGATAGAAACCCATACCCGATGGATAGTGATACGGCAATTAACAGTCCGAGTGCATCCCACTCAAGATCTAAAATCTCTCCCAGCTCGCTCACGGAATGTGAAATGCGTGCGAGGAAGCCGTCGAAATAGTCGCTTACGGCGGCCAAGGTGTAGAGAATTGCCGGCAGCCAGGCCCAAACACCAACGGGAAGTGGTGAAAAAAGAAATCCGGCGAGCAATGCGATTAACATCCCGCGGGCCAGGCTGAGCCAGTTTCCGGCGCCGAAATGAGCGCGCAATTTTCCTGTTTCCAAGTCTCGGTTATGTTGAAGATTTTTCCATAAAATTCCTAGCATGAGCAGCAAAACACTTGCCGTGATTATCGTCCAGCGCAGCACGTTGTTTGCAAGCCATATATGCGAGAGCAAGATGGCCGCCCCCACCAAGATGCTGGCTGAGAGCAATACGCATAGCATCCACCAGCGGCGAAGATGGGTCAAGGCGCGCATTTCATCATTGTGCACAGCAGATTTCCTTATGCGTGATCCCGCAACGGATTGCGTAATTGTTGAAGTATAAACGCCCTGCTCTTGTTCATCATCGCATTGGGGATTGTCAGGCCGAGGATCAGGAGGGGTATCGAAAAAGCGATCCTATTCATTTCGCTTCATCCATTTTCCAGTCGTATGGGGCTGTCGCAAAAGCGCTATTTTGTGATGTTCCCTCTTCGAAAATCGGCCGTAAGGGCGACTGGCCAGTCGCCCTTGCATCTGGGGTAATTGCCGAGCATCTTCAAGAAGTCAGCAATGTTAGATCTGATATGACTTTTAGGACAGCCTCTAAGCAATCGAGGAGTGCCATTACCGAAAGGTTCTCGCGACGGTGCGTTGGACGCAGAACTCGAACCTTTCTAAGAGTATCTATTATCTCTACGTCCCAAGCGTAAATACATTTCATCCATCAGAAGGGAAACGCTTGTCAATTTGTCAATCGCCGCAGAAGGGGTGCGGCACCAATCTCAGGCAGTTTTTTTGAGGGAGATGACTTCGTATAAGGCCGTATGCAACTCGATTATGGAAAAGGGTTTTTGGATTACTTTAACCACACCAAATTTCTTCATCATCTCAAGGTTCACGTCATCCCCCCAGCCGGAAAGAACAACGATGGGTATGGAAGAATCATGATTATGAAGCCGTTCAATCATCTCCCAGCCGCTCAATTGAGACATTCCCAAATCGGTGAAGACGATGTCCAGATTTTCTTCATTGAAAAATAATTCCAGGCCTTCCGCACCATTTGAAGCTTCAAGAACATTATGTCCTGCCCCGGTGAACGCCTGAATCAATCCCTCACGAATAGATTCTTCATCTTCCACCACCAGGATCGAGACCGGTTCCAATGCGCGGATTTCATCAAGATTTTGCAGCGTTTCTAGATCATTATCCAGATATGGGGAAACGTGGAAACAACAAGGATACCGTGGTGCCCTCGCCTGGCGAGCTGATAATATCGACGCGGCCACCGTGCCTTTGCATGACTCCGTAAACCATCGATAAACCCAGACCTGTACCAGAATGTTTGGTGGTAAAGAACGGAACAGAAATTTGCCGCTTTACTTCTTGCGTCATTCCCGATCCCGTATCCGAAATTTGCAGTTCCGCGCCGTGCGCGTTGGTTGAAGTACGAATCGTAATGCTTCCCCCTTCTTGCATGGCCTCAACTGCGTTAAAAATAAGATTGACCATGACCTCGCGGAGCTGTACGGCAGCTCCCTGCACCATTTCCTGCGCCTGTAAATCGGCTACGACCTACAATATCAATTCCTTGGCTTTGAGCCTGATCCTTCCACTTTGGCGCGCTTAGCTCGATGGCCTGTTCGACGATTTGATTGATATCGACTCCAACAAATTCTGATGGTTCTTTGCGAGTACGCGCAAAATCTTGAAGTCGGTGGATCGTTTCGCCTCCATCTCTGGCAGATGCGATGACCTGCTCAAGATGAGCCCGGACTTGCTCGTCGGTGATTTGTTCGAGCGCCAATTCGGCGTGTGCGAGGATTATGGAAAGCAGGTTGTTGAAATCATGCGCAATTCCGCTCGTCATAAGACCCAGGGAGCGCAGTTTTTCGGATTCTGTCATCCTATTGCGAACCTGTACCGTCTCCGCGTACAGGCGTGCATTTTCAATACTTGTCGAAATGTGTGCGCCGAGTGCCTGCAAGGCATCAACATCGGTCTGATCGAAGGCAGCCAGGCGTTCGCTTTCCGCCAGAAGTACCCCGATCACTGTTCCCTTTAGTTTCAAAGGTATCGCCACTGCAGAACGTACCTTGCGTTCGAAGGGCAAAAGACGGATATAGTCCCTATTCTTGGATACATTGGGAACGAGAACTGGATTTCCACTTAGGGCAGCTTCTCCTGAAATTCCCTGCTCACCGATCCTTAGCTGCAGCGGATCCCCTGCGCCGTGGCGATCATCGGGCAGGTAATAGGATGCCTTCTCAATTAGCAGATCTCCATCAACCAAGAAAAGAACGACCAGCTCCAAATTGAGCGAGTGTGCTACTCTTCGCACGACATCATCGAACAATTGCTCCTGATCAAGAAGAATATTGATGCGCCTTGCAACGTCGTTAACAACCCGCAGTTGGTTTACGCGGCGGTTTATTTGTTCGTGTTTTTCGACATTTTCAATGCCCAGCGAAATTTGAGCGGCCATACGTTCCAATAAGAGGGCTTCATCGCGGTTGAATTTCCTTGAGGTGCTCGGTTCGAATACTGCCAACACCCCTCGCACCTCGCCTTCCCAAAGAAGAGGAACTGCCAGCGCAGCACCGGAGGCGTAGCACAATTGCAACCAATGAGGATCTCCAAATATGCGCGTTTGCGCCAAGGCTGTCGCCTGAGCTTCCGCCCAAACTTTTCCGGCCAACCCCTTGCCTTTTTTTAGATTTAATATTGAAGGAGGATCAGGCAAATGGTAGTCGGCAATCAGCGTGATTTCATCAATGGCAGGGTCCACAAGAAAAATCGCGCCCATCATGCTGCCCAATAGCTCCGTTGCTCGGCGGAGTGACTTCTTTAAGAGAGGGCGCAGTTCCAGCTCTCCGGCGATATCCATAGCCAGGTCATAGAGTGCCGTCAACTCATTCGCTTTGCGTTGTGCACTTTCGTAATTGGCGGCATTGGCGAGCGCAACGGCGAGATGATTGGCGAATCGTTTTGCCACGCTAATATGTTCAGAACCGAATCCTTCTGGCGCTCGTGTTCCAATGAACAAATTTCCAATGACTACATCCTGGAAAACTAAGGGAAGAGTCGCCCAGGAATCAATTCCATGTTGCAATAATTTCCCTCCCAAAGATTCGGTTGAACGAATGGGCTCCTTGCCCCACAACACGGTTTCAGACTGCATTGCATATTCGGGAGCTTCGCGCCAATCGCCCAAAGCGATGACTTGTCCTCCATCCAATATCTGGCTTTTTGCACCACGCATTCCGAGAATTTGAGCTGAATTCATCCCAATATCGAAGCTGATTAATAAAGTCAAATTGCATGGAATGAGATCAGATATTCCATCCAGAGCGGCCGCTACCACCTCGTTCATATCGCGGCTAGCTAAAGTTCGTTCCACTAATTTTGCCAGGGAACGATCAATTTGACCTTGAATTTCCGCTTCTGCCGCGAGCCGAGCTTTATCCAACGCCATGGTGATTTGTTCCATTCCGGTTTGAAGAAAAATCATCTGGTCGGGGGAAAGTCTTCTTTCCGGTTGGTCAAGATAAAACGTCCCCAGCCCTCTAATTTTTCCGGATGCAGCCATCGGCACAATCACCTGTAGTGGCGCTGGGGCCGGGCCATCATCAGAAACCCGTACTTCGTTCGATCCCCGCAGCCACAGAAGTGTTCCCGAGGAGAGAACCCGACGCACAGCCGGATTTGACTGCAATTCTACGATCGATCCAGGATGCGGTAGATTCCAGGCCGCTGCGTTTTCCGGGTTGGTAATCGACAGCAATGTACTGACAGTCCGCGTTGATTCATCGTAAACAGAGAAGGTACAGCAAGCAAACTCGAGTGCCTGCAACATAAGGAGTCCGGTAACTTCCATAAGCCGGGCCATATCCGACTCACTGCTCGCCGCCGCGGCAATTTCTGCCAATACATGCCCCAGCTTTGCCTGGGTTATTGTGTTTTCGAGCAAGCGTGCTTTTTCCATTGCAATCGACAAGTGATTGGAAAAGGCCGTGATCGCGGGTACATCATCCTGACTTAGATCTTCACCAGAAACAATTAGGACGCCGAACATCCTTTCCCCCGCGCGTAGAGGTGCAAGAATTCGGGGACCGCTATCAAACCCCTTCATTTTAAATTCCAATGGAGCTTCGAAAGATATCAGCCCCTCCAATGCATTCCCTGAAGGGTCTAGGAACAGGGTCTCGCCGGATTGAAGCAAATCCGCCCAGGCGCTGTTCATATCAGCGGGAATACGGAAGGACTCCCCCGCGCGGAATACCCTTCTACCCACGGACAGTACTTCAACGCGGTCTGTCTAATGACGCACAAGCCAATGCTTATGCCGCGAATCCAAGGTGGCGATCAAACAGTTCATCGTCAAGTGATGAAGTTCATCCCCTACAGCTTTCATCATACTTTCTTCATCAATGGTTTGCAGTGCTCCCGAAGCAGCCTGATTGAGCGCAGTTATCCGTTGTAATGCGCGCTCGAGATCGAGATTCTTTTGTAAAACCTTCGCTTCGGCTTCGCGTAAATCAGTTAGATCCGTTACAAACGTGAAGGTTCCCGCGAATTGACCATTCTCTTCATAGGGATTTTCACTAACCAGTACATCCAATCTTTTTCCGGACTTGTGAAGCATTTGAATTTCATAGCGATTACTCTCACCCCGTATGCGGCGCCCAAGTGCCTTACGAATCAGCGAGTGCTGATCTTCTGGAAAAACGATTGTCCAGTGTTCACCCAAGAGCTCCACTTCCTCGTAACCCAGCATCTGAGAAACCGCCTGGTTCACATGTGCGAAAATTACCCTTGGCATCCTGCAAGAACATACCTACGGACATGTGATCGGCCATTCCGTCCTTCATGTGGTCCAAACGACGAACCATTTCTTCTAGCCGCCAGATTTCTGAGAGGTCGGTGATCCTCAACAACTTGCTGCCTTCCTCGGCAATAGAGAGCGATAAGAGTTCCAGTCGTAAATGTCTTAACCCCAGATCTTGCGTCGTAAATTCAATTTCCAAGGATGGGCATTCACTATCGTGGTCTCTTCGTTGTTGAACTTCATACCAGTCACGTAATTCAGGGATAAGTTGCGTGATTTGAACCCCGAGACTCTCATCGCGCGGGAGGCCAAATAATTGAATGGCCTTCGTGTTCAATTCTTCAACAATCGCATTGGGGCTTATCAGCAGGAGGGCAACCTCGGAGACCTGAAACATTCGATCGTGCTTGGCTTCCACCCTCTCCAGTTTCCCTTTCATACGCACGATCTCCATGGCCAGCGAGAGTTTATTAGCAGTGCTGCGCATGTCGTCAGCATGCCACTTGTTGAGACCCGCTCCTGCCAGGAGGAAAAGACCTTCATTTTCCCGGCCCCAACGCAACTTGATTGCCAATAATGGGAGATCCTTGAACGCCCGCTGGAGAATGTTCTCGTGCGTGGAAGCCTGATCCAAAAGCATGCTATCGAGGGCATCAAAGAAAAGCACCTCACCCAGATCAAGCCTTTGGATGACTTCAATCGCAAATTCAATAGGGTGATTTTCAGAGGTCGAGTCAGGCATTCCCTGGAGATAACTGGTGCCGTCCGGAGCAAAAACCGTACGCACGATCTGCGATTGTTCCTTCGTCTGGAATTCGAGAATTGCGAAGCCTTTTCCGCTTGCTGATAGAATTTCCGCAAGTGATCGCAGCAGGCCACTGGGGGTAGCCTCTGGCTTTAAAGCGATCTCGGTTAGCGTCTCCTGAATCGATTCGTCGAGCGCAAGTGGGATTATTGGGGCAGATGTATTGATCGTATCCTCCCTTGCCATCCAGCAGGCGCCACTTTTCCCGCTACCTGAATTTTACGGTTACCCATGTATATTATTCGCCGCGCCGCAGATGTTCTCATTCTAGCGCTGTGGGGAAAATTATTACCTTGCGCCTTCCTTGCAACCCAAATCGACACTCTTCGGATTGCGGCAGAAGGAATCCGTAGCTCGGGTGCGATTTTCATTGCTTGCGAGCAACGAGATTCTTCGCTCTATTTCACTATCCTCAGAATGACGGCAAGCAGAGGGAGATATTAATCTCATTCCGATGGAAACCGACCGAGGAATCCTACCTATGATTCTTTCCCCCTTTCTTTTGCCTAAAAACGATGATCAGTCCAAAAATGCCCCATCTCGATAGATAACTTCACCGTCGAGGATCATTTCCGATTCTTCCCTAACGTCACAAACCATATCCCAATGGATTGCGCTTTTATTTTTGCTCCCTGTTTTTGGGTATCCTGCCCCAAAAGCAACGTGGAAGGTGCCGCCCATTTTTTCATCGAAGAGCGTATTTTTCGTGTGGCGCCCGATCCTATAATTTGTGCCAATTCCGAACTCTCCCAGGAAGCTGGCACCGGCATCTGTCTGTAGGGTTTCAATAAGAAATTGCTGATTATTTTGCGCTTCGATTACAAGCGCTCTTCCATTTTCAAAAGTGATTCTTACATCTTGCAGTTCGATGCCTCGAAATACAATTGGCAGGGTGAACATTATCCAGCCATTCACAGAATCTTCGACCGGTCCGGTAAAAATTTCGCCGTCAGGCATATTTCTCCGGCCGGAAGCATTTATAAATGTACGCTCCTTGATTGAGAAACGTAAATCGCAATTCGGTCCGCGAACAGCCAGCATGTCATGTCCGGCAAAAACATCCACCCATTTTTGCTGGTTCTTTTCTATGTCCTTCCAATAATCCACCGCGTTTTTATCGGATGTATGAACGTGGCATGCCATGAAGACAAAATCTTCATACGCTTCGAGACTCATATCCGCTTCTTGTGCATGCGCCGCAGTGGGATACAGAGTCGAAACCCACGAGAATTCGCCCCGATCGTCCCTCTCGAGCTGTGTGCTCAAAATAGGCTTCAAGGCTTTACGTCTTTGAGCGACTCGTTTTGGGTCAATATTTGTCAAACTGCGCGTATTGGAAGAAGAGTGGATAAAAAAACGTGCTTCGAATTCATCGTATGCAAGTTGGCGAAAGGTAGCCGGGTGATTAAGTTGGTCGCTGTTGGCTTGCTCGAAGAAGATATCGTCGAGACCGGTGCTTGATACTTGCCCGGATAAGCTAATCTGCAGGAAGGGATGCGCACCATGTTTAAGGACGGATTCGAAAAGCGCGCGCACCAATGGCTCAGCTGCTGTCTCCGCTTCGATAAGGACACGATCCCCTTCTCGAATTTGTGCCGAATAACCCGTAAGTAACTCGGCCATGCGTGTAATGCGAATGTCCATTATCCTCCTAAAGTTGGTAGTTAGTGGAAGCATGGTTGCATGCCAACACAATCATGGCTGTGGCCGTACCGAATTCACGCCTCGGCAACCATCCTTCGCGCTGCGCGCCTGCCGATGCCTACCGCGAAATTTGTGCCTCGATCCCAGGGGTAAACCTGGCTCATACTTGCAAACCATAGCCCCGCAATCGGCGTTTTCAAATCGGGAATGGATGCGGAATGATTCAAGGGAGGAACCGGTTGTGCGTATGGTGTGCGAAACAACCAGGACTTCCTTACCCAGTCCGGCTTAAACGCTGGATTGAAACGCGGCAAAGCCGCCAGATAAAGATCGAGCAGTTGCTCTTTCGAAAATTCGAAGTATTCATGATCGGGTTCAAGATAGTCCCCGCAGTAAATAATATGGTCGCCGCCAAAATATTCTGGAGAGAGAAAATTAGTATGCTCTACCATCGCCAGAAACGGGAATCCTGCGCTCTTGGGCAAATTATGCCAATACACGCCATCTTCTGAGAGTCGATGGCGCAGTGCGAGGACTAGCACAACGGCTCCCATCGACTTCAAGTTCTGCAGACGTCCCAGGTAATCCTGAGGCAGAGTCGGCACGATACGTGTGAGGATTGTTGGCGACGAGGTCACCAAACATTGATCGAAGATTTCGCTTCCTTTTTGGGTTTCCACGCGTAACTGATCATCGCCTGTTTCCTCGATACGCAGTACGGGCGTTCCCAGCTTTATCTCGGCACCATTTTCTTTCAAGTGATCTGCAAAGGCGTCCATAAACGCCTGAAACCCTCCTTCAAAAGTGCCCAGGCGCGGGGTTCGAGCTTTAACGCGCGCCCAAAACCAGGCCATGTTGACATTCTTGTAGTGTGGCCCAAATTTCCCAACGAGCAGCGGTTCCCAGAGCGATTGTAGAACCCTTTTTCCCATCCATCGTCCGAGCCAGTCATAAGCTGTTACTTTTTCAAAAGACTTCCAGGAAGGCACGAGCAAAAGATAAAGAGCGGCAAACGCGTAGCGCGCTTTTTCCACCAGGGACAAGGCGGGAAAGCGGAGCAAGTGTACTCCCCGGGCTAATGTGCCGGCGCCAGGAAGTTTATCCAACCATGGCATGCGGGGGTAGATTGCGCTGAGTGGGCCATCGAGAGGATAGAAGCGCTCTCGATGAAATACCACAGTTGTTGGCCATTGAAATAACACCTTATCGGATAGCCCAAGTTCCTCGATCAACGAGAGGATGTACTTATCCGACGCAAACCAATGGTGATAATATTGCTCGACGGACCACTCCCACTGAGGCTCTTTGAAGCCAGCAGCCAGACCTCCAACTTGTTCTGACGCTTCGTAAAGCGTAACTTCGTGGCCCCAGTTCAAGAGGTCAAACGCTGCCGCAAGTCCCCCCGCGCCTGCGCCGATAATAGCAATTTTCACCCCGCTCGCTCCTGCGCAATTTCCACTTTAATCTTCTGCCAACTTAACTGTTCGCGAGTCATGAAATAAGCGCCCAAGAGTGTAATTGGCAGGAGCAGTGCCGCGTGAAGTGCCAGCGTATAACCTGCGGCGATCTCGCCCGGCACGCCATATGCTTCCAAGACCGCGATCCCGGGGGCATCAAATGTGCCGATATAGCCGGGCGCCGAAGGGATAGTGGTTGCCAAATTAACTATTCCATTCATGAGCATCAGCGCATAAAAACTCACTTCGAATGGAAAAGCCTGCATTAGAAACCAATATTTCCCTGTTTCGAAGAGCCATATTACGACCGATGTTGACAACACCATAAATATGTCAGCAGGGGAACGCATTGCGGATAAGCCGGTGAGAAAGCGTGCGCTCATGCTTTTCAACGAATCTCGGAATTTGGTCGGGACGAAAATGTTTATGACGGATTCTATTATTCGTGTAGCTTGGGTTGGATAGAGGGCCATTAGAAGAAAAACTATCAACGCCATAAGAAAGAAGGCCGCCCCAAAGATCGCCAAATTACGGATGTTTCCGAGAAAGCCCGATTCTCCCGTTTGGCGCATCAATTCGGATATATTGAGAAAGACGAATGCGAGCATTACGATGCCATCAAAGGCGCGCTCAATGACGATCGTTGCCAACGATGCCGCTATGGGGATAGACTCACGATCACGAAGAATATAAGCCCTGAGCAATTCCCCGGCGCGTGCGGGGTAGATATTATTTCCCATGTAACCGATGGCAACAATAGGAAACATCGTCATCGTAGGGATTTGCTTGAGAGGGCGTAGAAGATAATGCCAGCGCCACGATCGCGCCCAAACTGCAAGAAAATATACTGCAATGCCGGGAATTAGCCATAAGTATTGTGCGTCTCGTAATACCTGCCCTACTTCTGCGAGACGCAGTGATCGGAGTGCTTGCCACAGAAACAATACACTTATGGAAAGGCCTAGCCAAAAATACCAGCGTTTCACATACCCTCCATAGAGACAGCGGGGCAATACTTACCCCGCCGCAATCCGCATTCTACCATGCATGGAAAAACAAAACCGGGTGCAAGTTTTTGCACCCGGTCGGTAAAAGCATTTAGGATTAACTCGCTTTAACAGGTTCGGGAAGCATTTTCTCCAGGATGCGCTCTAACGCCATCGTATGGCTACAAACTCCCCTGGTTAAGAAGAAACCGCAATCGCACATCCAGTTCCCTTCCTCAAACTCTACACGATGAGGATTATTGGTCCCTTCAAACGTTGCATGGAATGTTGCAAACTGAATGCGCTCGCGCTCTTCCGCGTAACGCTTTGCCTTTTCAATCTTGCCGATCATCCCATAATCCATTTTTTCTGCTCCTGTTGCTCAAGGAGGAATCAAAAAAGCACGCGGCTTAAATCTCCACGTGCTTGTTCGGATTCCTTCGATTTTCTCCAAATCCGCGCATAACGGCTTTTCCTCTCCGCTAATTCCAGTATACGCGCGCAGAGAAAGGAAGTCAATCTACGGTCGCTATTCGCTCATTCAGGGTAATTCATATGCGTCAATTATGAGATTCGGGAAGTAAAGCGAGCAGCTCACCAAGCGCATTGATGCTTAACGTACGCTTTGAGGCATAGAGGTCGAGCGGGTCAAGCAACACGGCCTGCAATCCGGCGGCTTCGGCACCAAGGACATCAGCATAGTAGTTATCCCCAACGTATGCCGTTTCTGATGATTGCAACCCGGCCAGATTTATCGCGTGCCGCAGTAAGCGCGGATCGGGTTTCCACCATCCCACCTCGCCGGCGGCGATGACGGTTTCGAAATATTGGGCCAGCGCGAACTTCTCAAGTTCGACGCTTAATCCGCCTTCTCGATTCGATACAACGCCCAACACATAACCTGCATTCACTAGATATTTCAGGGTAGGATGGACATCATCGGCGATCTTATCTCGCGGCTGATAATCTTCCTGCATTTTCGCGACAAGTTGTTCCGAGAGTTTATCAAGCTTATCTTGAGAAGCGCCCAGCACCGTAAGCTGACGCCGAGCATGTTGCCTCCAAAAATCGCCATTATCCGAGCCGCCATACAGCTCTAAATCACGCAGCAATTCATCCGATTGTGCCCAATAGTAATGCAGCCAACGCTCTGCTTCAAAGCGCCGTTCGTCGCCGATCTCAAGGCCATATTCGATTGCAAATTCTTGAAAGACATCCGCCCCGCGTGGTTCGTTCTCGCGTAGTGTCCCGTCATAATCGAAAAAGACAGATGAAATTGGCGGGGAAAGAATGTTCATACCTCAGTAGATTATTGTGAGTAGAGAAGGTGTTATTTACACTTGGCAGGAAAACGCACCAGGGCATTCAATGCAATCCCAGGGGGTCGAAAGACTGCTCTAGCCGCCAATATACGACATCTCAACTTTCTTTAGTTCAGCAGTTTCTGAGCTGCGAATTTCGGAATAGCGATCTTCACGTTTTCCCCATAAGCCATTAAGAAATTGAAGAATTTCATTATCGTTCGCATTGTCGCGCAACAATGCGCGCAGGTTATGTCCGTGGGTGGCAAATAAACATGTATAAAGAAGTCCCTCCGCGGAAAGCCGAATTCTGGAACAGGCACCACAAAAAGGTTGTGTGACCGAAGCAATCACCCCGATTTCCCCAGCTCCATCCCTATAGCGCCAGCGTTTTGCGACCTCGCCAGGGTAGTTCGCTTCTGCAGGCTCAATCGGGAATTCAGCATCAATTAGCTCGATGATCTCTTCCGCAGGAACGACCTGGTCCAATCTCCAGCCATTCGTGGTACCCACATCCATAAATTCAATAAAACGCAGGATGTATCCCGAATTCCTAAAATGACGCGCCATGGGAAGGATGCTCTCCTCATTTACGCCACGCTTAACCACCATATTGATCTTAATGGGTGTAAGCCCGGCAGCATGCGCGGCGTCAATTCCTTTAAGCACTCCACTCACAGGATAGTCGACATCATTCATTTCCATGAAAATACGGTCATCGAGTGAGTCAAGACTTACCGTAATGCGATCCAGACCGGCGTCTTTAAGCATCTGCGCTTTTTCGGGCAACAGCGCACCGTTGGTGGTCATTGTGAGGTCTATTTTTGGGATCTGCGACAACATTGCGATAAGCCGTTCAATCTCCTTGCGGACAAGCGGCTCTCCCCCAGTGATCCTCACTTTGGTCACCCCCATCAAAGTAAAAATCTTAGCGACTTTTTTAATTTCCTCAAAGGTTAATAGCTCTGAGCGGTTAAGAAACTCATACTTCCTTCCGAAAATTTCCTTGGGCATACAGTACACACAGCGAAAATTACAGCGATCGGTAACACTGATTCGCAGGTCACGAATATTGCGACCAAGTTTATCCGACTGAACCACAATTATCTCCAGAGCTTGGCGCGGGAACCGAGCAAAGATTCAAGCCAAACCAATTCTTCCGCCCATAAGCGAATAACCCATTAGGCGGCATTCTATCACAAGGCAAACACGATCCGTGAATATGCGCTTCGAGCACGAGAATCACATGCCCATCAAGAGTATAATGCCTGTATCTTTCCGGCGAGGCAGGAAATTGAAGAGTGAACAAGATCACGACCTTGATTCTCGAAACCGAAAGGGTCTCCTTGGTGGGTTCACATTAAGGGCAAAGCTGATCCTGCGATTAATGCGCGACTCGCGTGTGCATCCCCTGCTTAAGCTGCTGCCAATTGGATCGCTGCTCTATTTTATTATTCCGGATTTTCTGCCGGGGCCAATTGATGATGCCTTTCTTTTCTGGCTAGGGACTTCGATGTTCGTTGAACTATGTCCCGTAAACGTAGTCCAAGAGCACATGGATGATCTTACGCAGGTCGTTGATGGTGAATGGCACGATCTTGACGAATAAGTATTTCCCACTGCGGTATTCAATTCTGACTATTTAATCCAACCTGAAACATATTAACTTGACATGCGTCCACAGGGCCATATTGCCGCAGGTTACCTCGTCTCGCAAGCCGTAATCGGGCTTATGGCCGCTCCTGCTGAAGAACAGCTCGCGCTGACAATCCTGGGAATCGCCGCAGGGATATTTCCAGATCTTGATGTGCTCTATTATTTTGCGCGCAAGAAAAAGTTAATCTTCGACGACGACTTTGTCCATCATCACTGGGTCTCGCATACCTTTCCACCTTATTTTCTTGCCGCGCTGCTGTTCTATCATGCGCGTCCCGCCAATGCAGCCGCGGCATTCCTGCATGCCGGCATCACCGCGTTTTCTTCCGTTATCGTTCATCTATTGCTCGATATGGTAGGAAGTGGAGATGGAATAATGATTGCCTGGCCGTTCAGCCGCAGGATGGTCGGGATAGGAAAGCTAAATGCGCGTGGCATGCAATGGAAACGTTTATACGAAGCGAGCCCCTATGTCAGGATTGAATACTTCATTATCCTCAGTGCACTTTTTCACATCTTTGGGAAACTGCTTGCGAACACCTAATTTTTGGTTGCCTTATGCCGGGCGCGTATTTAATCTCAGTCGGTGGCAGGCAGCACCGGCAAAGGAATGAGGGGGGTTCGTTCCAGCTCTGGGCTGCCGGTAAGATCGTATTCTAATGCCCCATTGATGCGCACTTGTACAAAATCATCCACGGCAACTTCACCTTCGACGATGACCATGCCATCAATCTCTGGCGCATCACGATAGCTTCGTCCAATCGAAATCCCATCGGCATGGCCTTCAATAAGCACTGGAAGAGTCCTGCCAATGAAGGATTGATTCTTGACCAATGAAATTTTCTGCTGCAAACGCATCAAACGATCTTTACGTTCTTCTTTTACTTCCAGGGGAATTGGATCACCCAGCTCTTCGCTCGTTGTTCCCGGCTCAAATGAAAATGTGAATACGCCCACGCGATCAAACTTTGTTTCGGATACAAAATCCAGCAACGTTTGAAACTCCTCTTCCGTTTCCCCTGGATATCCAACAATAAACGTTGTTCGCAGCGCGAGATCGGGCATCATTGCCCGCATTTTTGCGATCGTCTTGCGTACCCATTCCATATTGGCTGGTCTGCGCATCCTTTTTAAGGTGTCGCTATGGGCGTGCTGCAGAGGCATATCGAGGTAAGGAAGAATCTGATCGTGTGCCGCCATCACTTCCATTAATTCCTCGGTGACATAACCAGGGAACGCATACAAAATTCGCATCCATTCAATTTCGGGAGCTGCGACTACGATTTGTTTCAAGAGTACGGCCAATCCGTTCTTGATCCCCAGATCATGCCCATAGTCGGTCGTATCTTGTGCAATCAGGATTATTTCCTTGACACCCATATCCTGCAAACGCTGGGCCTCCAGCTTGATGACTTCCAATGGTCGGCTGACTGCAGTTCCTTTGATGCCCGGAATCGCGCAAAATGCACAGGGTCTTCTGCAGCCATCGGCGATTTTCAAATAAGCGCTTGCCCCATGGATTGCGCTGCGCAGGACGCCCTGCTCATCGGTGCCTACCGTCCTCACATCTGGCAAATGATAGAGCGGCTTATTTTTCGATTCACGTAGTGACCGCACTACATGAACAATATCCATCCAACGTCGCGTGCCCAGTATTCCATCCAATCCAGGTACTTGAAGAGCAATATCCGCACCGTAGCGTTGCGTAAGGCATCCTGCGGCAATTAATAGCTGATCATCTCTTTTGTTACTTGAAAGATCACGCAATACATCGAGCGATTCCTGTTTTGCCGGGCCGATAAATCCGCAGGTATTTACGATTATCACCTGCGCCTCTTCCACAGAATCACGATAGGTATAACCTTCCCTCATGAGCAGCGTTGCCATAGACTCAGAATCGACCGTGTTTTTGGCGCATCCGAGGGAAATAAGGTGAAAACTGGTTGCGCTCATGTTTACCCTCCGCCACCCAATGTTGGAAGGGGAGTGGTGGAAGCGACGGGTGTATTCGTAACAGTCGGAGTAATCGTCGAGGTGGGCGTTTGTGTCGGCGTGGGAGTGATGGGACCCGCTAAGGTCCATAGCCTCGTCACCACTTGCCCCAGTTCACCGAGAACTCCTTGATCTTGCTCATTAAAAAATATTCTCACCCCGGCCGCGTTTCCAGTAGAGATTTCAATTAGGTTCTCCGCAATAAGTGTTAATGTCTCTCCCGCTTTCATACGGCCAAGAAATATCTCTTCACCATCAACTGTTACGCGCAGCCAGGTGCGAATTTCAATAACCAATCGGATGTTCACCTGACTGGAGGGCACAATTATAACCGTAGTAGGGATAGGTTCGGCGATTGTTGGTTCGATCTGCGCGATTGGCGGGCTTGCTTCTGGGCTACTATTAATTTGTGCCGGCGTAGGGGTTAGCGTCGCAATGAGAAACCCATTCGCCAAATTTTCTGCCGCTGAGTTTTCGCGCAGCGAACTCATGATCCGACTGCCTCCCCAAACGAGAACGGTTACTATCGCCAAGGTAATTCCGGCGGCAACGATGATGTCTGCAGAGAGCCATCTCGATCTTCGTGATCGAACTTGAACCGAGGGTCGTGTTTGCGGTTCGCGATAGGCGGTGATTTCCCGCTTAACATGTTTAGACTGGATTTTATCGGCATAATCGAGAAGGACATCATGTGCCTCCAAACCTAGAAATTCAGCATAATTACGCAAAAACCCACGCGCTTGAACCGCGGAGGGAAGCATTTCAAAATCCCCTCTCTCGATTGCTTCCAGATGATGCCTGCGAATACGCGTGCTGCGTTCCGCCTCCTCAAGCGATATACCAAGACGTTCGCGCGTTTCTTGCAGTCTATTGCCGATTGATTCCATAGGCTTCCGGGGTATACAAAAAACCACCGGCTTGCACTATATTCCTGCTCGGCCGGTGGCTCTGGCTGCCCTCGATTTATTCCTCTGCCGCGGGCTCTTCGGGGAGAGATTCCATCTCTTCTCCCTCCTCTTGGAGCTGCTCCTCGAGCATGTTGTCTTCAAAATGGGCTGTTTCTTCCAATCCGTCTGGACCCGATTCTTCTTTATTGGATTCTGCCGAGTCTGCCAAAATTTCTTGCTCTTCGGTTAAATCCGTGGGCTCGGCGAGGAGAGATTCCATCTCCCCATCTCCCTCCTGGAGCTGCTCTTCGAGTATATTCTCTTCAGCGGGCGTTGTTTCTTCCGATTCCTCTATACTCGCTTCAACTTCCTCTGCCTTTGCATCTGCTGAGCGTGTAAGGAGTTCTTGCGCTTCTTCTTCCGCCTTTGCATCTGCTGCTTCTCTAGCCGCTTGCTCTTCCAGACTGTCAAGTTCTTCCTGCAATTCGGCAAAGGCTTCTGTGGGTTCTTCCTCCGCTAGGGTCTCCTCAGATTTAACAGACTCCGGCGATTCACCCTCAGGATGAACCACGATCGTAAGCTCGGGAATGAGATCGATGGTAAGCCGTACGTTTGCCTTATGCACACCAATTAGCTTAATGGGTTGGCTGTCGATCTGCCGGCGTTCGATATCCATTCCTGTTTTTTCATGAATGGATTCTACGATCATCCCCGTGGTGACCGAACCATAGAGCCTGCCCGTCTGACCAGATTTAACTGGAAAAACCAATTCCAATCCCTCGAGTTTCTCCGCGACGGATCCCAACTCTTGATTAAGAACTTCGCGCTGTTCCGCCGCAATTTCCCTAATGTGCGTGGATTGTTTCATTGCACCTACGGTTGCTAACGTCGCCAAACCTTGAGGAATTAAGAAATTTCGTCCATAACCATCGGCCACCCTTTTAATATCACCCGCGCGACCAAGGTTATAGACATCTTTTAATAACATTACTCTCATGGAGAATCAAGCCCTTTCAATAAAATTTGAGTGCCAAGGAAAGTAGCGCTCGAGGCGAAGGGTACAACGCCCTGGAAACGGAATTCTACCAAATCCTGCAGCTGGGGTCAAAGAGGTTTTCGTTCAGGATTCCGGCTATCCGATTACCCTCTCCATTATCAGCCCATCTTCCCCACCCGCGTAATATCGGCGCTTGATCTCGACTTCCACATATCCGCTTTTAAGATAAAGGCTCCTGGCGCTATGATTGGAGGGACGTAAAATTAGCCGGATGATGGGTGTGCGCAGTTCTCTCTCACATGCAGCTAACAATAATGCACCGATCCCCTGGCGGCGGACATTGGGCAGGACGCCAATCGACGCAATCCATCCAATCTTTCTGCGCTGATCACCAATAACAAATCCCGCCACAATATCATCTATCTCCGCCTTTATACGCACCGTGCGCGGAAATGTTAACGAAGCGAGGACATCCATCCATGGCCACGCATCTTTTAGGAAGCACCGGCGTTCAAGATCCATTATCGCGCGGAAGTCGCGCCAGGTTGCTTTGTGAAGCGAGACTTCTTGCGTTATTGTGTTAACACTTTCCAAATTTACCGGACTACTCCTTCTTCAGAAAATTTTCGAGAAGGCTGGTGAACTCCATCGGGAAAATTAATTTCGTCGATGCTCCGCTTCCCATATCCTTCAACGTTTCGAAATATTGCAGTGTCATGGTCTTCTGATCGATATCCTGCGCCACCGATGAGATGCGCTTCAATGCCGAGGCAAACCCTTCCGCGCGCAGAAGCTGGGCTTGGCGATCTCCTTCAGCTCGAATCATATTCGACTCTCGATCCCCTTCCGCACGAAGAATGGCTGACTTTTTCTCACCTTGCGCAACATTTATTTCCGCATCTCGCTGACCAGTCGATTCGGTCACAACGGCGCGTCGCACGCGTTCAGCGGTCATTTGACGATTCATCGCGTCCTTAACATCTTTGGGCGGAATAATCTCTCTGATTTCCACGTTGGTGACTTTCACACCCCACCGCTCCGTCACCTCATCTAGCTTCGTGCGCAGCACCTGGTTGATATGATCACGCTGCGAAAGCACATCGCCCAAGGGGATCCCGCCAATCACCGAACGTAAGGTCGTTACCGCCATACCTTGTGCAGCCTTTTCAAAGTTTCCAACCGCGATGATGCTTAGTTGAGCATTCACAACCTTGTAGTACCAGAGGAAATCAATGTCAATGGGTGCATTGTCCAGGGTGATTGAAGTCTGGTGCGGAATTTCCCTCACTATGCTCACGCAAATCCACCTTCACCCCGCGCTCAATAACGGGCCACAGCAGGATAAGCCCGGGCCCCTTCTCGCCAACACTTCGGCCAAGCCGAAAGACCACCAAACGTTCATACTCCTGAATAACGCGGATTGCACTGGCGAGCGCCGACAGGACCACTAGTACCAGAGCAATAAATATGCAGGCTAAAAAAGTAAGTGTGACATCATCCACCATGTGTCTCCTTCTTTTGACCCGCGCTCGTCTTTCTAGTTGAGCCACAAATAACATTAATCCTTTCCGGCCTGTCACTTGGATTTGCTCACCTTCAAGAATTTTCTCATCAGCTTCTGCCGACCACAATTCACCTTTCACATAAACGGTGCCGACGGGATCAAGCGCAGTCCGAACCTCGCCGACGTGCTCCAAAATCAGAGAAGGATCGTACGCAGTACGCAGACGATGGGCGGCAATTATCTGACGAATTCCAACCCAATAAAGAAGCAGGGTAAACAAAGTAACGACGGTCGCCAGCAAGGGGTTTAATGCCACACGTCCGCTCTCCGATCCAAATAGAAGTATCGATCCGAGACTTATCAGAATAACCGAGAGACCAAGGGAAACATTCGCAAATTCCTTTTTCCACAATGCGAAAATAAATGCGCTAATACCAAGAATCAGCGGAACCAGAGCCCAAAGGTTATAGGGAACATAAAACAAACCTATTCCAGTGCCTCCCAGGGCGAAGAGCGCCATCAACTCGAACACACCCGTGCCCGGCGTGATAATGGCAAATGTTGCGCTCCAGACACTGGCTATCAATAGGATATAGAACAAATTTGGCAACAAGCCTACAGGGATCGTGGACATAATGCACACCCTTTACGTTGGTTCGTTACCACCAGTTTATGCGCTTGATAACATGCCGACATTAAGCCGACGGTTTCCTTTGAACTTGACAGCGCCTGTTTTGGGCACTGATTTTCGCGATCATAATTTAGAGTTTCTTTTCGAACATTCGATAGGTTTTATATACTTTTCCACCGATAGATCGGATCCCTCTGTTCATCATCACGTTATTTTCCAAGATCCAGCTTCCCTCTGCCATTTTATAGCCGCCCCTAGCTGCCGCCTTAACCGTCTCTAGATACATCAGCGCATCCACCCCACTGCCCCGAAATTCGGGAAGGATGCCGAGCGCCAAAACCCGAATCCAATCGATTCGTTTGCGTATCTTCCAGTGCCACAGGAGTTTCATCATAGTGACAGGTTCCGGGGTTCCCGGTTTCGGATAAGCCAAATGCAAAGGCTGGTTTAAATCCGGCATTGTGAGTGCGAAACCAACTGCTTCGCCGTCCTTTTCAACAATGAGGGCGATTTTAGGATCGATGAGAGGCTTAAGATTTTTCGCCAATTTGCTAAATTCCCGATCTGTCATGGGAACAAAGCCCCAATTGGGCTCCCAAGATTTGTTGTAGATTTTCTTAATTCGATCAATTTCGGCGTCATACTCCTTTAATCTAATGGTGCGAATGTGGAAATTCTTTCGGGCGCGCACCTTTTCTAGGACGCGCGTCAATTTTTCGGTCACATTCTTAAGGAAGTCCTTAAGGTTGATCTCGTATGCCAACAAATCCATAACATTCTGCAATCCGGCGCTTTCATAATATTCCAGATAACGCCGAGGGTTGTAGGTCATCAAAATCCGAGGGCGGTCGTCAAAACCATCCACCAGCAGCCCAACTTCATCATTCGTCGAAAATTGGACCGGGCCGATTATGCTGTCATGGCCGGCTTTTCTCGCCCATTCAACCGCCGTTGATAACAGGCGCTCTGCTGCTTCAACATCCTCGAGAACTTCGAAAAAACCAAAAAAACCAACATTCGTTTGCTGAAATTCATTGTATTTATCGTTCGTGAGCGCCGCCACCGTGCCGACAACTTTATCGCCACGGCGCGCAATAAAGTACTCCGCCCTGGCATGTTCAAAAAAAGGGTTTTCCTCCGCATCCAGGAATTCTTTGCGTTCGGAAATTAAGGGAGGAACCCAAAAAGAATTGTCTTTGTAAACCTCCCACGGAAAAGAAATAAATTCCAATAATTCGTCCTTGGTCTCAACACTCGACACTGTCAGATCCGTCATCTGCTTGCTCCTTGGATGGGAATAAAAATTTATTTATAGGGTGGTGCGCTTTTGATGAATGTGAAACCGTAGCGGATCCTGGACTTCTCGACTGATTATACAACTGCGAGGCGCTCTCGAATAACAATTTTCAGGGCTGTTCGACAGGTGGTATCATTTTTCTTAGCTCGTGGAGAGGGGTATGTCAAACGCCTATCCGATCATCATGTCGTTGGCGATCCTGGCTTCTTTGCTGTGGCTCAGCAGCGTGAAGGCATCTACCACACAGAATCCTTCCATAAAAAAATCGATCGCGCGCATCGATCGCGGTATGATCGCCCTGGTATTTGCCGTAATTGGTGCCCGGCTGGCTTATGTCTTACCCAACCTGGCAGCCTATCAGAATAATCCCATTCAGATTTTATGGATGTGGGATGGTGGATTGTCCTGGATTGGAGGAATGCTTGGCGCAGTAATAAGTATGCTTGCGCTTGCATCTGCCAAGAAACAATCCTTTTGGTTTTTACTTGATTCCATCGCTATTCCTGCTGTTGTGATTGGGTTCGCAAGTTGGTTTGGCTGTCTGCTCGACGGTTGTGGTTACGGAAAGATCGCCGATTTCGGGATTTTAACTCCCCCATCATCCGATGTATTTGGCGCCGAAGCCATGCGTTACCCTGTGCAGGGGGTGGGGGCAATTTTCCTCTTGCTGCTTCTGCCTTATCTTGGCGTGCTCAGGCAGCGAAAAATTCGCGAGGGTGTGCTGGCTGGGGTTAGCTTTTCACTAATTTCGCTCAGCAATTTCATTCTCCTTTTTTTCCGCGGGGATTCGGTACGACTTGTAGCCGGTATCCGGCTGGATGCGATTGCCACCATACCCCTTATTGTGCTCAGCTTGGGAGGCTTAATCTCTCGAGCAAAAATCCACTAATCCCGGAGAAAAATGCGTGTCACGATTAGATCTTTCTCTCGCGCCGATTCACACAAAACTTGGGGAAGTCGTCGCGGCCCTTGATAAATATCTCCACCTCATCAAGCAGGCTCGGTCTCAAGGCTCGGATTTGATTATCTTCCCCGGTCTCTCACTCGCGGGCTGTATTATTCAAGATCTCACATCTTCGGTAGCACACCAGCCCAGTGTGAACAAGTTTATGTTCCGTCATTTAATTGATGCGGGCAAAGAAATCGATATTCCGAACAGGCCTGTTCTGCAAATATGCTGACAAAAATTCCGCCTGCGTTGCGGCACAAAAAATTTCGTTATCTTTGGCTAGGCATGATGGTTTCAATCGCCGGAACGCAGATGCAAACTACGACGGTGTTATGGCATGTCAATGAAATCAGTGGATTGCCGCTTGCCCTGGCTGGTGTCGGCCTTGTTCGCATTCTCCCGATTGTCCTATTTTCTTTGTTTGCGGGGGCTGTGGCCGACGTTATCAATCGTCGGCATTTAATGTTTTTCACACAGATCGTCCTGGCGGCCCTGGCGGCATTGCTCGGTATTCTCACGCACTCTGGGCGCGATTCATTGCCTGCGATATATGCAGTTCTGGCGCTTAGTGCGGCGGCATCCTCCTTCGATTTGCCCGCTCGCCAGTCGCTGGTTCCAAACTTGGTGCCGAAAGAAATCTTGACCAATGCGTTTAGCCTGACATCCATATCTCTACAGGTGGGTTCTATCGCTGGGCCCGCGGCTGCAGGACTGGTTTTAGCAAAATGGGGGATTGCCTATGCCTACTATCTCAATGCCTTCTCCTTTCTTGGGGTGATTATTGCGCTCCTGCTCATGGGACCGGTGGACCAAACGCGAAGAAAAGACGATCAGGGTTCCAAGGCCGCCAAACCCGAAACGTCGCTGCTTTCTTCCGTGCGCGAAGGATTGGGCTTTGTATTCAATCAACCCATTATCTTATCCAGCATGCTGCTTGATTTTTTTGTGACCTTTTTTTCCAATGCCATTACCCTGCTCCCCATTTTCGCGAAAGATATTCTGTTCGTGGGGGTACAAGGTTACGGCCTTCTCTCCGCGGCGCCGGCCGTTGGCGCGGGGCTTGTTGCTATTTTGTTATCCTTTCGCTCTTCAATCGGCAAGCAAGGAAAAACGATCTATCGCGCCGTGATAGGCTACGGCTTGGCCACAATTCTTTTCGGGATTTCACGCAATTATTGGCTTACATTTTTTGCTTTGGCGATGACAGGAGCGACGGATGGGCTGAGCGCAATTATCCGCAATACGATTCGCCAAATTCAGACACCCGATCATTTGCGGGGCAGGATGACCAGCGTTAACCAGATCTTCTTTATGGGAGGTCCGCTGCTGGGTGAGGTTGAGGCTGGAATCGTGGCTCAACTTTTTGGGGTGACATTTTCTGTGGTAGGTGGTGGAGTTGGTTCGCTGCTTGCGGTGGCGTGGATCGCAAAGCGCTTCCCCCAACTCGGAAAATATCGAGGGGACGAGCCCATACTTGCCAGCCTGCCTTGAATGCTGGATCATTTTCGTCCGCGGCGGTCCACGCGGGGGATTTTGCAAAAAAACGCGCGGTACAGTAGCTTTTCCTATGAAATCCTTTTTTCATAGCGCAATAGGGAGCACCCAATTGCCCAGCAACTCGAAAATCTCTCAAGAAAGCCCCTGGACGTTATCGAATGCCCGCTGCACATGCTGACGAAGAAACAGCTTTTCACCTTTTTCGTGAACAAACTTTTATCTTGATACGCCAAATTCCATCGGGGATGGTAATGGCCTACGGGGATGTCGCCCGGGAAATCCCTCTTCCAAAAGGGGTCGATGCATTCGTTTATCAACGTATCCGTGCTCGTTGGATTGGCTACGCGCTCAAGAAATGTCCCCTGGATGTCCCTTGGTGGCGAGTGGTGAATAACAAAGGGCGGATCAGCCATCGTGTAGGGCATGGCCCTCAGGTTCAGCGTGTTCTATTGGAGCAGGAGGGTGTGATCTTTAACCGGGACGGAGGCATCTCCCTCGAAAAGTATCGATGGATAAATAAGATATAGTGAAGCAACCCGCAGCAAGCCGTCCTGCGGCGAGCTGCGGCGTATTCTGGTTTTCTTCCATAAGAAGCATGGAAATTGCTACAGGATGATTAGCTTGTCAGCAAGTCAAAATCAATCCTGGGGTGTAAAATCCTTCCTCTACTGATTGTGGTGCATGCTCTACTGGTTCGTTGGTTAGTGAACAATAGAAAATAATTACTCAATGGAGATTTTCTCAAAGCTATGATAATGCGGGGCCTGAGATCAGACCGGTGAATGAAGCAGCCTGGCTTGAGGTGGATCGCAGAGTTTCGGCAAAGTTCAGAATCGCCGAAAATCCTGGGGTTTTGCGGAACGCGGCGGCGATTGTTGCCCATTCTGGGGATTCATGGTTTTGGGGAATCGGATTAGGCATTGCCTGGCTGCTTGGCAACGAGTTCACCAAGCGTTGGTCCGTGCATTTATTTGCCGCTATTGTGGTTACTGCTCTGGCGGTAATGGCCATCAAGCTGCTGGTGCGTCGAGAGCGCCCGGAAGGCGAGTGGGGTTCCATCTATCGGAAAAACGATCCGCACTCCTTTCCCTCCGGTCATGCGGCACGCGCGCTCATGCTTGCGACCTTGGTACCATTTATTGGACCTTCCGCACTCATCGCTCCCTTGATCCTATGGGCCCCGCTGGTTTCACTCGCAAGAGTCGCCATGGGCCTGCATTATATTTCCGATGTACTTGCCGGTGGTCTTTTAGGATTTGCTATAGCAATCGCCTGGCAGATCATCTTCGCATAAGGATTGGGGAATATTCAATCCGAATTTTTGCTTACACAGAATCAACTCGCCCCAGCCTAGAGAGCAGCCCTGGTTGCACCCCCGTCGAACATCAATGCATGGCCATGGATGAAAGAGGCTGCAGGCGAGGCGAGCCAAGCAATGGTTTTGCCATACTCCTCGACTGTCGCCATTCGACCCAGAGGCACAGATTCGACTACTTTTGCGGCTTCTTCCTCAACCGTGCTATTGTTGCGGGCAGCTCGATCTTCCATCAACTCTTGAACCCGCTCCGTCATCGTCCAGCCCGGATTGATAGAGTTTACTCGGATACCCTGCGGTCCGAGTTCAGTTGCCATGCTCTTCAACATGCCAATCACTGCCATGCGCAGCGAGTTGGAGAGGATTAGATTTTCTAGCGGATGTTTGATTGAGTACGATTCTGTAGCAACAATGCTTCCAAACCCGTTTTCAATCATATGCGGAACGACACTGTAACAAAGGTTAACTGCACTCATGATGGTCAGGTCGATGGCTGATTGCCAATCTTTAGGAGTTAGGTCGATAAAACTTCCCGAGGGAGGACCACCAGCATTCACAATTAGAATATCAATCTTTCCGAAATGGGCGATGGTGGCCGCCACGAGTTCCTCAATCGCTTTTGAGTCTTTGACATCGGCCTGGAAGGCCAGCGTCTCCATTCCAGTTTCCTTCTGAATCTCTTGAGCAGTATCGTGAATTTTCTCCGTGCGTGAAAAAATGGATACTTTCGTGCCTTCTTTAGCTAGTGCCATTGCCGCGGCCTTGCCCAATCCGCGCGATGCGGCAGCAACGAGTGCCACTTTATCTTTCAAACCAAGGTCCATTCAAACGCCTCCTTAATAATGAAATTGGAAAGACATTAGGCTTATGCTGTTCTGGTTCTCGTATGGGGACCATTCCCAAAAGGTTTCCCAAATGGGATTATTGGGGATCTCCACGTGTCGAAAAGTGAAAATATCTAGGGCGAGAAGAACTTTGATGTACTAATGCTTAGCATAAATTCCAGGCGAGTGGCATGATGCAGCGTACCGTCTATACGTGAAGCATCCCAACTCCCGCAGCTTGTTGCGGGGGAATATTCATCGGATGGGCACCATCGGCGGAAAAGCCAATAGAGGGACCGCCGCCCCCAATCTTCCGCTTATCAATTCATCCCTGCTGCATGCTGCACCGTAGTGAGCTACTGCGTACTTTGACTATTTACCATAAACCAATCAGCACCAAGAATTAGTGCGATGTCAACTTCGCTTTCAGGATCAATCTGGCTAAGGATTTGGCTTTCAGAGATATTGCCTAATTCCATCAGGAATTGGCGCATGTACGGATTGCCGGTGTAATCAATAACCAGAGTCCTCAGGTAATCTGAGCGCTGTGCATTTCCCACATCGAGGACGCTAAGTCCATTATCCTCGAAAAATTGAGCTGTTCTGCCAGCCAACCCTTCGATGCCTGCACCATTGTAGATGCCCAGAGTCGCCCCTTCAAGCCTGGCCGCCTCCAGGGGATCACCTAAATCAATCGAAGGACCCAGCGCGCTCGTAGAGGCAAATATTTCGTCCCTCAGGATGCGGATCTGGTCGGGAACTGGTTTGAGGACATCGGCCCCGCTCGGCAAAATCGAAAATGTGACCATGTCGGGAGGGCCGATCACGCCTTTCTTGATGGTGGTTGGATCGATATCCATGGCCAAGAGTCCAAGGCTGATCAATTGCTGAATTTGGTCGAGGAGTTGGCCCGGAGGCGCATTGACATCAATGAGGTTCGTTCTTATCCCGCTGCGAAATTCCTGGTACAAAACCGGGGCTTTTGCAATCAATACGGGGATTATTTCAAAACCGACCAGGCGATCGCGGATCGCCAGCGCGACTTGCTGTTGACGTTCCGCGCGATCAAAGTCACTGCCTTCTGTATTCCGGGCTCTTGCGTAAGCCAAGGTCTCCGGACCATCGAGGTGATAGGGCTTTTCCTCCAGCCAGAGACTAAGACGTCCAATGGGCGAGATTTTTACGCGCTGTTTCACCAGCACATCGATCCCGCCAATTTCATCGATCATGCGCTCAAATGCGGAAAATTCGAGAATCACATAATATTGAATGGGAACACCAAGCAGGTTCTCAATGGTTCGCATGGCAAGCGCTGGCCCACCTCCAGGGACCTTGTATGTCTCGCCCAGGAAATAGGCCGTATTTATGCGATTGTACTCATACCCAGGAATTTCTACCCACAGATCGCGCGGGATGGAGAGCATCCCAGCGCTCTTGGTGATGGGATCAATTGTAAATAAAACCATTGTGTCCGTGCGTGGTGGACCTTGATCCAATTTCCAATCCTTGAAATCCAACCCCATAAACAAGATGGTTACCCTCGCCGTTCCGTCCCAGGCGATGGGTGTCTCTATTAATTCAATGTCAAAAATTGGGTTGTCTGCACCCAACTCGGTTTCTTGCCCGTTGAAGCCGAAGGGGTTCGGCGATCCAGTCGACCAACCGGAAACAAGATTACGCACGACATTAAAAATGAAAGCGCCAAATCCAATGGCCAGCACAACGATCACAATCCCTACAAGACGCGGATTACGCGCACCTCTTGGGTTAATCGGCTCTGGCATCGGGTTCCGATTCATCTTATCTTCCGTCCCCTTATCCGCAATGGTAATTCTCAGATAAACTCGCGCAACCTATCATGCGCGGTTAACAATTCGTTCCCATGTTTCTATTGCCTTACGCAAATCCTCTTCAAGAAGCGCATATTCCTGGCCAAGAATTTTAACATGTTCAACATCTTTTCCGGCTTCAACCACACGTTCGCCGACACGCGCCAATGCCTGCTCTTTCTCCATGATATGCTGCTCTAGATCTTCGATAGAAATTTCCTTTTCTGGCGCTGCACCTTTTGGCGCGCGGTTCTTGGAGACTATTTTAATGGATTTCCGTGGTTGAGCCTTTCGTTTTTTTTCCGCAGCGTATGTCGAATAACTTCCGCGGTGAGTCTCCATAATTCCCTCCTCGGGAATTATGGACCAAATTTGGCTGGCCAGGCGATCTATTAGATAGCGGTCATGCGATACGAGCAGAGTAGTTTCAGGGAATTGCTCCAAGGCAGCTTGAAGATTTTCCTGGGAAGGGATATCAAGGTGGTTCGTGGGCTCGTCAAGAATTAATAAGTTTGCGCCGCCGAGGACCAGTTTCGCCAGGGCAAGTCTTCCCCGCTCACCCCCTGAAAGCATTTCGATCTTCTTGAAGACCTCATCACCGAAAAAAAGAAAACGCCCCAGAATGCTGCGCGCCTCATTCTGACCCATTCGCCGATCAAGGCTTTGTACTTCCTCGAGAAGCGTTCGATTGGGATCTAGATCTTCATGGGTCTGGGCGAAATAGCCCAACTTAAGATTGGCTCCCATATGCAATTGGCCGGAGTAGGGCGGCACTTCATTAATCAACGTCTTTAATAGTGTCGTTTTCCCTGCTCCGTTGGGCCCGATGATGGCTACGCTTTCTCCACGCAAGAGGACGAGATCAGGAACTTTGAATAAGGGGCCGGCATCATCAGGAAGACCAATTTCAAGATTGTGAGTTTCAAGAATGATATTGCCGGAGCGCGTGGAGGGGGCGAAATCAATTTTTACCTTTTTGCGCTCGAACGGCTGATCAATCTTGTGATCATGTAGTTTCCGCATGAGACGCTTTTGTCGACCTTGAGCTTGTTTTGTGTTCTGACCGGCAATATTCTTGCGAATATAGTCTTGCTCTTTTTCGATATATTTCTGCTGGGCGCGATACATTGCACTTTGATATTCGCGGCGTTCTTCACGCTGGTGTATGTAGGCCGTGAAATTGCCGCGATAATTTTCAACACCGCGGGCGGAAAGTTCCCATACAGTCGTGACAGTACGATCAAGGAAATAGCGATCATGCGAGACGATAAGCACGGCTCCAGACCAACTATTAATCCAATCTTCCAGCCATTCAATGGCGCGAATATCGAGATGATTCGTCGGCTCGTCGAGGATAAGAAGATCCGGTTCTTCAAGCAGAAGCCGGGCAAAAAAAGCGCGCGCTTGTTCACCACCGGAAAATTCGGATAAAGTCCTGCTATGATCACCAGGAGAAAAACCTAAGCCACTCAGCACTTTTCTTATGCGATGCGGATAAGTGTATCCACCGCCTGCATCAAAGGCTGCTTGCAGCTTTCCATAACGTTCCAGGAGCGCAGATCCCCGATTTGCATCAGCCATTTGGGCCTCAAGCTGGAATAATTTTTTTTCCTGTTGCAACAGTATCCCGAATGCTGTTAGGCAAGTATCCCAAAGTGTTTGGTTGAGGTTTTCCTGTCGCGATCGCGAATAACTGGTTTCTTGAACAAGATAGCCGATTTTTGTATTACGCGCGCGATGGATTTTCCCTTCGTCAGGCTGTTCGTCTCCGGTGAGCAGCCTGAGCAGAGTTGTCTTGCCAATCCCGTTTGGCCCAACGAGGGCAATGCGCGCAGCATTGGCAATACGGACCGTTACGTCAGAAAAAACATCCTGCGCGCCGTATGATCTGGAAAGGTCTGTTGCTTGGATGAGGGACATTCAATCAGCGAAGGATTATACCCCAAGGCTGGTGAATCAATTCTAATACGATTTTCAGCGGCATACGCGCTGGGCTATAATGGCAGACGATCAACAAGGACAAAGCGAATGGCGCAGAATCCGCATGATTACAAAGGACTTATTCTTGCCGCGATTATTCTAGCGTTTGGGGGATGGTTTGGCCTGTTCCTCGTGACAGGCAACACGCTTCCAACCCTTGGTCCACGCTGGTTATTCTTTTTTTTGTGGAGCGCGGCAACTACTGGAAGTTCCATCCCGTTCCTCTGGATGCTTAATCGTCGCTTTCGGTCAGAATCGTATGCGCCTCCCAACGTCCTTCTTCGAGAAAGTTTACTCGTCGGATTATTTGCTTCTACCTCTCTCTGGCTTCAGTTGAACCGCATGCTCAGTTTGACGCTGGCACTACTCCTTGCCGCGGGCCTTTTTGTTATTGAATGGCTTTTGCGTCTTCTTGAGCGCAACGTATGGAAAACGGGTTGATGAACATGCGTTCTCTTCCCTCGGTCGATCGATTGTTACAGATCGATAGCGCCGCTGATCTCATTGTTCGTTATGGCCGGCCGCTTCTTGTGGAAGCTGTTCGAGAGAGTATTGATTCCGCAAGAGCATCCCTGCAGAATGGAGGCGAGATCATCTCCAACGAGGGCCTGATTGCCGCGAGCGAAGAGCTGCTCGAATCCTGGCTATCTTCGACCCTGCAACCCGTGATTAATGCAACTGGAGTCGTGATCCACACGAATTTGGGCAGATCCCCGCTCAGCCAAGCAGCCATCGAAGCGATTAGAAAGATCGCCCAGGGCTACAGCACAATTGAATATGACCTCGATCGCGGCAAACGTGGCAAACGCGAACAACATTGCGAAATATTGCTTCGCCAGATTACGCACGCCGAAGCAGGGATTGTCGTGAACAACAATGCAGCCGCGATCCTGCTCTCGCTTACGGCGCTGGCCAAGCGAAAAACAGTCTTGATTTCACGTTCACAATTGATTGAAATTGGAGGCGGCTTCCGCATCCCGGACGTATTGAAACAGTCGGGGGCAAAATTAATTGAGGTGGGAACAACCAACCGCACACACTTGCATGATTTTGAATCTGCGATTGAAACGCGCACGGCCTTAATCCTGCTCGCCCACCACTCCAATTTTAAGATCGTTGGTTTTACAACCGAACCTTCGCTGGACGAGCTTGTATCCCTAGGGAAACGGTTTGATATTCCCGTCTTGCACGATCTCGGATCAGGAGCCCTTCTCGACACAGCACAATTCGGAATGGCCCATGAGCCGACGGTTCAGGAATCGATTGCTGCCGGCGCCCAATTGGTGGCCTTCTCGGGGGATAAACTGCTGGGCGGACCACAAGCGGGAATATTGGTTGGGAAAAAATCACTGATCGATAAACTGCGGGTACATCCCCTCGCCCGCGCCGTGCGGCCCGACAAAATCGCACTCGCCGCACTCGTAGCAACCTTGCAGCATTATTTGAAAAATGAAGCACTACAGGAAATTCCAATCTGGCAAATGATTGCTGCGGATGAACAAGTGCTCAAACAGCGCGCCGAACATTGGGTGGAGACAATTGGTGCTGGAGAAGTTGCCGCTGGGGCATCGACCGTTGGCGGAGGGAGCCTGCCGGAAGAGACTCAAAAGACATGGCACCTGAAAATTGTGATTCCCAAACCCGACCATTTCACCAAACGTTTGCGCCAATGGCATGTGCCAATCATCGCCAGAATTGAAGATAATCACGTGCTCCTAGACCCAAGAACCGTCCTTCCGTCTCAAGAAGAAGAGCTCCTGCGAGCGCTCGCTACCTTATTAAGCGACTAGTACTCAGTCAAGATGATCCTGATAAATTAATGTGATTCTGAGGAGCGAAGGCGCTTCATAATCCGAAGCGACGAAGAATCTCGTTTTCCGATGAGAAAGTCCCTCGCCCGTGAGCAACGAGATCCTTTCGTTCTTTGAAAGGCCTTTGCATCCGCTACGCTTCGGCTCAGAATGACAGCCCATCGTATTCATCGTGACAAGCCACTAGCGAGGGTTAGGAATGCATCACAAGAGAATCTCGGCAGTTTCCGCCATCTTAGCGTTTGGAAGCACGTGGTGAATGGGTTCCACCAAGGTCCAACCGGATCACGCATAGCAGTGGGTGCAAGGTATTAACCAGGGGTTCGTTATGAAATCAGATATCGACCGTTTTATGCAGGAATCCGATATTGATGCTCTCTTAATCGTCGGCTCCGCACGCCATAACGCAGCGATGACATACTTCACCGGCATTGTGCACGTTTCCGATGGTTATGTCTTGAAAAAAAGAAACCACGAACCTATACTTTTTCATTTTCCCATGGAACGCGATGAAGCCGCTCGAACGGACATGCAGATCAAAAATCTGGAAGATTATGATTCTGCGAAGCTCCTGAAGAAAGCTGAAGGCAACAGAGTGCTTGCGCGGGCAATGCGCCTCAAACAAATATTCGATGAGTTTGCGGTTAAAGGGCGCGTATCCATCTATGGGATTGGTGATGTGGGCGCCTTTTATGGTTTGTTCCAAACGACCAAAGACCTGATCGCAGAGGTTGAACTTGTTGTTGAGCCACGCACGTCATCTGTGCTTTCACGAGCGCGAATTACCAAGGATGAAGAAGAAGTGGCGCGCATTCGAAAGATGGGAGAAGTGACCACGGAAGTTGTCGCCGAAACAGCCCAATTTCTTAGCTCCCACAAAGCCAAGCACGGGCACCTGGTCAATGGCGATGGCGATGTGCTCACTATTGGCGAGGTAAAGCGCCAGATTAATTATTGGCTTGCTCAGCGGGGCGCAGAAAATACCGAGGGAACCATTTTTGCGATTGGGGCCGATGCCGGAGTCCCGCACAGCACGGGGGTCGACGATCAGCCTGTTGAAATAGGAAAGCCGATTGTTTTCGACATTTTCCCCAGTGAAGATGGCGGTGGTTACTTTTTCGATCTTACACGTACCTGGTGTCTCGCCTATGCGCCGGATCATGTCTCGCAAATCTATCAGGATGTTTTTGACGTATACCAGAAAGTGTATGCCGCGCTTGAACCCGGGAAACTGTGTACGGACTTTCAAAAACTTACCTGCGAGCTTTTTGAGGCACGCAACCATCCTACAGTGCTCAATACTCCTGGCACTGAAATAGGGTATGTTCACAGCATCGCCCATGGTCTGGGATTGGATATTCATGAGGCTCCCCGCTTTCGTCAGGAAGAAGGGAACGAGGATATTCTGCAGCCGGGTTCCGTGATCACTGTGGAGCCGGGCCTTTACTACCCAGAGCAAGGATTGGGCGTACGGATTGAAAATACAGTTTGGGTTCGGCCGGATGGTAAACTTGAGACACTTGCGAATTATGCTATGGATCTCATACTGCCGATAAAAAGTTGAGAAGTAAATGTGTATAGGAGTGAAAGGGTTAATGTGATAAACGCCAATTATGTTGTCAAGCAATAACCATGACAAATAATTTTCGTATTGCCCATAAACGTTTTTACGCTTTCACACTTTTACGTGTGTCCATATTTTCCAATTGACACATTACGAATGATGAATGAAACTCGCATATTGGGCATCGAAACATCTTGTGATGAAACCGCCGCCGCGGTGGTAGAGAACGGCCATCACATCCTCTCCAGTGAAGTCGCATCCCAGGCTAAGACCCACGCAAAATTTGGCGGAGTCTTCCCGGAGGTGGCTTCTCGACTTCACATTGAGACCATCTATCCTATTGTGTCAACAGCCCTTTCCGCTGCGCATGTTGGTTTGAATTCTTTAGATGCCATTGCCGTCACGAGGGGGCCGGGACTGAGCGGATCCCTGGTTGTGGGTATGAATATGGCCAAGGGATTGGCCATCGCCTCTGGCCTACCCCTGTTAGGCATCAACCATATCGAGGCGCATCTTTATTCAATCTGGCTCGTTGAAGATCAAGATGAGCCTGAATTTCCCCTCCTCAGCCTGGTAGTATCAGGTGGGCATACGGAATTAATCCTGATGAAAGATCATCTTTCCTATGAAAGACTGGGTGGATCGCTCGATGACGCCGCCGGTGAGGCCTTCGATAAAATCGCGCGTTTGCTTGGGCTTGCTTATCCTGGAGGACCGGCCATTCAAGAGACTGCCGAGGGCGGTGATCCTCAGGCTTATAAATTCCCGCGCGCCTGGCTGCCGGGCACCTGGGACTTTTCATTCAGCGGCCTTAAGACGGCCGTGCTGCGCGAAGTACGCAAGCATCAGCCGGATTTAAAGGCAGCCGTGGAAGCTCCTCGGCCGGGGCTTCCTATTGCGGATTTAGCAGCTTCATTTCAAGCTGCCGTGAATGATGTTCTGGTTGGAAAAACATTATCAGCAGCGGAGCACTTTTCTGCGAAAGATATCGTGGTTGCTGGTGGTGTTTCCGCAAATCGAAACCTGCGAAAGGCTTTTCTGGCTCAATCAAAAATTCCCGTTCATACTCCACCAATCGAACTCTGTACCGATAATGCTGCAATGATTGCTTCGGTCGGCCATCAGCGCTTTCTTTCCGGACAGCGCGATGCACTCGACATCGACGTGCTGCCGACATGGCCGATCAACAGCACACTGTCCTAGTCATCGCCAGTTAATATATTGCAAGGCGTTGCATGTTCTGGAGGGTAGCCAAGTGACTGACTCAAATCCACAATCAGGCGATGTGCTTGTAATGGTTGGCACGCGCAAGGGATCGTTCTTATTCTGGAGCGATCAAAAGAGGAAGCAGTGGAAGCGCAGCTTTCATCATGAGGGCTGGATGGTTCATCATATGATTTACGATAGGCGCAATAATGAAATCTATAGCGCGACGAATGGCGAGGTGTTCGGGGGTTTGGTACAAAGATCTCCCGATTTTGGCGGGACCTGGGAGCATCACAACGAAAAATTGGATTATTCATCAGATTCCGAACATCGCGTTCGAAAAATATGGCATATTGAACCAGGCCCACAATCAGCCCCCAATCGAATATATGCTGGTGTCGAACGTGCAGGACTTTTTGTCAGCGATGATAAAGGAACCCATTGGGAGAGTGTCGATTCACTCAATAACCATGCGACCAGTGAGCTGTGGAAACCGGGCGGTGGCGGCCTGATATTGCACTCCATCGTGCTCGATCCCCGGGATGACCAGCGCATGTATGTGGGAATATCGGCGGCGGGAGTCTTTCGGACGGATGACGGTGGCAAAACATGGGCGCCGAAGAACAAGAATGTACGTGCTGATTTTTTATCTGATCCTTATCCGGAGGTAGGACAATGCGTGCATAAATTCACCCTGCATCCTACGAAACCAGATATTCTCTACCAGCAAAATCACTGCGGGATGTATCGTAGCGACGATCGAGGCGATCATTGGATCGACATCGGAGACGAACTTCCCTCGCGCTTTGGTTTTCCGCTCAGTATTCATGCCCATGATCCAGATACCGTTTATATCGTGCCACTTGTTGGTGATGATCGGCGTTATGTTGCTGATGGAGATATGTCTGTTTGGCGCAGCCGAGATCGAGGTGAGTCATGGGAACATCTTACTCGTGGTCTGCCGAAGGGAGCCTATCTCACGATACTGAGGGAAAATTTGGCGGTCGATGAAGCGCATCCCTGTGGGGTTTATGTGGGCACACAAACCGGGCAGCTATTCTTCAGTGCCGATGAAGGAGATAATTGGGAACTAATGGCCGATTTTCTTCCACCTGTTTATTCCGTATCAACCGCAATCATTGCGTAGCGTGATGGCAACGAAAGTCCATATCCCCTCCCTATTGCGCCGGCTATTTCATAGCGACTCGGTTGTGCAAGTAAACGCCGCGAGCATCGCTGAATTGGTTCGCGAATTGGATAAAAACTTCCCGGGGATGGCCGAACGCTTAATCGAACCGGACGGTAGCATACGCCGTTATGTCAATATCTTTGTCAGCCACAAAAAGGAACGCGTGCAGGGAAATGCAGGTACTCAATTGGAAAAAGATGCGGAGGTCTGGATCGTACCCAACATTGCGGGAGGACGTAATTTTCTACGCATTACAGCCCCATCAACACGTACGAAAAGCGAGTTTATGTAAAGAACCTCGCAGTTTGCAGCGAGGTTCCTCATCGGATGGGTACCATCCGCGGAATAGCCAATAGAGCAGCTTCAACACCAAAACCCCTATCTTCTATGCATCCCCACAGAGAGCTTACGGGGATTTGGCTTATTCCCCTATTCCGGCAGCTCATTTTTGATATCCAACGTAAATTCCCCAAACATGCCATTGACGTCAACGGTGTAGGTTCCTCGATCCAACCCATAAACATCAAGCGTGAACGTCTCTTCAACAATTGAGATCTCCTGGGCGCAATCTTTATCCGCGGGACGTTTCGTGAGAATCCTCATCTGAAAAATATCCTCAATCTTTTCATTCGTTATCTTGAAGATCACGGTGCAATCATCCGGCAGTCTCCAACGAACAAGCGCTTTAACCTGGACCGGAAAGCTTTCCAATAGCAAGATATCCAAACTTTCGATCTGTGCTTCGGCCACGAGCACATCGGGCCCAAGCTCCTCAACGTTCTCGTTCGTTGCACAGGCGGTTATAAACATCGTGAAGGCTACCAGGGGTATTAAAAGGCTGAGCAGATTACGTTTCCGCGTGATAATCATTTGTTCTCCCAATGAATGACAAACCCTCTTGGATGTAATTTTTCTGATTGTAGGTGGATGTGTGGCCTCAATCTTATTTGCGCTTGCTGTTTTCGCTAGTCACTAGGGTTTGAGCCGCTTCCTTATGCTCTGGATTTGCGTTGTGCATTCTATTAAAACTACACCGCTTTCCCAAGCGGATAATTTTGACGCCTTATTCCCCACCGGACGGCCAGAAAGAAGGGGATCGAGGCAATAAGGATAGTTCCCCAACTCATCGCTAAAAACCCAAAGAAAGCCCATTTCGTCGCCCGATGCGATCCATCAGACGGCGCATGGGATAAGCAATCAATGCCGCACCGAATAACTGCAAGTTGCTGGGAACTCCCGTCCAGCGGCTATTCCCATCACCCATTTGAACAACCAATATGGATCCTACGGTGAAGGTTATGATGATGACCGCGCGGTAGAGACTCTGCGCAATGAACAAAGTCCCCAGAATCCTTCGCAGGGCGCGTCTAGGATCGTAGTTGAGTTGTTCCATAATCTCCCGTTATCCGCCATTCATCGCTCAATAGCTCCTGCGTAGCTCGGATCATCCAAGATAGTGGGTGTTGATCAAGTAGCTTGGACATTTTTGTTGTCGGCGACGGCATCCAGCCAAGCGAGTGGCTTCTTGCCTCGTTAGCTACTCTCATTCATGTCAAAACCCGGCACGTCGAAAACATCATCCCCATCTTTTTAAACGCCAATTTGGGAGCCAGGCTACACCGAATAGATCGAGGAGGATATTTTTCTTGAGTGGTCTAAAAGTCTTCTCCTCCACCTCGCCCGCTGCATCATCCCAGCGCGTTTCGATATCGTTAATTTTTTCTTGCATTTCAATCTCTAATTCCACGAGATCACGTTCAAACTCTTCGATCGCATCACGCGATTCCTCGATATCTGCTTTTGCCTTAGCGGTTAATCTGCGTTTGGTCATCGAACTCGAAATACGCCTCCTGCTTCGCGATCCTCCAAATATGCCGAGTATATTTTCAAAATGTGTGGCCATTTCTTCCATTTTACGCGCCGAATGTTCGGCTTCATCTTCTCCCAATTCCCTGTGCTCCCGGGTAAGTTTTTTTTGAATTGCCTATATTTTCTTCAGATATTTTTCTTTTGCTTCATCGACCTCATCCTCGCGCGCCTCACGGGAGGCTTCCGCAACCTGAGCTCGGAATTCGGCTTTTGTAGTCTCCGGCTGCGCGATAAGACCCAAAGCCTTATTTACCTGCACCACGAGTTCGACCTCGCGGTAGACATAGTCCAGAAAATCTTTTTCAAGAGCTCGCAAGATCTTGGCTCCCGTCAGCGGCGCCTGAAGATCCGCGAAGCGTGCGTCTGCCACGGGTGTTTTATCCATCAAGTCTTCATTAGAATGGTGCATGACGATGGTTTTTCCAGCGCACGACACCTCGGCGATCGGGGTTCAATATAAGGGCACTGATTTGCTGATCAAAGTCGATCTCAGCTTTGCGATCCAATATCCTCGCCGTGGCTTGTGCAATGAGGACCGGCTGATAGACCAACCCCAGCGTCTGCACTGCGGAAGTTTCACGCTGCATGCGCTTCAAGGATTCTGCCACAGTGAGGTTATTGGGAACGAAATATTCTCCAATCCCCGGCGAAACTGCCTGACGAGTAAGTGTTGTACCCGCGTCATCGAGCCCTGCAGAAGGCGTCTGTGCCGTGGGAGGAATTTCGCTTTGCTTGCGAGGTCTGACTCCGGCCAAGAGGTTGAGCATCTTAAGATGAATGCGCGTGATCGGGCCCCTGAGATAGGCCATTGCCCAACGCGTGTGGAAGATCTGGGGATTGCTGGTATGCACATTGTGCAGCAGAAATACTCTTTTCTTAAGGTTTGAAATGGCCTTGTCCGCGTCTTTTCGTTTAAAACCACCCTTTTGGCCTGTCGCAGATTCTAGCCCATCCAGCAGCCTGGCTTTATCCTGAGCCGTTTGCAGTCTCCCGATAAACCAGGTGCCGGCATTGCTGAGAGCTTTGTAATCGAGGTCAACCGGATTTTGAGTCGTGAGCAGAATTCCAAGCCCGAAAGCGCGCGCTTGTTTGAGCAGTCGAATAAGTGGCGCCTTGGAGGGCGGTTCTTTTACCGGCGGTAAAAATCCAAGCACCTCATCGAAATAGATCAACGCTTTAAGGGAAGATGAACCCGGCTGCGTTCGCATCCATGTTTCGACAGATGATAAAAGCAGCGTGACGAAGAACATGCGCTCCAACTCACTTAAATGTGCAAGATAAAAGATGGTGTGGCGCGGTTTTCCTTCCGCGGTCCATAACATGCGCTGCGGATCAAGTTCTTCACCTTCCGTCCAGGCTTGAAATGAAGGCGATGCCAGGAAGCTGTTGAGCGCCGTTGCCAGCTCAAAACGATCTGCCTCGGGAATGAATTGCTCCAGCTGCAATGCGCCCAATTTTTCAAATGGTGGGTTTTGAACCTGGTGAATCAGCCCTGCCAGATCGAGATCATCGCCCTTTTTCCATGCGGCTTCAAATATGTTCGCCAGTAGGATATGCTCCTTCGAGCGCATGGGGTCCCCTTCCACACCCACAAGACCGAGCAATGCCGTGGCCGTGCTTGAAATTTTCTCGCGCATCAATTCGCGATTTTCATCCCAGGGAATTGGAGGGGCGTTTAGGGAGGCAAGGATACTGATTTGCAAGGCGGCATCCGAGCCAGGAGTATAGTTGGCGTACTCCACTGCCTGGAGGACTTTTGTAATACGTTCGGATTCGATTCCCCATTGTGCCAGGCCATCCTTCCAAAGCTTGGCAGTTTCTGCCGCAGCCTGCGTGGTCGATTTTCCATCGCGGCGGGCAATATCAGGATCTACCCAGGGTTCAAAATCCTCACTCTTTAAATCCGGAAAATGCAGGAGCAAGTTGGCGATATCACCCTTGGGATCAATCACGATGGCGGGAATACCGTTGAGGGCTGCCTCTTCGAGAATGTCAATACATAATCCCGTTTTTCCCGAACCCGTCATACCCACGACGACGCCGTGGGTGGTCAGGTCATCTGGATCATACAAGATGGGGTTTGGATTTAAGTTTCCCCTTGCTCAAGTCATACTCGCGACCAATATAGAACTTCCCTTTGTATTCGTCTTTGCTCATAGTTTTTTCCAGCCGCATTCCATTTTAATGGGCTGCAAGTTGATACAGCCGGTCGAATTCTAACAGGAACAAGGCTGCCAAACTGGGATCATGGACGACAAGAACATTCTCGTCATTCTTTTCTTCCGCGCTGCGCGTAAAGTTGTAGGATCCCAGAATCACCGTGCGATCATCGATGACAATCACTTTATGGTGCATCTTATTGGGGTTTCCATCCGGGCGCACATCAAGTCCCGCCTCAAGCATCGTTTGGAAATCTGCGCCGGAAGCATTAATCTGTGAAGCCTCGACAATACCTCGCACGCGAATTCCCCTTTGATGCAGCTGGATCAGGCTGGTCGTGAGGGCATCCGAGGTGAACGTGAACGCCAGGAAATCTACTTTCTTTTGCGCGCCATCCAGCAATTTAAGAATCTGCGCTTCGACTCCATCGTCCGGTGAAAAATAATTCTCGACGGTGATGTTGCCGAGCTGCAGGATTGGCTGAAGCGTGTCTGCGAGCGAGAGACCCCCGAAGCGATCCTCAGAAAACATCTCCTCAAATTCCTGTTCGTAATTTTTTGCCAGTACGGATGAGGATATTCGGATGAGATTGTTATCGTTTTTATAGGCACCGTTTATGGTCAAGTTCATCGATCCCGTCCAAACCTCAAGGCGATCCACAACCACAAACTTATGATGCATTAAGGGAGGCCGTCGATCCTCATGTACTTCAATCCCGGCATTGGCGAGCTGGCGGATCTCGCGTTCCGCGACGAAACTGCTTTCCGTCACAATGCGCACTTCCACGCCACGGCTGTGGGCACGGATCAAAGCATCACGTACACTCCATAGATTGAGATGATAGATGGCCATATGCACTGAGAAGCGTGCATTATCAATCGCTTCGACCAAAGCCTGCTCCGGTCCACCGCGGAATGTCCTCGCCGATGGGTCCTGCGGGCGACTGAAATAAAGCTCCCATAGGCTATTGCTTTGCACTCCGATGGCTACTGGATCCTGGATTGGGATTGGCGGCTGGTATTGGAAAGCAACAAAAAGAATGATGATAAAAAGTAAGGGGATGAGGGGTAAATAGGAGAATGAGGAAAGTCGGCGGATCATAAACTCAATTAAATGCAATGAGGAACTTCTATCAGTATACATTCATATTGGATTTCCAAAGGAGAGGTTTTAGGCTTCATCACCGTATTTTCATCACCTCCCGGAGGTTTATTCGGCGACTAAAGTGTGCGAGCAATTAGCAGGTTGTACCTTACAACTATCGATTGCACCGATATTCTGAGGCACTAAGGGCCTTCATAATTAATGTCATTCTGAGCGTAATGCAATGAAGCGAAGAATCTCGTTTCTCACAAGCACGGCACTTACCCCACGGAAAACGAGATTCTTCAGCATGACATAAAGGGTTTCTGCTTGCCTTGTTTGCGAACTCATCCCCAGAATCGAAAGGGCGACTGGCCCGAGCTTCAGCTCGCATCGCCCCTACGGGGAGCTGCCTGAGAAGTTTTCAATGAGCATAAAGGAAAAACAAGACGGTAATACGAATCGTGCGGGCTCGCAATCCAATTCGCATCACCTTTTGTATTTGAAACACCCCAGCATATGATCATCGACCATTCCAACCGCCTGCATAAATGCATAGCAGATCGTTGTGCCAACAAATTTAAAGCCGCGCGCTTTCAAATCCTTGGACATGGCATCCGATTCTTCACTCGTCGTGCGCAGGTCTTGCCACTTTGTGGCGCGAGATCCATGCAGCGTCTTATTTCCAGTAAAGGACCAAAGGTAGGCATCAAAACTGCCAAATTCTTCGATGATTTCCATAGTGGCGACCGCGTTGCTGATGGCCGCCTTTATCTTCAGTCGATTGCGTATGATCCCCGCGTCACCAAGCAGCCGCTCCTGATCCTTATCCGTATACCTTGCGATTTTATGGGGATCAAAGTTGTCAAAGGCGCCGCGGAAGTTTTCGCGTTTATTGAGGATCGTGCGCCATGAGAGACCAGCCTGGAAGCTATCCAGGAGCAGGTGTTCAAAAAGCAGTCGATCGTCATGCACCGGAGTACCCCATTCCTCATCATGATATTTTTCCATCAGCGGATCGTCATCACCCCAACAGCGTTGGATATCTTCACTCATCAGATATCTCCTATGACCCAGGTTACTTGAAATCTGTATTGAGAACTTTCTTGTTGTATATTCCGGCGAATAATTCTAAACATTCGCCATGTGCACGACAGTCACGCCTGTGTTTGCATCTTCTGCTTCGAAGGCGGCTACATAGCGATTTCCGCGCAGCGCCTCACGGGTAGCCTCGCGAAGACGGCCGCTACCCTTGCCATGAATGACCCGGATGATGGGCACGCTTGCCAGATAGGCGGCATCCAAACGGCGTTCCAGAGCCTCAAGTGCATCATCCACGACCAACCCGCGCAAGTCCAACACGAGCGGCGGGGGGCCACCCATCTGTCCATCGCCTTTATTCATAGTGGAGATTCGTTCCATATCCCGTGCAGGCTTATCGATCGCGTGCTGCAATTCATCTATTTTCGCGCGTACCCGCAATCGTCCCACCTGCACCTCAACCTGATCGGATCGCAGATCCGTAATCACACCCTCCGCCCTGATCGTCTTCAGGAGCACCTGATCGCCGAGATTGAACGTCTCCGGCACTCTATCTGCAGGTGGTGGCAGCTCAAATTCCTGGACCTCTTCAGCCGCTTCCTTCAAACTCTCGATGACTTCAAGCGGCTGCCCAGCCGCGCGCAGCTTGCGCTTCAGGCTGGCAATTTCGTCACGGATCGTATCCAACTCATCAGCCGAGGCGTTCCTCGCCTGATCGAGAATAGCGCGCCGTTCATCTTCGATTCCTGTCAGACGCTGTTGCAAAGTTTCCTGCAAATGCTGGGCTATCCGATTACTTTCCTGGGCCTGCCCCAGTTCTTCGCGCGTGGTCTTCCTTTGGCGCTGGATCACATCCAGTAGATCGTCGGCCTGTAGATCAGAGGGAGCTATTTGCGATCGCGCGCGGGCGACGACGCCCTCATCGAGTCCCAGACGCTCGGCAATCGCTAACGCATTCGAGCGACCGGGTAAACCGACGATCAAATGGAAAGTTGGCTGCAGGTTCTCGAGATCGAATTCAACGCTGGCGTTGAGAACCCCAGGCGTGGTATGTGCAAATGTTTTCAACACTGGAAAATGAGTGGCCACAAAAGTGGTGATATTTTTATCCAGAAACTCCATCAACAGGGCCTTTGCCAGAGCCGCTCCCTCCTGCGGGTCTGTTCCCGATCCAAGTTCATCCAACAAAACCAGCGCATGTGAATCTGCCGATTTCAAAATCGAGATAATATTGGCGATGTGTGCCGAGAAAGTCGAAAGCGACTGTTCGATGGATTGTTCATCACCAATATCTGCATACACGCCGCTGAACACGGATAACGCCGAATCTGGGAGCGCGGGGATATGCAGCCCACTTTGCGCCATGAGTACACATAAACCGACCGTCTTAAGCGCAACGGTCTTGCCACCCGTATTTGGACCGGTGATCACCAAGGCATAGATCAATTCTTCCAGAACGACATCGATGGGAACAACAGTCTCAGGATCAAGCAAGGCATGGCGCGCGGAACGCAGACGTATGCGTGAGCCCGAATGAGCGCCTGATTCTTCACTTGGCCAGGGGATCATTGTGGGTTCACTTGCCCCGAGCTCATCGGCATAACCTGCTTTTGCAAACATGAAATCGATGGCTGCCAGTCCTTCGACGGAGCGGATCAAATCGGCAGCCTGATCAGCTATCAACGCGGATAACTCGCGGAGAATGCGGCGCATTTCGTCACGTTCCGCCAGCTCCAACTCCCTGCACTCATTATTCAGATCAACCACGGTGAGCGGTTCAACGAATAACGTCGCTCCTGAACTGGAGCGATCGTGTATCACTGCCTTGATGCGGCCCTTAAATTCGGCACGCAGCGGAATCACAAAACGGCCATCGCGCTGCGTGACAATCGGTTCTTGTAGAATAGGGATGATCTTCGGGTCGCTCACCAAGCGATCCATTTTGGAAACCAGACGTGCACGCGCGCTACCCAAGTCGCGGCGAATTTCTGCCAGATTTTTGGATGCGTTATCCTTAATATTTCCACGATCGTCGAGCACCTTGGAGATTGCCGAAACAAGACCTGTGATGGGGGGGATAGCCGCGGCACGCTGCGCAAGGTGCGGAAGTTCTTCCACGTAGTCTGCCAACTTGCGCTTTATATTTCTGGCGGCGATCAGGGTGCTGCGAATATCGAGGAAATCGTCTACTTCAAGGGTGGAATCATGCTGAGCAGCTTGAACCAGATCACGAATATCGTGCGCGCCGCCGATCGTCGCTCCAGGGTTTTTGGTCAAGAATAGGCGCGCTTCTGTGGTGCCTTTTTGTGTTTCGAGAACCTCATCGAAATCGGTTGAAGGGCGCAATTGTAGGGCCAGTTCCTTGGAAGCGGAAAAAGCCGCAAAACCGGCGAGCTTGGCGAGAATAGCCCTGAATTCGAGCCGATCCAATGTCTTCCTATTCATGGCAGGCGCAGTGTAACATGTATTTTAAGGGCTTATCATACGGCCAAGTTGAGGCTAAAATTCTTAAGAATCCTCGAGGCGAGTCATTTGCAATCCTCTGGTTCGATTAGCGCACTTTCACCCAACCTGTGATATGCATAGACGCCACGGAGAAATGTACCGTGGTTGACCACCTATTCCCGGCAGAGCCTGAAATTGAAAATTACCCATGACCAAAAAACACAATTCGATTCAGGAAATGGATCCCTCTTTCAAGCCATTGATGAAAAGTTTTGCCATAGATTTGATCGTCTATATTCCCCTCGCAACAATATATTTTCTCATTCTCATACGATTTGCCCAGGAACCATTGATCCGCCTCTTCGCTGAACAACCCGTCGGCTATGGCTTCTTTGGCCTCGCCATTCTCGTCTCGCAAGCGGTCTTTCTCGAGATCGTTATCTCATGGCTTCTGCGTCGCATCGGGCTGAGGAACTAGCTAAGGAATTTCCCATTTCGGGTGTTGTCGTCAGCCCCATTCTCCTTGCGCTGGCCGGATTTACGATAGGTGCGCTGGGCGGTTTCTTCGGTGTAGGTGGTGGTTTTCTAGCAGGACCCTTGATGATCTGGATCGGTGTTCCGATCAACTTTGTCGTGGGAACGGACCTGGCGCCCACATGACGGGAAGTTCGATGGTGGCCACGCGCAGCCACCGCGCTCTCGGTCATGTTGATTTCAGGCTGGCTGCAATGATGATCCTTGGCACCGTGCCAGGGGTTGAAATAGGCGCCCAGATCATCGAGCGCCTGAAAGATCTCGGCACCGTCGAGCTGGTGGTTGGGATTTCTTATGTTGTCATACTAACCGCGGTTGGGTCTTTCACCATGTGGGAGAGCATTCGTGCCATTCGCGTTAAACGCACGGATCAGCTTGAAGCTCAAGAAGTTATCGGCGTTAAAAGCTTGGTTCATCGTTCCCGGCCTTTACGTATTCCCCCTCTAATCCGGCTCCCCGTTTCCGGTGTCAAAGATGTCTCGGTGTGGATCATTCTACTGGTCGGATTGGGGACTGGTGTCCTGGCAGGAATGCTCGGGGTCGGCGGCGGCTTTTTGCGTATGCCGCTTATGGTTTATGTGCTTGCCATCCCAACCCATGTCGCCGTGGGGACCGATCTTTTCGAAATTGTTATTTCAGCCGGATTCGGTACGTTAACCCATTCCTTAAAGGGAAATGTTGATTTTATGATCGCCATCACGATGCTTAGCGGAGCTGCATTTGGGGCGCAAATTGGTTCCGCGGCGACGCGATATTTTTCTGGTTCAACAATACGCTTATTTTTCTCCGTTCTGCCTCTCGCTGCCGCAATACTTGTGCTGATCAGGATGATAACCTAGGGAAGGAAGGTTGTATGGAAAATTCAAGCCCGTCAAAACGAGTGGACCGCGCGATGATATGTGTCGGGGCAGGACAATTTGATCCCAACGCCCTTAAATTTACGAAAGATATTGTCCAAGCAATGCGCTTGCTTCCCATAATTTCCATGCCTCTTCTTCGCCGGCTCCCAACAAAGAGACGCGTCTCCTACTGGCGGAGATTCAGGAATATCTCGGGATGGAAAACGCCGAGCTAAGAGTCGTTCAAGGAAATGTAAAAGATGCAATCGTACAAGAACTTGATCGGAAGGAGTATAAAATCATTATCCTGGGAACGACCCTGCGCGAGCCTGAATTAGCTCCTACGCGATTAAGCCAGGATATTGCCAATCGCGTAAAAGTCAGCGCATTATTGATGCGCAATCCTCCCGAAGAAGTTAAGAAAATCCTTGTTTGCACCGGGGGTCATTCCACATCAGATCTTTCAATCACATGGGGTATCCAGCTGGCAAAAGCGATAGAGGAACAAGTAACCATATTGCATGTCGTTTCCAGCGCTCCCACGATGTACACTGGATTGCAGGCCTTGGAGCAAGATCTCTCGGAGCTTTTATCTCGGGACATTCCCTTGGCCCACCATCTGAAGGATGCGGCGGCTTTGGCGGAGAAGGAAGGTGTGCATGCTAATTTCGAACTCAGGCACGGATTGGTGATCGAAGAAATCCTACGCTCAACCGATGTATACCCTCAACACCTGGTGGTGCTCGGAGCACCAACATCACACACGCTCGTCAATCGCCTGCTCAGAGGACGCATCGCTCTATATTGATCATCCGCGGCGAGCCTCATTAAGCTTGCAGCTCCCATCCCATGATCCGATTTCAATCGAAACAAGCAGCTCAACGATCAAGGATGATTTTCCGAATAAATTGGCGAATTCTCTATCGACGAAGTCCCTGAGATTGTCTCGGGGTAAACCTTCCAATATTCAAGCTGCGATTAACATTGGCCGAGGTAGCGGGGAGGAAGCTTTGGCGTCTTATTCACAGAAGCGTGATGTTCTACTCTTCAATTTCAGGATCGACCCCGCCACGAGTCATTCTCGAATGGAGAACACAGGGTAGTGTTCAACCGCACATTATTCTTCTTGCTCAAGTTGCTCCAGGGCATCGACGTCCCGCTCAAAATTTCGAAAACGCACGCGCAAGCTGAGTATGAATAAGGCGATTGTCCCCAGCATAAAACCGTAGCCAAGAACCATGAAATTAAATGTTTGCGCCGGTCCTTCTTGCAAAAGCATTATCGCGCTCCTTGAAAATTCAATTGATCGATTTGAAGCATGTCTTCCATACCTTTTCCAAGCAATTTGGCGACTGCACTAACTAAGCCTATTCAGTGATGGCTCAGGCTGAAAGAATTTTCATCTTCAAAGCTTGGACTTTCTCCCCGATTCTTTCTAAGCGCAGCCGATGCCATAACAAAGTTGCGTATAACAGGGAAAAGGTGATGAGACTGAAAAAGAAGGTTACGCGCATCCTGGAGGTCATGTCAAAACCACCTTCTGCATTCGGATTCGCACTGCCAATAACAACTGGGTGAATGGTGCGCAAATAGCGGATGGAGAGAAATGTAATGGGAACGCTGATGAAGCCCACAATCGCGTAGACCGCGCCGAATCTCGCCCGGCGATCGAGATCTTCAATTCCTTGTCGAAGCATGATGTAGGCGAAGTAAATGAGTTCCACGATTGTCGCCGTCACCAGCCGTGGATCCCAGGTCCACCACGTATTCCAGGCTGGACGCGCCCAGATTGATCCAGAGACAATATTAATAAAGGTGAAGACTACGCCGACCTCGATGGAGGCCAGCGCTACCTGATCCCATTTTCTAGTCCTACGGGAGAGATAGATCCCACCTGCAATGGCGGCCCCGAGAAAACCAAGTGCGGCAACCCAAAAACTTGCCACGTGAAAATAAAATATACGCTGAACATCGCCCATAATTGCCTCACGTGGCGCATAAAAAAACACCAAGTAGAGCGCGACGGCGAAACTTATACTGGTGATCCTATTCAAAGTTTTTAGCGTTTTCGGCACGCGATTCATAACCTCCTCCAATAAAGTTCTATAGAGAGCGAATGGGACCCGTGATCAGGGAATTCCATATCCTGCTCTTCGCTCCATGTTAACTGATTCCTTATACCCGTTTACTGATGCCTTTTTACTGATTCCCGTTTCCTGATCTTCCATCACTCCTCTACCACATAATCAAACGCCATAAAACCTACCGCAGTAAAAATAATGTCATATACGATCAAGATATTGAGCCAAAACATGATTTCGGATCGTTCGAATCCTTGAAGAATCCCCTTGCTCGCATTAACCGCGGCAATAAGAAGCGGAAGGACGACGGGGAAAAGCAGAATCGGCAAAAGTAAATCGCGTGTTCGCGCTTGAACCGCCATTGAGGATAGCAACGTGCCAACCACCGTATAACCAATCGAGCCAAGCAAGATGACCAGGAACAATTCAGGGATGAAGAGATTAATATTGTAAAGGATGGAGTATAGCGGAATGACCAACAATTCGACAATCAACATGAAAAGAAGATTTCCAAGGACCTTTCCAAAGTAAATCGCGCTACGATCCACTGGCGCCAATAGCAGACCATCGAAGCAGCCACGCTCCTTTTCGATGGCCATGGAACGATTTAACCCCAGCGTCCCGGAGAATGCGAAGGTTACCCAAAGGACTCCAGCCGTAACAGTCCCTCTGGTGCGCGCATCCAAACTAAGCGCAAAATTAAAAATAAGGATTACAAGGAATCCGAAGATCAGCATTGCGCCCACCAATTCCCGGCTCCTTAATTCCGCGGCTACGTCCTTCCAGAGGACCGCACCCAGAGCTCTTAGATAGGCTTTTGCTGCATGGCGTCTACTTGGAGTAACGGGGGCCTGCCCCATTGATCGCGAGGGCTCAATCATTAACTGCCGACCGATACAATTCGGGAAACTTCTGGGGCTCCAGATCTGCGCCACGAAGCGAAACATGGATGACGCCTTTGGAAAGGATATCGACACGGCTCGCTAGACCGGGGGTCCGCAAAAGATCATGGGAGGTCATTACAACCGTCCTGCCCTGCGCCGCAACTTCGCGCAGAAGATTGTCTAACATCGCTGCCGCCTCTTGATCCAGACCGCTATGCGGCTCATCGAAGAGCAGCAATGTGGGATTATGAAGTATTGCTCTCCCGATGGCCAAACGCTGCTGCATACCGCGCGAAAATTCACGCAACAAGTCTTTGCGACGCACCTGAAGGCCTACCAACACGAGCACTTCCTGCACGCGCTCAGAGACATTCTGTAGGTTGTACATTCGAGCGTAGAATTCCAAATTTTCTTCGGCGGTAAGATCCCCATACAGCAAGGGTTGATGAGAAACTACACCCAGGATTTTTCGCACACTTGCCGCATCTCGAGGAAGATGAAATCCGCCGATTTTAATTTCGCCCATGTTGGCACGCGAAAGGGTTGCCAGAATGCGCAGGAAGGTTGTTTTCCCCGCGCCATTGGGGCCCACCAATACCACAAATTCACCCCGCTTAACATGAAAATCAACCCCCTTCAAGATAACTTTTAAACCAAACCGCTTAACTACCTTCTTCGCCTCAATCATCCAATTCTTCTCTTAACACACGGTGAAGTTTCTCCTTCAACAATGTTCTTTGTTTAAGATAATCATTTTCCTTGATTTCCCCACTGTCAAATGCATCGTCTAGATCCGCAATTCGCTGAATAAGAGGATCCTGAGATTTCAAAATCGATTGCACATCCTGAGGTTCTGCCGCGACAAGTTTCCTATCCATCCTCGACCACCAAAAACCAGCACCAAATAGCGCTGCAGCCAAAGCAATTCCTCCCAGAAGCAAATCGGTGCGCTCAGCCGGTGCAGAGGTGCTTGCGCTTACGGTTATAGTGAGCCTATCTCCCGGTGTTAATGGAGGTGTACTGTAGTTATGAAGGGTTGCGCCATTAAGCTCCTGAAATCCCAGATCCTGTAACTTTTTCCCGGATAATTCTGGCCCAGATTCGGGTGATAGGATAACGATGGCTTGCACCGGATATTGCACCAATTGTGAAAATTCTAGCTCCTCATCGTAAGCCATCTCAAATGAGAATACAATTTCATGATTTGGTTCCCCCGGTCGCAAAGGGATCCTATCAACAAACCCGGAGTCGCCAAGTTGAAAACGATCACCTATGCCGCCGTTCTCAAACTTTAAGTTCGAAACTCCTTCGGGGAGGTTCACCTGCAAAACACCTTCGCCACTCACATTTGCAACCGTCTCATCTCCTCGATTGGAAACGATCCACAGTTCGGTGACTTCCAAAATCCCTTGTTCTGGTTGGCTAAAAATAACATGCAGTCGATCAACAACAATCTTGGTCATATCCGTTGTCGATTGATAAATATCCAACGTCAGGGATTGATCTTCTTGCGGCGCGCTTTGGATAAACTGCGTCCCATAGAGCACTCCTTGAAATTCCACCGTGACGATAATCGTTTGGTCAGCCATAATTTCTACATCTTCGAAATTAAATTCGCCATTCGCATCCAGGGTGCTTTGCTCAGTCTGGACCTCCAATCCATCCGCAAATACATGCAATGTCGATTGCAAACCCTGCGCAATGGAGCCACCTGTAGTTCGATTTACTACCTGCCCTCGAATAGTTCGTAGCGTTGGCTCAATATCGGTATCCGCGAGAGCTGTCGTGTCATCATTTCCCACGAGGCTGCGGAGCATGAAGTAAGCTGCCAGGATATGGCGCTGATCCTCTGGAATAAGTGCTTCAAAAGCCGGCATCCCAGGCGCAACTCCGTTGGAGATCGATTGATAAAGATCATCCACGCTCGCTCCGGAAAGTGATGCGAAAGGCGATGTACTTAAATCCTCATCACGATGGCAGTCCAGGCAATTTGCGGTGAAGACTTCATCCATTGAATCGGAAACTTCGTTTGAAAGCGCCAGCCAGAAAGCGTAGCCGACGACATCCCACCGTTCTCTGGCGCTTAAACTGGCAAAGCCAGGCATAAGCCTGTCGGCAACTCCGATACTCACGACTTGAAACCAATCCTCGGGTTTTGCCGCGCGCGCGTAATCGGGATCCCCAATTGGAGCGGGCGGAAAATCGGGGAGCAAATTGCTCGCTAAAGAACCTCCTCCGCGGCCCAAATCGCCATGACAAGAAGCGCATTTTTCGGAGAAGATTTCCGCCCCACGCGTGAGATCAGGTTGCACATTCGGAGGTGGCGCCAATATCGCTTCGACCGCAGGGCCTGGCTCGCGACTGGAAATAACCTCAGGTTGAGATGCGACAGGTGGGGTAATATCGCCGGCCAGGCTGCAACCAGTGATTAAGATGGCAAGAAATGTGGAGCAAATACCGAGCGACCTCACGCCTCGGCCTCCATGACGACGATCGGCTCACCGCAGCGCGAGCAGAATTGACCTCCGGCTTGCAGAGCATTCCCACATTGGCCGCAGTAGTTGCTTAATGCTCCGCGTTTCGTTTTTCGCTTCAGTGTGATTGCAGCTTCGATCAGTGAATCGACTTGCTCCGTGGCAATGAGCGCATTGCCCGATTCCTTTCGAAGATCAAATTCTTCCTGCTGCAGGTCGATATTTTTTAATACGGTTGCGCCGCGTGTTACCAGCGTTGATCGTTGATCAGCATAATCGCGCTCGATAATTTTCCCCATCGCATAGTCCAGGTCCAATTCCTGCAATATGGTCAGGATCCGGTCGCGCTCGGCAAGCAGGCTCGAAAGTTGCCTCCCATAATAGGTATCCTTGACGCCTTTTTTTTCAAAGAATGGACGGGCTATAAAGGTAAAAACGAATATCCCCAATGCAAAGATTGCCATAATCGAACCTATATCCATGCATTAACATCCTTGAAAATATTCGAATTTAATCTCTTTATCTGATCGATTCCCGGCGAGAGACTCCTGGAAGTTAAGCAGCATTCGATCTTCTACTGCTCGAGCGCAGTCTGCAGGGCATTCTCAATTTCCGCAAGGGATGTATAGGGACCTATCTTAATATCGACGATGATTCCATTTCGATCGATAATGAAGGTTTCAGGGACACCGCGAATTCGAAAAGCTTGCGAGATCTTTGTTCCTAGGTCCGGTCCATTTGCATACGTAATTTGGAATTTTTCCAAGTATGCCAGGGCCTCTTTTTCGGTATCAACGTAATCGACCCCCAGAAAAATAACATCTCTATCTTTGAAATTTTGATAAGCCTCTTCAAGCTCAGCTGCCTCTTGCTGGCAGGGTTTGCACCACGACGCCCAGAAATTTACGAGGACCACTTTTCCTCGGGATTTATTGATGTTTAGCTGCTCGCCATCAAATGTGGTTAGTGTAAATTCCGGAACGTTTCTTCCAATGCCAATTGGGCCCTCCTGCGCTCGTGCGAGGCCTAAACCGAGAATGGCCAACAATCCGAGCACCAACGCCCAGACAAGCATCGTCCCCCAATTTCGCGAAGTCTCGCGCGCTTCAACAAACTCTCTGTTTTCTTGTATTCCACTCAGTTTTTCCATTTGAACTCGGCCTTGCAGGACGGGAAACCTTTAACCTGACTCTCTTCGTCGAAGTTCATCTTCAAGTTGGTTCACATAAACATCCTTCTCTGGTAACAGTTCTTCTTGAACAAGTCGCCCATTATTTGTCCCGATCCAGCTTCTGATGGTCCGCAAAAGCAATAGACCGCCAACAATAATCACTACAGGGGGAAGTACATAAATAAGCCAATTAATGCCCCTCGCCGGCGGTGTTGCAAGCACTCGATCTCCATATTGCTCGACGAAATATTGTCGTATTTGATCTTCATTCCAACCAAGTTCAAGCTGTTCACGAATCGTTGCGCGCCACTGCGCACACGCCTGTGTGGAACAAACATCCAATGGGGTATTCGGACACACCGGACAATAGAGTTGCTTGGCAATCCGATTAACTTCATCGTCAGAGGGTTCTGGATCCTGAGCAAATGCAGGAGCAGCCACAAGTGCAATTAACACAAGGGCCAATCCAAAGACGCGCACGAATGAATCGCGCATTGACCTTCCCACTAGGCTCGCATCAAAGCTCCACGAGTGGAGACTCTTTTTCGACTTGGGAGCGACTCTCGTTCCGGCCAAGCCGCGACCAGAGTGCCCAAAATAAAAACAAAACCACCCATCCAAATAAAGTTCACCAGCGGATTGTGATAGACCTTAAAGGTCGTGCCTTGCGCCGCGATTGGTTCCCAACCGACAAGCAGCACATAAAAATCATCTTCTAGAGTCGATCTCACACCGGGAATGGTCATGGACTGCTGCGAGGCATAATAGAAATCTCTTCTAGGGTAAAGTTCGCCTAAAAATTTATCCTCCCGGTAAATCTGAACAACTGCGCGGGCTACATTGCGACCCTCATTGGTATCCCATTCACTCAGCGAATCGAAGACCATCGTGTACCTGCCGAGGGTTAGCTGCTCGCCTTGCGCAAGTGTGGCTTGCGTCTCTGTCTGAAACATTTCAATCCCTATAATCCCAAATGCCATCAGGACAATCCCCAGGTGAATGACATAGCCCCCATAACGGCGTCGATTTCGACGCGCCATTCGCCAGAGCGCCGTAGGAAAGCTTTCCTTATGTCTCTTACGGCGCGCTTTCGTTCCCCTCCAAAATTCGTAAAGTGTCACAAATGCAACAAAGGCAGCGAGCCCATAACCAATAAGGGCCGCGATACTGCGCACTCCTTGAACAACAAGAATAAATTCGAAAATCAGCGCGGCCAGGGCAGGTTTCCAGAGCGCACTTCCCAATCGCTGCCATGAGGTGCGCCCGTAAACAGAGAGCGGTGCAATCCCCATTAAAAGAAGTATCCCACCCCAGAGTGGGGCAGTTGCCCTTTTGTAAAAAATCGGGCCCACCGTCACTTTCTGCCCCGTGAACAATTCCGAAATAAGTGGGAATAGCACCCCCCAAAAACATATGACTAGAATACCCATGAAGAGCAAATTATTTAGGAGGAATAAGGATTCCCGGGAAATCACGGAATCAAGATGATTCTCTCCCTTCAAATCGCTCCAGCGATGAATCAGGAGCGCGACGGAGGAAATAAAAGTGACGCCGATGAACCCCAAGAATAGCGGCCCCATGGCTGACTGAGCAAAAGCATGCACCGAAGATAGTACGCCTGATCGAGTAAGGAATGTCCCGAATATTACCAGCGCATAGGTGAGAATGATAAGCAGCATGTTCCAATGTTTCAATATCCCACGTTTTTCTTGAATCATCACAGAGTGTAAAAATGCTGTGCCCGCCAACCAGGGCATTAAAGCCGCAATCTCAACTGGATCCCAACCCCAATAGCCTCCCCAACCCAGGACATCGTATGCCCATCGACCACCGAGGATGAGCCCGAGCGAAAGGAAAAGCCAAGCAACCAGCGACCAACGGCGGGTGAGCTTTATCCAGCGTGCATCGGTTCTCCCAGTCGCCAATGCGGCGATAGCGAATGCGTACGGAATAACATAGGAGACAAATCCCAAATAGAGCATTGGAGGATGAATGATCATTCCGAGATGACGGAGCAGGGGATTTAATCCTATACCATCGCTAGGAAATAGCGGAACGGCGCCGCGAGGTCGGAATGGCGCCGCGATCTGACTTCCGTCTAGCGACTGCCAGAGACGTGCAAAGGGATTCTCAATGAATACGACGAGCAATAGAAAAAATGCCAAAGTACCCATAGTCACTAAGATTACCCAAGGCAAGAATTCGCGATCACGATCCCATTTCCGCAAACCAACCGCGCCGGTAAAGGCCGCCATTAACCACGACCAAAAGAGCAATGATCCCGCTTGGCCTCCCCACAAAGACGTGATTCTCAAGTAGGTAGGCATTGTATCGCTGGTCACCGAGGCAACATACTTAAACTCATAACGCCCGGTGACAAGCAAGAAAATGAGGGCCACGCAGGCGATACTTAACAATGGGAACGTAAGCAGCATCGCCGCGCGCCCACTTTCAATCCACTTTGGATTCTGCTGTCGGACGCCGAAAACTGCCGCCACTGCGGCATAAATCGCGACAAGAAATGCTAAGAATAAGGAAAAAAGGCCAATGTTGGGCACCACGAATGTATTCAAGAAGCCCCCCTTAAGCCATTGACAGTATTCATCCTGGCGTCGAATATACGGACCGGGCTGGAAATCCAGCCCGGATTGCAAATAGCAACGTTCCCATCCGCCTTTATGTTAGCTTTCATCAGATTGGATAGGAATTTCTCCTTCATAGCGTGTTGGGCATTTCAGCAGCAATTCATCGGCGTGGAATACGCCATCCGATCCCATCCGTCCTGTCACAATTGCCTGGGCTTCGTGCCGCAATAGATCAGGCTTTGGGCCGATGTATTCAATTTCAATCCTGCTGGCGTTGGGGTCCCGCAATGCCGTGTACAAAACCTTTGCAAGCCCACCGGCGGCCTCGATTTCACTCAAATCTGCAGGGACGTTGACCGCCGTGAATCGCAGTGTCAATGATTTCGCATCGTAGACGATCGACTCGCCGTCGACCGCGCCCGATACTTTGATATCGCGATCACCGAAGCTATCACCCTTAGCGATCAATTCGTCGATCGTCAAATAGTATTGAGCTGCCGCTTGAGTCGCAGAAGCGATCAAGTAGATTACGGCGAGAACTATTAATAGTCCCCCAAGCATAAATTTTGTGCGTCCCGGGGAACTTCCCTTCCTATCTTCTACTGAATATTCGCTCAACAATCTCACCTCACAGTAAAAAATGATCTTACATCAAGTTGTCGGCCACCGGCAACAGCTCCTCCAATTCTATCACTTTGCTCGCTTGCTCCACTTCTAATGAATGCACCCGAAAATTCAACACTCTATTTGCGCATTTTTGCACAACTACATTAAAGCAAGATGAAGTGTTGGCAAAAAGTCAATAAAATACTTATACATCAGACTTACTGGCATGATAAGGGGACGTTCGTCCTCTTTTGCCAGAAAGCAATCAATCTCACTGGAATAGCAACAGCAACGCGAAAGTGAATACATAGCAAGCTTAGGGTCACGCCCTTTAGGTTTTAATGTTAAGGATTGTCAAAAGCTGCGATTCGTAGCCACAGCAGCAAAGGAAGCTGCGCTGTGTTTCCAGAGTGAAGAAAAGCCAAAGGATGCGCCAGATTGCACAGGCCTGGATCGCAACCTTGACATTTCCCAAAGAAAATGGCCAGAGCCGCACTGAAGAAAGTGAGTCCGGAAAGAGATCGAGGATGCCCAGAATTAATCCAGTTTTTGTGTATTTTTCCACTACGAAATTCGAATCCAAACTAGCTCCCGATGACGGGGGAAAATAATGCTCGATCATTTCGGCGATTCGTTATTTTTGGTCTATAAAACTGGGGGGATTGTTTCTTACTCACGTCTCAACTTGGTTCCGCAATTGCGACAAAAAAGATCCGCAGTAGCGGCCTTGGTCCCACAATTCTGGCAGAACAATAATGAATTATAAATAGTTTGCTGATTAAGTTTGCTTTTCTTGGCCCTTCTTTTTGCCTTGCTGCGCATTTTTGTTGGCGAGTGATTTCGACGATAACGGATAAACATAAAACCACTGAACAGCAACAAAACACCCACCAAACCACCTACTTGCACCCAGGGGAAATCTTGTGCGACTTCCGGGGTACTTTCTTCCCTGCGAATGGAAGAAAGTACCGGACCGGTCGAAACTGTGTCGACCGAGAGGGCATCATTTGGCTTCGTGTAGCTCACGTCAATCATGAATTTAGTGTTCGCGGCGAGCGCACCCAAATCGGCATGCAAATAGTTAAGGTCAAAAGCCCCCCGGGTTGTTGAATCCGAGGGAGGATCCACATTCATCGCGCTCGAACCCACGGGCTGCTGCACGTCGTAATGAAGATTTTTGGCCGCGTAGCCTCCTGGCCAAACAAATACAAAATGTTTGCCGGCACCGGTAGTGTCAATTTCCTGGTAGAACTCCAATTGCGTCGCCAATCCCTGCGCCTGAAATGTAATCTGCGCCCATTCACCTTCTTCCTGCCGCGTGTAATCTGCGAGGAATAGCTCTCCCCCCTCAACCTTCCAGGCGACCGCATGCGGTTCACCAACTGCCGAAGGAATGGGAAGACTGAGTGATACCGGCAGTTGTGTTTCTTGTGCAAGTTGGATGCGATAGATAACCAAAACCGCCTGACGATCAAACTCTGGCCAAAGGGCTATCTCTAATTCTTCAATGACAGGATCTTGTTGCGCAGTTGCTGCTGTAGGTAGCATCCACGCGCTGAGAATAACGAGGAACAATTGGAAGGGAATGAGTCTGCGCATGTGAGTTCCTCTAGGTCGACAAATAATAAATCACCCACCCGCCAAACACAACCGGCGCCAACACCCCTACGAGGTTCGAGTAAATCTGCGGGTGCAGTGGCCTCTCCTCGAGCGCTATGCCCGAGGGCGAATTTACGCAGCGATGAGGGTAACTTTCATCCTCTTGCGCTAAGAAAGAGAACAGGCCGCCTTTGCTCTCGCTGAGTGGAGGAAAGAAGGGGCGCCCACCACGCTATCTGAATTGATCAGCGTAGCAGATTGTCCATCGTCAGTCATTCTCAAAACACACCGCCACCTGTTAGCAGGTGGCGGCGGCCTACAGTCCGTTCTATTTATATCTAGGGGAGACTCTGCAGGTAGGCAATGATATCCGCTAACTCCTGCACATTGAGACGCTGAGAATAATTGGCGGGCATGATTCCTGACAGATACCCATCCACTACATAGGCATCAGAAAGCAGGATCGATTCGATCAGGTACTGCACTGCATCCGATGCCTCGCCAGTGTAGTCATCCTGCGAAGTGCGGCTTTCGGCGCGGGTTGCGATACCCGGGATGCCAGCCTCTGCGGCCCAGGCAGGACCGGCAGGCCCCAAAACATGGCAGGCCGCACACGCCAAAGTGCCAGCAATGAGCTCTTCGCCCACTTCTGGATCACCGGCCGGCAAGGCAATCGTGATATCGGTTCCTACACCTTCCCCAGGCGTTCCCCCATCCGGCTTATCTTCGCCGCGGGCGAGGGCGACTTCCTCCCAATTCATGATGAACTCAACCAATGCGTTAATTTGATCGTCGCGCATTGGGCCGCCGTTATCCATACCCCAGGTCGGCATTCTCTCCGGGAAGTCGGTTCCCTCACTTGGAACCGGGCGACCAGCAGAGATCACACCACGCAGATAATTTTCAACTGTGCCAGAGAAACCGAAACTCCCCAGCCTTTCACCATTAAAGAGATCGGCCGCGTTAATTGCCGGGCCGACGGAATCTATTCCTCTACCTTGAGGGCCATGACAAATGATGCAGTTGTTTTCGAAGAGCGCCGCACCGGTTTCAATTTGACGTGATTGGTACGATTGAGTAAAGGATTCCATGCGGTCTTGTTCGTTAGCCGCGATGAAGACAATCGCGATGACGAGAACAAAGAAGCTTAGAGTCCCGAGCACAACGGTCAACTTCATACTTACTCTCCCTGTCCGTAATCGCTGTTTTGATGCAGGTAGGTAGAATTGTTGAACTCGCCCGGATCGCCGGTTGCTTGATCAATCCACAGCACCCGCAGCGTAATTTTCTTGAGACCGGGCTGCCAATCCTCAATAACCATCACGCCTTCCCACCCCGTACGCCCACCATATTCGGCAATTTCAATTTCTTCATTAAAAGTATGCAGCAGATCGCGCAGCGTTCGGTTCGGTGCGATATTCCATGCAGCCGATTCGTAGACGCCCGTTTCCAATTCATCCCAATCAGAGAGTCGCAGTGGGCCAGGTTCGGTTTCCGGAACCAAGACAGCAACCGCTTCTTGCTCTGGCGAAGTATCCACCCCGTAAAAGGGCGTCCCCATAAACGATAAGATTATTATCCCCGCCACAAACAGCATTGCCGCCGAAAGCCCAATCCGGCGATGGCCATAACGTCGACTTGGACCCACTTCAATATAGGGGAGGAAAAGCAGGCCGCCGATCAAGATCGTTGGGAGAATCACTCCCCAGATCACTTTGTCACCTAATTTGAGCATGCCTTGCAGCCAAAGAAAATACCAGGGTGAGATGATATGCAGCGGGGTTATCAAGGATTCAGCATGCGGCTCAAGTGGAGCATGGAAGAGGTACGCGCTCCACAGGACCATGATCGCCAAAAGGATAGCGACCCAAAATAATTCACGCGTGAGGATCCTGGGCATGAAATAAGTCCGCACCTTTATGGGTACTTTTCTGGCAGTATCCACCCCGACTTCTTCAGCCTCCGGCGGCAGACTATGCCCGTGAAGAATGACCTTGTAGTAATGCACACCGAATGCAAGCAAACCAACCAGGGGAAGAAAAATCACATGCAATAAATAGAATCTTAAAAGACCGCCGGCGCCAAATTCAGGTGCACCGCGCACAATGAGGTTAAGTGTCTTGCCCACTATTTCTGGCGGCGCGGCTTCGGCCATGGAAGCGCCAATGGTAACTGCCCAGAGGCTGAGCTGATCCCAGGGAAGCAGATAGCCAGAAAACGACAGGAGCGCTGTCACTAATAGCAGGATTAATCCGGTCGCCCAGGTAAATTGGCGCGGTTTCTTATACGAGCCCGTGAGAAATGTACGCAACATGTGCAACGCGACAATCGCTACCATCAGCTCGGCTCCAAGCTTGTGCATGTCACGCATTAAGCGGCCAAAGGGGACGTTGCTGAGAATATTGAGCATGTTGTCATAGGCCACGAGTGGGGATGGCGTGTAGTAAACCATGAGGAAAATGCCGGTGATAATTTCGAAGGTAAAGAAAAAAGTAGATAGCCATCCCAGCAAGAAGCTTGGGTAGATGCCATCGAGCAAATTGTTGTAATAAGTGGGCCGCATGTGCAGCCAAAATCCCTCGGCATGCGGCTTTAATCGCGGATTTGGCCTCGGAGGAGGATCATCGCGCATGACTGCGCGCACTTCAGAAATTCCCAGACCCGATGTTAACCTTTCCACGGCATTATCAGCCATACCCTGCAGAGCAAGCTTCAAGCCCTTTGTTTTAATTTCATCCAGAAGAGGGAGGTGGACTTCAAATATTGGCATAGGTTCCTCCTAGGATCCCCCACCGGGTTTGGAGTTCAATGCGCCTTTTACCGTACGCCCTGTATCCACCCTGAACGATGCTGCATTACTGGGCACTTCAACCGCCGTGCCCTCATTGCTGCCCATCGAGGGTTCTGTGCGCGCGAGCACCGTTCCCGACGCATCCAATATTTCAACGATGAACAAGTCAAGATTGCGCCGCGCAGGTCCACTTATTCGAGTTCCCATTTTTAAAAATTTCGAGCCGTGGCATGGACATTCGAAACGATCATTTATGGTATTCCATTTGTAAAGACAACCAAGATGTGTACAAACCTTGAAAATGGCGCGAATTCCCAGATTCAGCGGGTACTCTAACGGCCTGCGCGTATCGTCGAGTGACAACTGGCCGACATTTACAAGCCAGAAGCGGCCTTGGGCAAATTCCTTTGGCGCAATATCGGGTGGCGGTAATTCGGAGATTGGGAAAGTGAACGCTCCACCAAATTCACCTTCACGGAACCGCGGCAGAACAAACCAAATTGTGGCTCCAACGGAGGCGGCCGTGAAAACGGCCATCGACGCACCCCACAAATAGTAAAGAAACTCTCGCCGTGTTAAAGCAACACTCAGAGGAGCTTCCACCGGGGCCTGAACGGCAGCCTCTTCGGTCATGCAGTTTCTCCTAAATCCTTAATTAAGCAATGTGGTACTTGGATGATTGCCCGGCGATCACCAGTAGCCGAGCGCGCTATTTGTAACATGGTTGCTTAATGTTGTCAATTTTCGAGATCGCGGCTAGGTATAATAACGGCTATGATTCCGAGTTTTCTTCCGAAACCCGAATTTATCGACAAACAAGCCGATCTTCGGAAGCTGAAAATGCAGCTCTCTTCTCAGCCGCAGATCGCCATCGATACAGAATCGAACAGCCTTTATGCCTATCAAGAGCAAGTATGTTTGATCCAGATTTCCTTCCCTGGCCATGACTACTTGCTCGATACCATCACGCTTCCTGATCTAAGCCCCCTTAAGGATGTCTTTACCGACCCCAAAGTTGAGAAAGTTATCCATGCCGCGGAGTATGATCTACGCTGTCTTAAGCGCGATTTCGGTTTCCAGGTAATAAATTTGTTTGATACACGGACTGCTCTTCGCACACTGGGGCGCACGCGCACTGGATTGGGGGACGTGCTCGCTGACGAGTTTGGGGTAAAAGTCAACAAGCGCTGGCAGCGCGCCAATTGGGGTCAGCGTCCATTGCCGGATGAATTACTGGATTACGCCCGATTGGATACCCACTATCTTCTGCGGCTGCGCGATCGTCTCGCCTTGATGCTGAAAGAAAATCAGAACTGGGAAGAAGCAGCTGAAGAATTCGAACGCCTTACTACGCTTAATGCAAATGACGTTGAAACACCGGAGAAACGTCTCTGGAAAATACATGGCGCTCGAAAACTAAAGCCGCGCGAGATGGCCGTGCTCCAGGAGATTACGTTTTTCAGGGAATGGCAAGCAAAACGCTTGGACCGACCGCATTTTAAAGTATTGGCCAACAAGACCCTCATCGAAATTGCACGGGGCCAACCAAAAACCCG
>JADFRQ010000028.1 GCA_022561215.1 Chloroflexota bacterium | reverse complement strand
CCACCCTTTCCAGAAGTGTACATTCCAGATGCCTTATCGAAGAGAGGAGAAGTATGGCGTATCTCGATCCAGGTTCCGGTAGCTTTCTCCTTCAACTCATCATCGCAACGCTGTTTGGAGGATTGCTCGCAATTCGAACATACTGGGGTCGAATCAGATTATTCTTCAAAAGGGTTTTGTCTAAAGATGATGCCGATGAAGTTTCGTGATTAAGGTCTTCGGATGGGGTTTTTCCACAATAGAATACTCGAATAAAGGATCCGTTGAGATCTCCACAATCCATAGATCAATGAAAGCTAGTATAAAGTTCCCTTTTTAATTCCTCTCCGTTTGGACAATCTTGCAAGATCCCCAGAGATGCATGCCGTGATTCATCAAGTGCTGCCTTTGGCTCTTCCCCACGTGCGAGGTTCAGCAACGAATCAGCCATGATTTTTCCTGATTGCTGATAGCTTGTTACGAATTGCTGTTTGAGATTACCGCTTACGATTTACTGATCACAGTTTACTGATTGCCGGTGGAATTCTGGAGCACGTTCAAATAATTGGGTGCTGAAGGCTCAATCAAATCCCGTCGGCAGCTCGATCTTTCGATCTTCCGGGGATGTCGCCGCAATTTTGCCACCCAGGAATTTCTCTTCGCGGTAGTGCGCGCCACGGCTGATCGTGTTGCGTTTGGCGGCACGCGCGATGATCAACCCCACCAGAACGCTGTTGCGCAGGCCGATCAAACCATCCGTAAGCCTCGATTTGCGGTAAAACTCCTCGATTTCCAACCACAGATGGCGCAGCTCGCGAATGGCGCGGCTCAGGCGGTAATCACTGCGGATGATGCCCACATAATGCCACATCAGGTTGCGAATGGATTGCATGTCCCCCTGGACGAGCGAGGGGTCGGCATCGTAGATCAACTGACTCTCGTCCCATTGCGGGACATCGCGCTCATCCAGAGGCAAGCTTTGCTCCGCATCGCGGATGTGCTGCGCCGCACGATCGCCCCAGACCAGTCCTTCCAACAGCGAGGTGCTCGCCAGACGGTTGGCGCCATGCACTCCCGTACAAGTGACCTCCCCCACGGCATACAACCCGGGGATGTTTGTCCTCCCCCACAGGTCCACCAGCACCCCACCGCAGAAATAGTGCGCCGCGGGGACAACCGGGATAGGCTGCTGCGTGATGTCGATCTTGTGCTCTAAACAGGTCTGATAAATCCCGGGAAATCGTGCTTTGATTTTCTCCGCTGATTGTTTGGAAGCGATATCCAGCAGGACGAAGGGGTCATCATTCTCAAGCATTTGCCAATAAATCGCGCGCGCAACCACGTCACGCGGCGCAAGGTCCTTCCAGCGCGGGGCATACGTTTCCATAAAGGGGTCCCCTTTGCGCGTCAGCAGCACAGCGCCCTCCCCACGCACGGCCTCACTGATTAAGAACTTGGTCACGCTGGGCATATGCAGCGTGGTGGGGTGGAACTGAATGTATTCATTGTTCGCCACCCGGGCTCCGGCACGGTAGGCCATTGCCAAACCATCGCCGCGCGTCTGCGGGGGATTGCTGGTGTTGAGATAGATCTGACCCAAACCTCCGGTGGCGAGCACGGTTTGGCCGGCAAGAATGCGGCGCACACCAGCGGACTCCTGATCGAATACGTAGGCACCGTTACAACTTACCGCATCGTAGACGGCAATGGGATCCACTGCATGGTGGGGAAAGGTGATCAGATCTACCGCGGTATGTCCCAGGAGAACACTGATGTTGGGCTGTTCGGAGATCTTATGATGCAGGGACTGCATGATGGCCCTGCCCGTCGTATCGCTGACATGCAAAATGCGGCGACGTGAATGCGCGGCTTCCATCCCAAAGGCGTAAGCGCCGGAGGACTGGCGATCGAACCGCAATCCAATTTCATCGATGAGAAGCTCTTGAACCAGGATCGGGCCTCTCTCGGCCAGCAGCTCGACGGCGGGAAGATGGGCAAGCCCGTCGGCCGCCTGGATCACATCCTCGACGAGCAGTGCGGCAGAGTCATCCTCGCCACGCGCAACGATGCCCCCTTGGGCATAGTTCGAACTCGATTCTTCGCGTTTCGCGGAATTGACGATCAGGGTGATTTGGCGTTCGCGATCGGCGGCCAGGCGCAAGGCCGTGGTCGCCCCGGCAATGCCGCCGCCGATAATCAGAACATCGGTTTGCATCGTTCCTTATCCGATGGCGATCATACGCTCGACTGCCCGAAGCGCACGTTTGCGTACCTCTTCCGGCACATCGATCACGTATTGTTCTTTTTGCAGCGCTAGAAGAGTGTCTTCGAGCGTGATCTGGTTCATGTGAGGGCAGCGAACCATACACAGGCGCAGCATATCCTTCTGTGGATTGGCTGCGGCCACATTGTCGCCCATGGCGCATTCGGTGAGCATCAAATAATGAGGCGCCTGGCTATCCTGCACGAAATTTATCATGGAGCTGGTGCTGCCGGAAAAATCAGATGCATCAACCACTTCCGGGCTGCATTCCGGATGCGCCAGGATGACAACCTCCGGGAACTGGCTGCGCACATTCTCAATATCCGCTACGGTGAATTTTTCGTGCACCTCGCAGCGGCCGTGCCAACCAATCATCTGGTAATCAAGCTCGCTATCTTCTCCCCCCTTCAGGGTGGGGAAAATGATGTGCTTGCCCGATTCGCGGGCCACATTACGCGCCAGGTACTCATCGGGAAGAAAGATCACCGTGTCCACACCGAGCGATTCCACGACCGCGGTGGCATTGCTCGATGTGCAGCAAATGTCGCTCTCGGCTTTGACGTCGGCATAGGTATTGATATAGGTGACGACGGGCACACCGGGAAAACGCGCTCTGAGATCGCGCACGTCCTGTGCGCTGATGCTCTCCGCCAGCGAACAACCTGCCTTCTCGGAGGGTAACAACACCAAGCGCTCGGGGTTCAATATTTTGGCGGTCTCCGCCATGAAGCGCACCCCACAGAAGATGATGATATCGCGATCGGTTTCAGCGGCTTTGCGGCTGAGAAAGAGCGAATCCCCCGTGTAATCAGGGATGGTGTGAAACAGCGCCGGCTCCATGTAGTTGTGACCCAGGATGACGGCGTTCTTTTCTTTTTTAAGTCGGTTGATCTCCTCCACCAACTCTGCTTTGTAGAACAATTCCACATCGGGAACCACATTGCTTAGCTTGGCCTTCATTTCTTCATAAACAATTTCTGTAGACATTGTCATACTCCAACTACAACCATACCTCAAATTATGTTTGATCCATGTTAACACCTGGCTGATCAACATGCATGCTGACATCAAACACCGGCGCCGAATGGGTCAGCGAACCGACCGAAACATAATCCACACCGGTTTCAGCGATTTCGGCGACCGTATCTAAGGACACATTTCCAGACGCTTCCATGGGTACGCGTTGGTCGGCAATCTTAACGGCACTGCGCATCGTATCCGGATCCATGTTATCGAGCATGATGCGAGTCGGTTCCAGAGTGAGTGCAATTTTTAATTCCTCGAGGGTTCTGACCTCGATCTCAACCGGATAGCGATCAGCATGTTTCTCACGGACTCGCGCAACGGCGGTCTCGATCCCACCAACACCGTCAATATGATTGTTCTTGATCAGGACCCTATCATAAAGCCCCAAGCGATGGTTTTCACCGCCACCCATGCGCACGGCGTATTTATCGAGCAGGCGGTGTCCGGGAGCTGTTTTGCGCGTGTCGAGAATGATGGCCCCCGTATGGGCAACGGCGGCGACATATTTTCGCGTGAGCGAGGCAATGCCGGACATGCGCCCCAGGAAATTCAACGCCGTACGTTCGGCAGCGAAGAGGCCGCTCGCCGGACCGTGGACGCGTGCAACATTCTGCCCTTCAGCGACTGCCTCTCCCTCCTTAACAGCATGTTGAAAATCAACCTGCCCTTCCACAAGTGCAAAAACCGCCTGTGCGATAGGCAGCCCGGCAATAATGCCCGCTTCTCGGGAGAAGATTCTTCCTTCTGAACGGCCATGATTTGAGAAAATCGACGCGCTGGTCAGGTCATAGTGCGAGGGTCGATCGTCCATTTTCCCCAATCCATCCGGGTAAAGGTCTTCCGCAAGGCTGAGGGCAATCAAATCCAGGACCAGCGCATGCTGCAGGCTTTCGGGGAGCTGCTGGCGGATGGCTTGCAATCGCTTGGCGAAATCGGGTTCAAATTGTGTTTTCATCTCTTTTCCGAGGTAGCTAATTGCCTATGGATACTATACCTTCTCGGGGGATTATAGGGTGAAATTGAGGGGATGTTATGGGGAGGATACGTTGGAGCAAATGGTGCCGAGCATCAGCGCGCCGGCTTGCCCTGAATGGAATTCCCAATTCGCACAGGGGCTCGGCATGCCGTGCCTTTACCTATTGTTTTCACTCCATGATCGCGTTGGAGGCTGCGCATACTTTTGCGTGGGAGCTGTCCCAAAAGAGTTTAATAAGTCTGGCATCGATTGGTTCCTAAAATTGCTCGGTAATTGTTTCAGGTATACGGGCAACGCGTGCTGAAGCACGTTACCGGTTGCCTATACGACTGCATTATGGATATAGCGAAATGTATTGGATTGCTTTTGAGACAGCCCTACCTATTGTTTTCATGCCATGATCGAGTAGATCAATCAGCCATGGCGAGAATTGGTTAATCACCCACGAAGATCACGACCAGGCCCAGTCCTGTACCAGTACGCCATGGGGCATTGATGGTGCGGTTAAATCCAGCGAAAATCGTGTAATTCACCGGACCCTCCCAATCAGCTTGTCCGTTGAGGGCAAAAAGATGCTCGGAGCGCAGTTCGCCGACACCGTGGGCATTTCCCCATTCGAGATACTGGTTACGCACTTCTACCTTGACCACATCCGCGAAGGTGACGAAATCAGAAAGCCTGAGCATGTTGCGCACATCCTTCGGCGTGCCATCGTTTCCATAGACGGTGAGCGTGGCATCATAGATCTGCATTTCGGCATCGTTGCTCTGGGTGCGCCCATCGCCGCCGAAACCATTATTCGTAGCCGAATCACCAACGTTCAAGGTGAACCCCCGGGGGGCCTCAAAGTAGTGCAGTTCAAAAAAAACGCGGGGGTGATTGTATTTGCTGGGATCGAAATTAATCTGCACCACCGCCTGGCCCCCGGAAGGCGGCACAATCATGCTCACGGCGTCAATTTTTCCGCAGGTATGCGTGTTCTTTAAAAGGTTGACCGCGCATACTTTAAAAACTTCCGGCAACGGGCTCGGCGTGGCCGTGATTGCCGTAATCTCAATGTGGGGAGTGTTCGTCGCCGTTAGGGTCGGCTCGGATGGTGTGCGTGTCGAGGTTGGAGACAGTGTCCATGTCGGACTGGGTGTTCTGGTAAGGTATTCAATGGGTGTCTTCGTCCAACGCAGAGGCGGCGTCACAATTGGATCATCCCCATCCAAAGGTACAGGCGTCGGAGATGGTTCTTCCCCCAGTGCGACAAATAGCGGGACCATGAGCAGCATGATCCCAAATGCAAAGACCATTTTTTTCATTGGATTGCATCCTCTCCGGCTGAGACCAGCATAAAATTGGACTGGACGACAATTTTGCCGAAACATCTCCTTCTGTGTTCATGAAACACTATGCAATGTCCCGGCCCGTTGCCCCTTCAACGAATGGCAAAGCAGAATGTTACAAATTGTTCGTAGCAACCCCCTCGACGATGAATGCGTACAGTTTGACATTGTTTCTCTCCCCCGAGATTCGGAACGCAGTGCTGTGGCGCGGGTTTTAACTTTTGTGGGTCATGCTTAAGCGAGCCGAAAACAATAGCTTTCGTTACCGGATGAATTACCTACAATCCTGAACTTGAACGTGCTTGGAGTGCGCCTATAATGAGCCGATTATGGCAACCCTGCTTGCGCTCGTCGCGCATGTGATGAGTTTGTAACAAACGCTCGACTGCTACGTAATAAGGAGTGAATAAGCCCCTCATGGCGAATGATCTCGAAAATCGAAACGAGGGGGCGCTGATTCAACTATCGGTTGAAGGGGAGGCGGAAGCTTTTGAAGTTCTCTATCGCCGGCATATGGATGTGATTTACAGGTATCTTTTTTTCCGCGTAGGTGGCGAAACGCAAGCGGAGGATCTAACAGAAGATGTCTTCTTGAAAGCCTGGGAGGCGCTGCCCAAGTTTAAAGTGGGCCAGCAACCGCTCATTCATTGGCTTTACCGCATCGCACATAACCTGCTTATCGATCACTTCCGCAAGCGCACGCCCCTTCCCCTCTCGGATCAACTCATCACCAGCTTTGTCGATTCCACGGAAACTCCCGAAGGTGTTGTCAATCGGCATGAGGAAATGGAACTTATCACGCGTGCGGTGAGACGGCTTGCTGCCCTTGAGCAACAGGTGATCTTGCTGCGCTTTGTCGAAGGATTAAGCCATCGCAAAATCGGCAATATCATTGGCAAGAGCGCCGCCGCCAGCCGCGTGATCCAGTATCGGGCGCTGAAAACGCTGCGCGCATTCTTAAGTGAGTTAAGGAACAGCAATGGTTGAGGATCCAAAGAAACTTGATCGCTTGCTCGAGAAATGCCTGCGGGGCGTCGAAGAAAAGGGCTGGACCGTTCAGGATTGCCTCACGCGCTATCCTGCGCTTCAGGGTGAGTTCGAGCCCATCTTGAGGGCCGCCGTGCGCTTGCGCGAATCGCGTAAGCTGCGCCCCTCTGCCCAGTTCCGGGCACGATCGCCGCATAAGCTGAAAGCACGCATGCAGATCAGCCAGCGACCCTCCGTCATTCGCAGGAAAACCAATACGCATGATAGACGCCAGCGATCAAGATTTGGGCCGAAGCTGCTGATGAAGTGGGCGACGCCTCTTTTAGGCGTAGCCCTGACCACCACGGTGGCCCTCGCCGCGCTGGGATTTGCTGCCGATAGCGCAGGACCTGGTGACCTGCTCTACAAATTCGACCGCGCGATGGAGAATATTCAACTTCAACTTACCCAGCGCAATGATGTCCTCGCACGGTTGCGCTTGGATTTTGCATCGGAACGTTTGGATGAAGCGATCCAGTTGATCGAGCAAGGTCGACCCGAAAATGTCGCCGAGACGCTCGAGGACTATCAGATCCAGATCAACGCCGCAGTTTCACTGATCAATGCCGTCCAGGAAGCCGGAACAGATTCGGGGGCACTCGTGCTCTCTGCGAGCGAGACCTTAACCACGCATGAGGAACAATTGGAAGAGTTATTGATAATCGCGCCCTCCAGTTCTCAGCCGGATATTGAAGTGGCAATTGAGGAAGTGGAAATTATCCTGGTCATCGTTGCTTCTCCTGATTTGGAAGAGGATGACATTCACATATTTGGAACAACAACACCGGCAGCAACAACAATCCCGCCCACTACCCCCACTCCCTCACCAACGGCAACCTTTACGCCAACGTCTACGGCGACACCCACAGCATTCGATGACGAACTCCTTGAGGGGACATTTACGCCGGCCCCGATAAAGAGCACAGGAACTTCTATCACTCCGACTCAAGAATTACCGCTTCCCTAGGTAGGAGGGCGAATGAAACGTACCCAGCCGAGCAACGTGAAGTCCATCAAGAATCTACTTCGCAATGCTGCTATTCCCGAGCCTTCATTGAAGGCCCTGCTCGTGACCGTGACTGTATTGGTGGGTGCTTTTGTGGCGCTGTTCTTTATTCAAGTATCTCCTGCGGAATCTAGACTACCACTGTCCGTACGCATGACTTCCGCAGAGGCGCGCCGATTTCCCTCCCCCTACGGGTATGGTTTGCATGTGACGTATGCGCTAGAAAATTTCGACCCCGCAACGAGCACCATTATCTACTACGAGGTTCAAGCGAGCGAAGCAAATGGCGAGTGGCGCACGACCCACAGCCAGCGACCGCCCAAGTACGACTGGGCCAATATCCACGGCAATGTGTTATGCAATGACGATCGTTATAACCTGCCTTCCGGCGCGGAGGTTCGCGTGCGCGTGCGCGCTTTTTATTCTTCCACTACGAACAAGAGCCTCGATGATGGGGTGTTGAGCGCCTGGTCAGAACCTATTGGCGCTGCTGTCACACTCTGGGGATGCCCGGGCGGTTCGGAGCTCACCAACTCCTGTGTGGTTGATGTTGTGGATCAAGTCCAGAATCACCCCGCGCGATCAGCGGGCGAAATAGGGCTGGTGATCGACGTTCCCGGGGGTGATTTTGGCAACCCCGCAGATGCCCGGCTGCGGCCGTATTGGTACATCATGGGAGCGGCGAAATGCCATATCCAGGGATTTGCGCGCACGCGTGATGGCACCCTCGTGTGGAGTGCAAACTCGAAGGGCTTCGGCGGAACGGTGAACAGATGCGCCGGCGGTTCCGGGAATGGCTACGGCGCGCACCTCTTTCTGGGCAATGTCACCGGTGAAATGCCCAACTACCCGCAGCTATGGAGCAGCGGCTCGGCTGGTGTGATAACCACCAATATTCCCTTAAGCGAGGAACTGTACCATCCCGGCGGGATCCAGGCCATCGGCCAATATGTCATCGTGGGCATGGATAACGGATCCTCTCCCGAGAACAGCCTGCGCATTTACCATGTCGGCGCTGATAGCGTACTGGAAGTGAATGCCTTGCAGCTCCCCACCAAGGCGCAGTCCGTCGGGATCGTTAACGAGGCCGACGGCAGATACCTGGTCACGGTGGGTTCCTCGAGTTCGAAAGTGATTGATTTTTATCGCACCTCAGGCACACAGATAAACGACCCGCTGCGCCATGTCGGTCGTTGGACCTGGGAGGATGAGGGCTTTAGCGATGATTCGATCGATCAGAAACATATCGATTACCAGAATATCAATCCTGTGCGCGAATGCGGGACGAATAAACTTTTCTTGATTGCCACAGGGCGCGAAAACACCTGGTTCGACGGCGGCGAGTTCTCTGGCGACGACTATGCGCATGTTTTTGAGGTTTTAACCCCCATTCGAGATAATCCTGACGATCTGGAATACGAGATCGTGCTGAAAAAGGTCGCCCGCAAGCATTTTTATTTTGATGATGGCAATTGGATGGCGGGAGGCAGCGTTTTTATCAGCGATGACGGGAAGCTACACTTTTATGCCATGGAGCATGGCTATTCGACGATAAAGTGCTCCCGAAGCTGGTTCCGCTGCAACCGCGATAAGCCGGCAATTTTTCGGGTGAGGTTTGATGAAGTGTGGTGAGGGAAAAGTTGTGGGTAGTAGTTTGCTAATGATGTGAATTGCTCTTGACTATTGATTGCTGGGGAAATATACCTTCTCCTATTTACCCCCCTTAAGTCCCCCAATGGGGGACAAATGGGGGCGACTGCCCGCCGCCTATCCCCGTGCGAGCCTCGCTCGCCTAGCAACACCGTGATTCAATCAGCGCATTCGAAGCATACACTTCACAAATAGTGACTTGCAAAGATACATAAAAATCACGTATTTGCTTCGCAAGCCTGATAACCTGTTACCTGATCATAAATTGCCGATTAAGATTGGTGATTTTTTATCGCCACCCGTAGGGGCTAAGGAAATCTAATGGGCTTCACACATTCTGGTTTCAAGGGCCTACAGGCTTTATCTTCCGTCGGTGTTCGTGGCAACGGGAGCGGATATCCGCTCCCGTCATTTTCGATTGTCTAGGATTGATGGGCTAGGACCCTATTTACACTTTTACCCATCAACTAATTATCTCCCTCACTCTTTCTCAAGTGTCATTACTCCCACAGCGGATCCGCCGCCGGCGAAGAAGACGGTGTAGGTTAGTTCCATCGTCCCAGGAGTGACGGTCCCACCCGCTTCAAGGCGTGCGATGCCCGCAATCGGGACGAGATCGCCGACAACGGCTATTTCACCCGCCGCATTAATCGTGATGGTGAGATCACCAAACAAAGGATCGCCGGGAGCCTCGAATAACGCACCGTCGGCGTCGAACGTGCCCACATAGGTCATCTCCGGCGGGTCGATCACGCCAAAAACCATCCCGCCGAGATCCACGGTGTAGGTGGCGGTTCCATCTTCGGTGATCGTAATTTGAACCGTCACCGCACCGGCAGAACCGAAGGTGGTATTGGTCCACTGCCCCGCCCAGCTGCCCTCATAGGCCTTCGCCGCTTCATATGGCGGGATCTGCAGTAGGCTCGGGAGTTTCCGTCGGCGGTGGAACATCGGTGGGCGCCGCCGTCGGAGCATCTGTGGGCTGCGGAGGCGCATCGGTTGGTGGAGCTTGTGTTGGCTCTGCCGCTCCCCCACATGCGCCCAAAAGCAATACCACTACACTCAAACTTATTCCAAGAACCAAAAAACTCTTACGCTTCATGCTACTTCTACTCTTCATACCATTGCTTCCATTGACTCAACCTTCTCAGATTTTCCAAACAGCGGGAGATTGTAGCCTGCTTTTGTTTTTCGCGCTGGCAATCTTGCTACCGATGAGTTTGAGGGGATTGATCAAGGAGATGCCGTGGTTGCTCTAGCAGGCGGAAGAATAACTTCAAAGGTCGGCCTTGGGGTTGCGGACGGCGATGGCGTCGAGGGAGCTCCTAACCATGTACGCCAGGCGGCTTCGAATTCTTCGATCGAAACGCCCAAAGCAATCTTCATCGCCGCATTGAAATTCTTTCCCTGACGAACGTTTTCAATTAATGCCTGGAGACCACCCTCCGGCCAGGTTTCGAGCATGAACACCACCGCACTTAACGATAGATCATAGGCTATCCCCACCTGCTCCGGATCGCGACCAAATCCTCCCGATAGATGCGTCAGCGGGACAAGCCGTCCCTCGCGAGCGGCAGAATTCGATCGCGATAAAGCTGCACTTTGACCACCGGCTTCATAATACTGGGCGAAGCCTTCGTCCAACCACGATGGCCAGGATGAGAGAGCAGAACTGATCGTTTGGAAAAAGAAAATATGTGCGATTTCATGCGGTATGACGTCTGCGATCCAGCTCGGGTCCGCACGCGGGCTGATAATCTGGGTTGTAATGCCCAGAGATGGAAAAGCTTGTCCACCGACCCAATCCTGGACAAAAAAATGCCAGGAGGCGAAGTCCGCAACGTTAGCATAAAGCAAAACGATGATAGGGATTTCCAAAGACTGTCCGGTTTCAGCCTTCATTTGGTCAAGTGCCTGCCTGGCCCTCCTGAAAACGTTCTCGCCAAAAGATTGATCCCCCTCATACCAGCGCACAATCAAATCCGGATCAGCTAGTTCCTGCCATGGGTATCGCAGATCGTCATACGATACCTCTTGCTCCACAGTTGTAAGCCGTTGGCCGGAGTCATCCTCGATTACCCAATGGTAAAAAAGTTTTATGCTGGGAGTCACGGTGAAGCGCGAGGTGTCCCAAGTGTAGGAGACGGCTTGCCGGGTTCCGGGAATAAATTCAACGGATTCAATCGTCAGCGATTCGCTGCTCTGATCGTGATAGTAAAGGTTAATTTTTGTAATCGCCTTATTCGCTTCTGCGACGAGTTTGAAAGTCAGCCCATCCGGATAATTGTTCTCCTCCGTCATGGATAGAACACGGATGGCTTTACTCTGGTTTACCCCCGGCTCATCGCCTGCGGGATCGTCACCTTGGGTTCGTGCTGCGGCTGCTGTAGATTGAAGGGCTTCTGCAGCCTCCTCCTGGGGAGTTCTTCGATCACCGGCCAAAGAATTTCCACATGCAGCCATGGTGCAGCTGACCAGGAAAAAAATGAGAACCTGTCGGATATCCCACCGCTCACGCTCAGATATGAGGTGGAATCCACGTCCGGTAATGATTTTCGGCATTCGTATCCTATTAATCATCTGTTGACCATGCACCCGATCGATGGGCTTAATCTAGACCCATTAAGCGCGCATGCCCGATTGCGCGGGAAGGCAGAGTCTTAATCATTGAAAAATCATCATGTTCAGAAGCGCCGGAGTAATTGTAGCAACATTGAGAGCTGATTTGCGTTGTCCTTGCGTAAAGTTAGTCCTCTCTCTGCATCTCCTTCACGCCAAATGGCATTGCACGCCTGGCGTAAAGTCGAAATGGATGAACTTGAAAAAACGTTGCTTGTCAAGGAGGAGATGAGAAACCAGGATTATTTTATCTTCGCGGGGAGCAGCCGCTGATACTGAGCACATTTACCTCGTCGACCTGGACGAAGGCCGCCGTATTTTCGAAATTAACTAGATCCTCTTTTTCTTGAATCTGCAATGCATGCCGTTCTTCTCCGCGCATTGTGTGAAAGCACTGTCCCAAAAGGCCAATATTTTTTAATTCGATGATAGAAAACTGATTTCATTCGTTTTTCCGCGATCGGTTCACAGGTGTAAGGGCGACTGGTAACGAGCTTCAGCTCGCGTTGCCCCTACGCCCGGTTTATGGATTATGGAGATGGTTTCTTTTGCTTCGTAGACATCCCCCTCCATGGAAATAGCAAATGGGGATTGAATCTGCAATGCGCGCCATCCATCTGCGCGTATTCACGTCACTCGAACGTCAGTTACTCGCCTGCGGGAATTCAGCGCAAGTTTTCGAGATGATCTAGAATACGAATGTGGACATCATCCTAGATACACTATTTGGAATTTGTGATTGATGACGTATAAAAGTGCCGGGGCATTGTCTTTACGGATTAAAAATCAGATATTGAAGAAAATATGTGAACCCATTCATTATAAGAGGTGCTGGATGATTGCTGGGGTGTGTGCCTAATGGCTCCTGTGGTTGGTTGGCAAAAGCAGGCGCCAGCCGCCAATCAAGTATTTAACGATTACCTCCGTTCGCGTGACGGGCGACTTTTCTTCGAAGATCTTGATTTAACACAATTGGTAGTGGGGGATCGGCCCGAAGATACCGCCAACCAGATGGAGAAGTGGATTGCAAATCTTCATCGACTGGCCAAGCGCTTGGATGCTTATCGTCGTGATTCTCTCCTGCAAAACCAACGCGAACTTGTGCCGCAAGAGATCAAGGACCTGACCACCCGACGCAACGCAGAAGATAACCCCAACCTTCTACGCCAATTGGATGATTTGCTGGCCAGCAAACAAACGCAATGGGAAACCCTGCAAGCCTTGGATGAACGCATGAAGAAAGCGCAATTGCAGGTTGAACAAACCCTGGCGGCGATGGCAACGGTCGATAGTCAGGTGAAACTGATCGATGCCCAGGACGTTGATAGCAGTCGCTCCGAAAATCTGCGCGCTGATATCCGTGAGCAAATAGAGCGCCTCAACGATCTCATCAGCAGTATTAATGAAGTCTATGATTATCACTCACGTGGTATTGTGTAAACGTCATCAAAAATTCCTCTCGTATTCACCACATCTCGCACCTGCATTCTCCTCCAGCACTACAAATCTTTAACCCTCCTTTCATTCGCCTAACTCTCTCGCATAAGTGCTTGCCATAGATCCTTGCCGATTGCCGGCGAGGTGATTGGATCCCCTGATTTGAAACAAATATCTGGAAGCAAATTGTAGGGTTTTTAATCTTTTTTCTTGTTTATTCTGACTTTAGAGGTCTACAGGTTCAGGAACCTGTCGTTTTAGGTTTGACCAACACAATTTGAGAGAAATCAAGCAAGCGGTCTGAATTAAGCAGAGAGGGATCGAGTAGCATGCAGATCAGGATCGGCAGCTTGTGATGCAAAAAACTGTCCTCAGCCGAACGCGCATGGGGGATAAGTGATGCGCGAAAGGCTCGTGTTGGCGGGGCTAGCCGGACAAACGCTTGGCCACTACAAGATCTTGCAGCTTATTGGCGGCGGCGGTATGTCCACTGTTTACAAGGCCTATGACTTGGAGGAAGAGAAAAACGTCGCCCTCAAGGTATTAGCGCCGGCATTAGCACAACAAGGATCATTCAGCGAACGCTTCACGCGCGAAGCAAATATCGTCGTCCAATTGAACCATCCCCATATCGTTCCTGTTTATGACTTCGGGAGGGAGAAAGGGTACTCCTACTTGGTCATGCCCTACCTCAAAGCTGGCAGCCTCGCTGCCTATATTCAGGGTGGACCACTAACGCTCGCCTGGGTCGCTGAGGTCATCGATCAGCTCGCGAAGGCACTAGAATATGCTCATCAGCGCGGCATTATTCACCGAGATTTAAAACCCGCCAATATTCTCTTGGACGAGGATGGGCGAGTCATGCTCTCCGATTTTGGGGTGGCCCACATTCAAAATGCCGAAATAAGCCTGACCGGATCAACATTACTGGGCACGCCAGCCTATATCTCACCCGAACAAGCACTGAGCAAGAAAGTAGAACCCCGTTCCGATCAGTACTCACTGGGCGTACTCCTCTTTCAACTTACAACCGGGCGATTGCCCTTTGTCTCGGATTCTCCAGCAAGCGTTCTGCTGCAACACATCAATGATCCGCTGCCATCGCCACGTGAAATCAACCCTGCAATCACTGAGCCAATTGAGCGGGTGATCTTGAAGATGACGGCCAAAATACCCGAGCACCGGTTTTCATCTGTAGCCAAGATGAACTCGGTCTTTCAAATGGCCGTAGCTCACGCTTTTGATCCTAAGGCACACCCTGCTCCTGAGATCCAGCTGCCGGCTAGTTCGGGAGAACCAGCCCCGGCCAAGGCAAGCCCGCCTCCCCAACGTGTGGGGGTGATTCGCCGTACTGGATCCGCCGCTCGGCTCGCGATGTTGCTCCTTGCCATCCTCTCGATCGGCGTGGTGAGCGCAATGACCCTCCAGAGTCAATTTTCCAATACTGCGGAGGGGCCGCGCTCTTTATCGGATGTAGTTGCCGCCGAACTAACTACTCAAGCCGAGATCATTGAGGAGATGTCAACGGAGATCGCACAAACAATAAGCGATAAATTCGACACTGACCAAGTCCAGATCGCTGTCATTCAGACGCTCGAGGCACAGGACACCACAGCTGCAACTCCTACAGGGGCTTCCGGTTTGAGCCCGACAAGTACTCAACCTTTAGGACCGCAACCAACTGCGAACTGGACGCCAACGCAGCCTCTCGGCACAGTGCCAGTAATCCCTACCCCGTCAACCAGCCTGAGCACGCCTCCAGCGCTTCCATCTCCATTCCTAACCCCGACTATTGTTTTGAGCCCTACTGCAACACCAACTGTTGTCGTCGTAGAAAACGTTTGTTCCACGGCTTCACTTACAGCGTTTTCAGTCATTGACAAAAAAGCAATCTGGTTATTCACCAACAGCGGGTCAACGGACATTGAGATATCGGAAACCATCATCGATTGGCCCAGCAGCAATAAAAGGCTGAGGAAGGTTGCCCTCGGAAGCGATGCGATTTGGGAGAAGAAAGACGATTCTTCACCCACAAGTCTGGCGGCCGATTGGGAGGCGGGTAGTCGGGAAATTTCAAGCGGTGGAGATGAGTATTTTTCTTTTCGATTCGATGTCGACGCTGCTTCATCCGGGTATTCGCTGATCGTAACGTTAAACGATTCTTGTCAGATCTTCGCCGGGGGATAGAGATCCCGCCGCCAAAGACTCCGTAGGGAGCGAAGCTTTCCTTCTTACCATCGTTAGTTGTTGGCCAGCAATAAGGCAAGGTTTGACTATCTTATTGAATGCTATTCTTCTGTCGTTTAATGCTACGTTTTTGGGTTGAGATAAAGCAAAACCACTTTATAAATTTATCCAATACTAAATTAGCTGAAATTATCAATTTCCTATTTTCTAGACATTTAAACCAACACTAACATTTCCTAATTCAGCGACTTTTTCAACAGCTTGATTCCTTTTACGACAAGAAAATCCAGGGTGGAGTCAACAAGAACCTATTATGAAATGTCCGGCCCGGCGAATTCGATCTTAAGATTGGTCAGCGAGTTATGGTTAACTTGAGCGAAGCAAACGACGAGGATCGTTGTTCATACACCAATAAATCAAACATAAGAGCATTTAGTTGCATTGATATATCAAAATAAAAATTCGTGTTTCATTTTCTGATTTCCCCACTCGCAGTGTCTTCTGAATTGTTCTTGAGCCATGAGGCAATCTCTTTGACATCTAGCTCTCCTCCGGCGACATTCAGTACGAAGGATTCAACTTCAGGATTTGTGGCAACTAATCGGAAACTATTTCCTGGTAGAAATAAGGCTGCTACGGCGATGCCGGTTCGCTCGGGTCTAGATTGCCAAGCCTACAAATTTGGAGGCTGATTGTAGGTTGTCGGGCTTCTTTTTTTCATTATTCTGCATTTAGAGGACAACAGGTTCAAGGAATCCGTCCTTGTCCTGGCGTCTTTGATTTGGCTGATCGACCCTGATTTCAGAGAAACGAACGCTAGAGTGAACCTATTTAAATTGTGCAAACAGGGTTTGAAAAATGGCGCAGATAAAGATTATCTGGATCGGAGCAGTGAGCTTGCGTTGGATAGAAGCGCTAGGATGAAAGACGCATAATGGCTGGGCTTACGGGGCAAACTCTTGGCCGTTATAAGATCTTGGAGCTTGTGGGCGGCGGCGGTATGTCCACGGTTTACAAGGCCTACGATTTGGGGCAGGAGAGATACGTCGCCCTCAAGGTATTATCGCCGGCACTGGCACAGCGGGAATCATTTAGCGATCGCTTCACGCGAGAGGCCAATCTCGTCGTCCAGCTGAAACACCCCCACATCGTACCCGTGTATGACTTCGGCAAAGAGAAGGGATACTCCTATTTGGTAATGCCTTATCTCGATGCCGGCAGCCTTGCCGACTATATCGAGGGCAGTCCGTTGACTCTTGCCTGGATCGCTGAGGTAATGGACCAGATCGCCGATGCACTCGACTATGCCCATCAACGCGGTGTTGTGCATCGGGACTTGAAACCCTCCAATATGCTGCTGGATAAGCAAGGACGAATCCTACTCGCAGATTTTGGAGTGGCCCACATTCATAATTCACAGGGAAGTCTGACCGGCTCAGCACTGCTGGGAACACCGGCCTATATTTCGCCAGAACAAGCACTTAGTAAAAAAGTTGATCACCGTTCAGATCAGTATTCGTTAGGGGTGCTCCTTTTTCAGCTATCTACAGGACAACTGCCCTTTGTCGCGGAATCCCAGGCGACGGTTTTGCTCAAACACATCCATGCGCCTCTGCCCTTGCCACGTGCTATCAACCCCTCCATAAGTGAACCTCTCGAGCGGGTGATCTTGAAAGCAGCGGCTAAGGATCCCGATCATCGATTTCCATCAGTAGCCAAGATGAACGAGGCGCTTCAGATGGCGGCGGCTAACGCCATTGATCCCCGAGCGCATCCTGCTCCAGAAATCGCGCTGGTCGAAGCTTCCGGGCGGACGGATGTACGCGAGGAATTACGCCCTCCTGATCGCAGAAACTGGCTTCGTCGAGCGGCCTCGACCGGCGGGATCATTCTGCTACTTGCAGCCATTCTACCGATCTGGGCGCTGGGCGCGATGAGTCTCCAGGGCCGCGACTCCAATTCAGCCGGGAACGGCAGCACCTCCGTTCCAGAAATGTTCATTCTGGAATTAACTGTCCAGGCCGAGATCATAGAAGCGATGTCAACTGAGATCTCACAAACACTCATCGACAAATTCGATGATGAACAGATCCAGGGGGTTGTCAGGCAGACGCTCCAAGCTCAAATTAAAAGTATCACAACGCCCTTAGGCGATCGCCCAACGAGCACCGCAACCGATGTGTCCCTGCCAAATGCGAGCTGGACAACAACGCCGCCTGCCGACTCGACCGCGGTACAGACAGCATCGCCAACGCAGCCTGTAAGCTCAACGGCGGAGCAATCTGCTACGCCAACGCAGCCTGTAAGCTCAACGGCGGTACAATCTGCTACACCAACACAGTCTGTAAGCTCAACGCCGGTACAATCTGCTACGCCTACCAGCTCAAGTACCCCTCCAACTCCCTCCCTAACGCCAACCTTGACGGCGACTCCTTCGGAAACAGCAACTCAAACTGTTGTTGAAAATGTGTGCGATACGGCCAATCTAGTGGGTTTTTCAGTCAGCGGCAATGATATAAAATGGACATTCAATAACAACGGATCATCGACCATCCAAATTACACAAGTTACTCTAAATTGGCCTAGCAGCAACAAGCAGTTGAAGAGGGTATTTCTTGGAGGAATTATGATTTGGAAGAAGACGGACGCTTCTCCGCCAACAAGCCTTGCGCCTGACTGGAAAAACGGAGCACCCCAAATTTCGAGTGGTGAGACGAAGAATCTTATTTTTCGATTCGCTATCAACGCTGCTACATCCGGTTATTCGCTGATTGTCACCTTAGACGATTCTTGCCAGATCTCCCGAGGGGTATAGCGGTCCCATTCCCCAAATTCACATGCAATTCGTTCGGCGTAAGCATTGCTTTTGCACCCCGTTATTTATTGATGAGTAACCAGCGACGGTTCGACGAATCGCCTGAAGCGCGCTTGGGACCAATGTCGATCGAACCAATCGACGTAATAGTCAACGAATTCCTTGAAAGACATTGAAATAATTTGATCGCCAGTAGTATATGGGCGCGTTTCATGCGGCTCGAGTCCTTTGCGCTGGTCATGTTCCTTGTGGATTAGCGATCAGAAATCGCTGAAGCCCTTGTAGGTCATCTGTATTGATGAGGTCAACGCCCGCCTCAAGGAGCTCAAGCCAAACTGCATCTCGCGCTGTCGATGGATAATCCGGGGTTGCCCAGAATCGAATTCTCCTTCCTTCTAGGTGTGCCCTCTCAACCATGTCTCTCAGCGTCTTCCGTTCCTGCTCGGGCATGGGTCCAATCCCTCTCCAGGTGAAAAAGTTTGTCCAGTTGCCGCTAATCAGAGGGATGAAGCTGGCTAGATCGGCCGATTCCAAATCCTCTATCCGGCCATCGTAAGCAGCATAGCGCACGGATTCACTTTGCATCAGCTCACGTGGACGGTTGCCTGAGATTATGGCGAGAATCGGCCCCTCATTCACGCCCGAGGGGCGGAATACAGTAAATATATCTTGATATTCCTCCAATATGCTCCTTAGAGCCAGATAAGTGGACTCAGCTTCTGTTTTGATGTCGATCAAGAGGGTTATCTGAGGGCCCTGAAGATAGACCCATCCTCCATAATATGTAATGCGCTCCCTTAGGGGGTCAAGATAAAGGGAGATGAGCGTGCGCCCTGGTTGAATTTCACTTATGCCATGTGCCACATACAGCTCGCCTTCAACCAAATGTATATCTACTTCGATGCTGGTAAATCCATGTTCGAGAGCATCAAATAGCGGTCTCGGGTGCTCATAGTCGTTGTGAGCATGAGCCCTTACCAGGGGTATTGAGCTCGCCTGGGTCTCGGCGATCGCGACAGGCTCGCTAGTTAACATGAGATTCGGTGTCGGTTCCAGACGGTCGCGCTCAATCCTAATAACTACACCATTGCGGCCTCGGTCAAGCGTCAGCGTTTCCTCTTTTGTACTATAGCCTGGCTTGCTAATGACGAGGTTGATTGTGGCACCGGGAAGATTACTCCAGCACACTTCTCCTATTTCGCTAGAGGTCTGCTTGTAGAAAGTCCCGTCCACTACAGATAACTCTACTATCGCTCCCGCGACAGGGAGTCCGTTTGCCTCTCCCACAGCAGAAAGTTCAACATATTTTCCGGTCACGAAAAGACAAAGTGAATAAGGAAGAGGTGTGATTGTAGGCCTCGGTGGCTCCTGAGTGGGAACCTGTGTCATTATCGCGGGCGGCATACTTGATACGTCGCTGCAGCTCACAATCGTTAAGGCCGACATAACAAGGATCGGGGCTATTGTCAGAAAGAGGGACTTGGTCCGCATTGAAAAACGATTCATGGACTGGTTCTACTCTTAGGCCTGCTCGATTCGTTGTAGCTTGACATGCCTGTGCACTTTTCTAGTTCCCTGGATGAAGTTTACGGGGTCCTCCAGCGTTGCGCCCTTAACGATTCCAAGATTGACATGTTTTCGGTACGGGGAGATGAAAAAGACCAGATCCTGGTAGCCTCTCCCAAAGCCGTAGCCTGCATTTTCCCTATCGTTTGCGACTTTTCCGCAGCCGGAAATACACGCAAAATCAACCTTTGGAGCTCACCTGCGACCTGCAAAACTTCGGGCTGAAGATCTGGAAGCTCTTGCTGGATGTCCAACTAGACGATCTCTCCAGTCATGGGCGCCTAGCCTATGATTCTGAAAAAATATTTCCTCGCATCCATCTCCAAGGAATTTTTTAAAGAAATAATTCTTCGATTTCCCCATCTTTCAGCACTATGCAGAAGTAATTCGGCGTTTTGACGTTGGATGGATGCTACACGGAAAAATATTCCGGGAATTTCAATCTCCAGCTTACAGTTACCCAGAGGTCTGTTCAACATCTAAGGTGAAAGTCATGGCCACGAAATTGCTGGAGGATGCCTGCCTGGCACTGCGCCACAAGCACTATGCCAAGAGCACCGAATAAGGCAATCTTGAATGGAGGAGACTGAGGTTTCTCGTAACTCATTTTGACGCCCCGGTTTGGGAACTTCGCTCACCTCAGGGATCGGATCAAGAAGTGCTGCTAGACCGCACGAGGGTCTTCGGACAATGAGAAGCCATCGTAGCCTGCGTGGCAGGAGACGCAAGATGAGAATCCCCATTCTCATAACGAATAGTGTAAACATAGATCGGTCCGCCTAATACAGCGCTGGATCTCCGATGAAAGTACGCGTTTGATCTCGTCATCGGTCCTGGTTGCAAGGCCGGTCTCTTCATGCGGGGTGAGGTTGCCGCCGTAAACAATACCCCACGGCCCCTCGAAAGACTGTCCGCCAGCCAACGCTCTGGGCGCTAAGACAGATTGCTTGCCAGCAACCTAATATTGGCTATGCGGAGGTGGTTAGTTCCTTTAATTTAAGATGCGCTGCTGCCTTCGCATTTATCCGCATCATAGCGATGAAGCGTCACACAATCATTACGAAAAAGATCAAAAAAAAGTATACATGGACGGATCGCGTTGGATCTGCCGATTCTTGGCCATTGTAAAATCTTAATCTTCAAATTACGGTCTTGCTCTTAGATCAATGATATAGGGGTCTCCCCGGCCTAGGTCATCACCGCCCACACAACTGTTAGCTTCACCCCAGTCGGAAGCAAAGATCACGTAGCGGCCATCGCGCGAAATGCTGGCGCGCGGCTGCACCCAATAGCCACATTTGCTTGAACGATGATGCGCCAGGCGCAGAACCGATCCATCCGTATACTGCAGAAAGATTTCGTTCTCGAAGGCAAAGTCAATGTTTTCTCCGAGACTGCCCCAGGAAACCAGACAAACCCCAAGTGGACCCTGACAGGAGATGTGATCAACATCCGCCCAATCGACAACTTGCAGATAGCGCGGTGGGCTGACGGTGCTCTCACCCGGCAGGGCGCGCATCGCGATCGCGGGACGGTTTCCGTCCATTGGCGATTCTAGTTCGGTCGTCATAAAGAACTCGCTGACGCCATCTGTATCAACACCCAGGTCTCCATGATTATGATGGGGCGAGACGCGGCCAATGAATTCGCCTGTGTGCAAATCGTAAGTCTCGAGACCGCTGCAGCGCGGGGTCGGCGTGTCAGGCTCCCAGTCACGCACCCATTGCACAACAAGATAACGCCCTAGCGGCGAGGCCGCAATCCAATCCGGTTCAACCTCACCCCAGATTGGGTCTGGCTCACATGAATCCCGATAAAGATCGGAAAGAGCCAACTGGGTTGTCAGGGCGCGGTTCTCGATGTCTAGTGCAAAGATGACCGGCTGGCCATCATCGCGTGTGAGCATCCCGGTTAGCCAGCGGCCATCATCCGACAGTTCATCGAAGGATGGGTTAACGAGAATGTACTCATATTGATCTGGGAAAGTAAAAATGGTTGTTGTTGTCAGGGCTTTCACATCTGTAAATTGAAGCTTTACGCGGCTATCCTCATTGCTGTCAAAATGGACCACGATGTTTGATTGCAGCGGATGCCAGCGGGGATCGTTCCATGTTGAAGTGTCTAGACCGGCAACGAAACTAAGGTCATCCACGCGTCGGACGAGAAAGCCGCGGGGACTGTCGAGCAGCAGGTATTGGTTGTCTGCTGAAAACGCTTGAAGCTGGCTGTAGATTTGGGTTTCAAAACCCCCCTGCTCCATACTATTCGAGACACGACGCAAGATCGTGCCATATGCTGGATCCAGGAATGGCACGCCGACGGGCTGTAGGTCCAGGATGGATGAGGGCATGATCAATGAAGGGTCACGTATCCCACCTATTATTTCTGCCGGAATCTCTGGATCAGCTAAAGCAGGTGATTCATCGTCACTCGTCGATGTGCCGCTAGATTGACCAGTCGACACAACGTTTTCTCGGGCAGATGATGGTTTTTCCGCGGTTCGTGCGTTTTGTGTAGCTGCCGTGAGGTGGAAAATCTCTCGGTAGCCACAACCCACATTCGCCAATAGGAGGATTAAGCAAATTGAAAAGACAACCCTGGAATTCATGATTCCATTCTCGAAAGCCACTGAGGATACAAAGCGAGTTACTTCACCTTGTGATGTGCTAAGCGTAATCGGTTTTGGCTGTAATTGTGGGATACTTGATTGCGTGTCGCTGACGCGGCTTCTTTCGAGCTGTTTGTGGTTGTCCAGCGAAAATATTGTCCTTCGCTGTTGACTATTGGTTGAAATTTGAAAGGTGCTCTATGGAATTTGAATCGATCCACGGCGAGCAGATCCCCAAAATTGGTTTCGGCACCTGGAACTTGAACGGCGAAGAATGCGTTCGCGCCGTTGGCTCTGCATTCGAGCTTGGCTATCGCCACATCGACACGGCCGAGATGTATACCAATGAGCAGCAGGTCGGGGAGGCGATTAAGTCCTCCGGGCTCGAACGGGGTGAAATTTTCCTGGCCACCAAGGTATTAAGCTCGAACTTGCGCCAGAATGCAATCCTGGAGGCATGTGATCGGAGCCTGCGCAAGCTCAAGCTTGATTTTATCGATCTCTACCTGATCCATTCACCCAATAGCCGTGTGCCCATCGAGGAGACCATGCAGGCGCTGAACACGCTGGTGGAGCAAGGCAAGGTACGCATGATTGGCGTGAGCAACTTCTCTATTCAACAGCAAGCAGCCGCCCAGGCGAATTCAGACGCCAAGCTTCTAACGAACCAGGTTATTTTCCACAGCCAATATCCGCAGCGCGAGCTGCTGAAATATTGTCGGGAGAATGATGTGATGATCACCTCCTACAGCCCGCTAGCGAGAGGCCGGTTAGCAATGCACAAGGGCTTGCAGGCGATTGGTGATCGCTATGGCAAGAACGCCGCCCAAATCGCGCTGCGCTGGGTTGTCCAGCAGCCACAGGTGGTGACCATCCCCAAATCAAGCAATCGTGCCAGGCAGCGCGAGAACATCGAAATCTTTGATTTTGAACTTACAGATGAAGAGATGACTGAAATTAGTAAAAATTCCAGATTTTCGTGATAATAATGTGGGTTGGGATGAGAAGTGAGCCGTATTTGCACATTTGTATAATTTAATTTCGCCGTGTGCAGAAATCTTTCAAGAATGAAAGGGCGGGATTATGTTTTTCCCAAATGTGGCCATTTAACATTCGGGAAACGAGATTTTTCACACCTTCGGTGTTCAGAATGACAGTAAGGGTGAGTTCACATGCTGTCATCTTTCGACTGCTTGAGCCGGGCAGGATTCTCAGATGCAGCGCGCCCTCACAAACTCTGCGTCATCCTTCCGATGGTAGAATCGTAGGACTTAATTGGAGTCCCTCCGTAGAGTAAGATCCCAATTCATTTTCGTATAACCACCCTGGCCTTGCCCAGATACGGATCGAATGAAAAACTCAATCGTGCAAACAACAGATCCGCCCTTATACTTTTCAATGATAATCTCGCCACCGTTTGGGGTTTGAAGTTCCGGCCTGAAAAGTTAAAATAGCATTGACGATTAATTCCACGCGCGCGCGTGGAATATGGGTTTTTTATCCTGCGCAGAAATTCATTAACGTCGCAACCCGAATTGAGATAACTACAAAGTGCACAGCCTAAAGAGCGATTGATGACAACCTCGAATCTGCTGGTCCGGCCTCATTCTTCTGCCGCAGGTTACACAGAAGTGACGCCTAGTTCCGCGGGATGGGATTACCTGCACTTCGCCGCGCGGCGGATGAACGCAGGCGAAACATGGGAGTTTGACACGGCTGATCATGAGTACGCTTTGGTGCTCCTGGGCGGCGTATGTTCGGTACGCAGCTCGCACGGAAATTGGGGAAATATTGGCCGCAGACGCGATGTTTTCCATGGCATGCCCTATACCCTTTATCTCCCGAGGAAAACAAGTCTAACCATCACGGCCGAAAGTGAAGAACTTGATCTTGCCTATGGATGGTGCCCAACGGATGAAGATCATCCTGCGAGCTTAATCACGCCAGAGCAAGTGACGGTTGAGATTCGCGGTGGGGGTAACGCAACCCGTCAAATAAACAACATGCTCCCCCCTGGATTTGATTCTCACCGGCTCGTCGTTGTGGAGGTCTACACACCCTCCGGCAATTGGAGCTCCTACCCCCCGCACAAACATGACCAGCACATCGTGGACAATGCGGGGCAGATTCTAGAGGCAGATCTGGAAGAGGTGTATTTTTATAAACTCGATCGCCCGGAAGGTTATGCGCTGCAGCGAGTTTACAATGTCGACGGCACTCTCGATGAGCTTGTAATGGCGCAGAATGACGACTTGGTCATGGTTCCCGAGGGCTATCATCCGGTTGTCTCCGCGCATGGCTTTACCACTTACTACCTGAATTTCTTGACGGGCAGCGCGCAATCCCTGGCGAATTCCGACGACCCGGCCTATGCCTGGGTAAAGGATACCTGGGTGGAACAGGATCCCCGGCTACCTGTTGTGAGCATGGAAATGGAAAAAGATTAAAGCGCACGCGTTTCAGAGAGCAGGATTTCCCATGCCCGAAGAAGTGAACGAATCAAACGCGAAATATGATCTCATCACGATGGGTCGTTCCTCGATCGACCTCTATTCGAATGATATTGGCGCGCCCTTTGAGGAGATCACAAGCTTCGGCGCCTTCGTCGGCGGATCGCCTACGAATATCGCCGTGGGAGCGGTTCGCCTCGGCTTACGAACGGCATTATTAACTGCGGTGGGCGAAGATCCTGTGGGGGATTTTGTGCTCCACTTTCTCTCGAAGGTGGGTGTGGATACACAATTCATCCCCCGAAAACAGGGCACGCGAACGAGCGCTGTCGTGCTTGGGATTGAGCCTCCGGATAAATTCCCACTTATCTTTTACCGCGACAACGCGGCCGACATTCAATTATCCATCGATGATGTCCTGGCGACACCCGTCAGCGAATGCCGGGCATTCGAGTTCGCCGGCACAAACCTGGCCCAGGATCCCAGCCGCAGCGCAACAATTTTTGCTGCTGAGCGCGCCAGAAGCGCAGGGGCCACCATCTTCTTAGACATGGATTTCAGAGCGGATCAATGGGATGATCCGCGTGCATTCGGTGTGAGCATCCGTTCCATCTTGCCCATGGTGGATGTCGCCATTGGGACAGAGGAGGAAATTAAAGCGGCGATGCTGAAAGAGAGCAAAAAAATATCGATCACCGATTCCCAAATTTCGTCGCCCCAAATTTCAGGTGATCTTCAATCCGCGGTCCAAGGCCTCCTTGAGCGAGGCCCGCAGGCATTGATCGTCAAACAAGGCGCACGCGGCGCCGAAGCGTACTTTCAAGATGGGGAGATACTCCAAGTACCCGGCTTCCCGGTGGAGGTGGTAAATGTGCTCGGTGCAGGGGATGCCTTCGCCAGCGGGTTGATCTTCGGCCGTTTAAAGGAGTGGGATTGGCATAAGGCTCTGCGGATGGCGAACGCATGCGGGGCGATCCTGGTCACACGCCAGGGCGTGGCAAACTTTATGCCCTTTGAAAAAGACGTTCTTGAATTTGTCGAAAAACATGGGGGATTTTAATGTCCGCTGAGTCGATCAATTTGACGTAGGAGCTAGCACATGAAAACCATTCGCCTTACCATGGCACAGGCGATTATTCAATTCCTCAAGAATCAATACGTCGAACGCGATGGCAGGGAGAGCCTCTTTTTCGCGGGCTGTTTTGGTATTTTTGGGCATGGCAATGTCGCCGGCATCGGTGAGGCATTGCAGCAAAGCCCCGATTTTCGCTACTATTTGGCGCGCAACGAACAGGCGATGGTACACACGGCTGCCGCTTACGCGAAGATGACCAACCGCCTGGCCACGTTTGCCTGCACATCATCGGTCGGCCCTGGGGCAACCAACATGCTTACGGCCGCGGCAGGGGCAACCATCAACCGCTTGCCTGTTTTGCTCCTCCCGGGAGACGCTTTTGCCCGCCGCAATGTCGCTCCTGTGCTGCAGCAACTGGAGCTGCCCAGCTCCCAGGATATTTCCGTGAATGATTGCTTTCGACCGATCTCGCGCTATTGGGACCGCATCAATCGTCCCGAACAGGTGATCGCCTCCCTCCCGGAAGCGCTGCGCATTCTCACATCTCCCGCGGACACGGGAGCGGTTACGTTGGCACTGCCGGAAGATGTGCAGACGGAGGCCTACGATTATCCCGAGCAATTTTTTGCAAAAAGGGTCTGGACCATCCCGCGCCCCCTGCCGGATAAGGCACTTTTGTCGCGCGCCCAGGAATGGATCAGTACCAGTAAAACGCCGCTGATCATCGCCGGGGGCGGGGTAATTTACAGTGAAGCGAGCGATGCACTAGCGGCGTTCGCCGAACAAACGGGCATTCCGGTCGCCGAGACGCAGGCCGGCAAAGGATCGCTGGCCTACGATCATCCCCTCGCACTAGGGGCAATTGGTGTGACAGGAACTCCGGGGGCCAATGTTATTGCCCGAGAAGCAGATTTGATCATTGGCATCGGGACGCGTTATAGCGACTTTACGACCGCGTCGAAAACTGCCTTCCAACATCCCGAGGTGCGCTTTATCAATATTAACATTGCCTCTTTCGATGCCCACAAACATGCCGCGCTGCCGATCATCGCCGATGCGCGAGCAGCATTGCAGCAATTGGCTGTGCAGCTCCGTAATTACGCAGTGCACGATGACTATCGCAATCGCGCCGGCGAGCTGAACCGTGAATGGGATGCAGAAGTGAGCCGCATCTACAATCTGGAGCACGGCCCCCCGATCAGCCAGGGAGAAGTGATCGGCGCGGTAAACGAGGCTTCCGATCCAAGGGATGTCGTCGTCTGCGCCGCAGGTGGTCTGCCCGGTGACTTACACAAACTCTGGCGCACGCGCGATGCGAAAGGTTATCACCTCGAATACGGCTACTCCTGCATGGGGTATGAGATCGCCGGAGGACTTGGGGTTAAAATGGCTGACCCGCAGCGCGAAGTCTACGTTATGGTCGGCGACGGATCGTATTTAATGATGAATTCCGAAATTGTCACCTCCATTCAGGAAGGTTATAAGCTCACAATCGTATTGATCAACAATTATGGCTTTGCAAGCATCGGGGGACTTTCAGAAGCGGTGGGCAGTGACGGGTTCGGAACAATCTACCGCTATCGCAGTCCGGAAACGGGTCAGCTTGATGGCGAGAAACTGCCGGTTGATTTTGCTGCCAACGCGCGCAGTTTAGGCGCCGTAGTATTTGAGGCGCAGGATTTACCCTCCCTGAAGACTGCATTAAGGCAAGCAAAAAAACAGGAACACACAACCGTCGTCGTGATCGAAGCGGATCGCGAGCAGCGCGTGGAGGGTTATGAATCGTGGTGGGATGTGCCCATCGCTGAAGTTTCCCAGAATCCCGGCGTTGAGGCTGCCCGTCGTGAATATCAAATTGCAAAACAGAAGGAACGCTACTACGGCAACAATGCAATAGGAGCAGAATAAATGATTAAAATTCAGAATTTTATCGATGGAAAATGGGTCGATTCAGCGGCGAACGAGTACGTGGACGTCGTGAACCCCGCCACCATGGAAGTGCTGGCACGGACGCCGCTTTCTCCTGCGCAGGAAGTTGACGATGCGGCCCAAGCCGCATTGGCGGCATTTGATGATTGGAGACGAACGCCGGCAGTGGAGCGCGTGCAATATCTCTTTAAGCTCAAAAATTTGCTTGAGGAAAACTACGAGGAGCTGGCACGTACGCTCACGATGGAGAACGGAAAGACCCTTGGTGAATCTCGAGGAGAAATCCGCCGCGCAATCGAAAACGTGGAGGTCGCCTGCGGGATTCCCACATTGATCCAGGGTTACAATTCGGAAGATATCGCGCGTGGGATCGACGAATTCATGATCCGCCAGCCGATTGGTGTCGGTGCGGCTATTTGCCCTTTTAACTTTCCAGTCATGATCCCATTCTGGTTTATGCCTTATGCCATTGCCTGCGGAAACACGTATCTCGTAAAACCTTCGGAGAAAGTCCCGCTGACTATGAAGATGATTTTTGAAATGTTGGAAGCGGTGGAACTTCCCAGGGGAGTGGTCAATCTCGTAAATGGCACCAACGAGGCCGTGAACGCCATCCTCGATCACCCTATTATTTCAGCGATCAGTTTTGTGGGCTCGACGGCCGTTGCCAAGTATGTTTACGCCAAGGCGACGGCCAATGGAAAACGGGCCCAGGTTCAAGGAGGCGCCAAAAACCCGATCATTGTACTTCCCGACGCTGATCTTGAATCGGCGACGCGCATCGTGGCCGATAGCGCCTTCGGCAGTGCCGGGCAACGCTGCCTGGCGGCTTCCATTGCCGTGACAGTGGGGGGAGATCAAAACAAATTCACGGATGCAATCCTTCAGGCGGCCTCCGAGCGCATCGTGGGTTATGGGCTGGAGGAGGGTGTCAATATGGGCCCTGTTATTACGCCGGAAAGCAAGAACCGCATCGAGGAGCTGATCACTTTGGGAGAAGCGGAGGGCGCAAGAATATTAATCGATGGTCGCAAGCCATCGATCCCTGGTTTTGAAAATGGCAACTTTATCGGGCCGACCATCCTGGGGAATGTGCCTGCGGAGGGCGAGCTATTTAAAACGGAAATCTTTGGCCCGGTGTTGAGCTTGATCGATGTAGAGACCATCGATGATGCCATCGCGTTGGTGAATAGCGGTGATTATGGGAACATGGCCAGTTTGTTCACCACCAACGGCGCTGCGGCGCGTAAATTTCGCTATGAAGCTCAGGCAGGCAATATAGGCATCAACATTGGCGTCGCCGCGCCGATGGCATTTTTTCCTTTCAGCGGTTGGCGGCAGAGCTTTTTCGGCGTAATGCATGGTCAGGGTCGTGATGCAGTTGAGTTTTATACACAGAAAAAAGTAGTCATCGAACGCTGGCCAAAGGAATGGGAGCGTAAATTTTAGAGGGGTGCGCATGCTGAAAATCGCCAATGCCCCCGTTTCCTGGGGCGTGCTTGAGTTTGAGCTGCAGGGTGAAACTCTGCTCTACGGCCAGGTGTTGGATGAGATTCAAGAAACCGGATATTCGGGTACGGAGTTAGGGGATTGGGGCTTCATGCCCACCGAGCCTGCAGAGCTTAAGCGCCAACTTCAGTCTCGGGGTTTGGAGCTTGTTGGGGGCTTTGTCCCCGTTACCCTGGTAGATCGAAGTGCTCACAACGTCGGCGAAACGACCGCTTTGCGCATGGCGCGCTTGTTGGCGGAAGTGGGCGGGGAAAACGCCTTAATCGTCCTTGCCGACAATAATGGGTCGGTAGCGGAGAGGACCAACAACGCCGGCCGCATCAAACCGGAACACGGGTTAACAGAAGGACAATGGAAGGTTTTTGCGGAGGGCGTCTCGAGTATTGCTGAGGCAGTGTATGCTGAGACACAGTTGAGGCTGGTCTTCCACCATCACTGCGCCGGTTATGTTGAGACGCCGGCAGAGGTTGAGATGCTCTTAAGCCTTACCGACGCGACTCGTGTCGGCTTGTGTCTCGATACCGGTCACTATCGTTTTGGGGGCGGGGATCCCGTAGTCGCCGTTGAGACGTATGCGCACAGAATCTGGCACGTCCATTTCAAAGATTCACAGCCAGAAATTGCGGCCCGATCTCGCAGCAAAGGATGGGACTATTTTCAATCCGTAAAGGAAGGTATTTTCTGCGAGCTGGGAAAAGGTGAAATTGATTTTCCGGCCGTGATCGAAGCCCTGCAGGATGTGGGTTTCGAACGTTGGATCGTCGTCGAACAAGATGTGCTGCCGGGCATGGGAACACCGAAAGAAAGCGCGCTGAGGAATCGCAACTACCTTCGCAGCCTAGGCCTCCTTTAGCCTCCGGCTAAAGGAGGGGCATTAGCCGCTGGCTAATGCAGCTTTCTAAAGCCGGGGGTGTCACAAAAGGTTTATCAGATCTACTATTGGTGACTTCTTAAAGATATTCGGCAATTCCCTCAGGTGTAAGGGCAACGCGAGCTGAAGCTCGTCGCCAGTCGCCCCTGCGGCTGTTTCTGAAGAGAGAACATCACAAGAGAGCGCTATTGGGCCGCCACTTCTTATCAGATTTCATGGGGGATGCATTGGGTTTTCCAAAAAGAAATTTAATTGCTCTCGATCACTTGCAGGAAATATCGTATTCTCCTGCAATGATCCAAGGAGATGATTAATGGACAAAAAAGGTCCCCTCAAGATCGGCGTAATTGGCGCCGGGCGCATTGGCAACATTCATGCCCAGAATATTGTTACGCGCATCCCCAATGCTGAGGTGGGCGCCATCGCCGATATTAACCTGCAGGCGGCAGAGCAAATTGGAGCACAGTTTGCGGTACCGTTGATCACCAAAAATCACCAGGAGCTTTTGGATGATGCCTCGATTGATGCCGTCGTTATTTGCTCGGCGACCGCCACACATACGCAGATGATTCGAGATTCTGCCGCTGCTGGAAAACACATTTTTTGTGAAAAACCGATCGACTTCGATCTCGCCCGCATTGATCAAGCGCTGCAAGCCGTTGAGGAGGCGAACGTCAAGCTGCAGATCGGTTTTAACCGGCGTTTTGATCCAGGTTTCCGTCGTGTGCGTGAAATGATTGCCGATGGAAAAATTGGAGATCCGCACATTCTGCGCATCACCAGCCGCGATCCGGAGCCCCTTCCACTCGACTATTTGAAAGTTTCCGGGGGCATCTTTCTCGATATGACGATCCATGATTTCGACATGGCGCGTTATTTAATCGGCAGCGAGGTCACCCAGATTTATGCTGCCGGCGCGGTATTGGTCGACCCGAAGATCGGTGAGCTGGGCGACCTCGATACGACGCTCATCACCCTGCATTTTGAGAACGGCGTCATTGGCGCGATCGATAACAGCCGCAAAGCAGTATACGGCTACGATCAACGTATCGAAGTGTTTGGATCGCAAGGCCTGCTCAGCGCCGGAAATGAAACCCCGGATCGGCACCTCTACAGCAACACAGAAGGTGTCCACGGCCCCCTGCCGCTTTATTTCTTCCTTGAACGATACACCGCATCCTATATCGCCGAGCTGCAATCCTTCGTCGATTGCGTGCTGAATGATACAACCCCCGAAGTTACCGGGATCGATGGACGCATCCCCGTCGTGATGGGCCTGGCAGCGATACGCTCCTATGAGGAAAAACGACCGGTTCGACTGCAGGAGGTCGATCGAGCGAACTAGGGCATGTTGAAACGGAGAGGCCATTTATGAATCACGAGCTTCCACTCCGAGTGGGTATCGTGGGCTGTGGCAATGTTGTGGTTCGAGCGCACGCACCGGCCCTACACAAACATCCCGCCAGCAGGGTTGTTGCCGTAGCCGATCCGCTGCGCGCGCGTGTCGAAGAAGTGCTTGCGATCCTCGAGCTTGGTGAGCAAGCGGCGTTTTCATCCCATTCGGCGATGTTCGACCAGGCCGATTTGGACTATGTGCTTGTCGCCGTTCCCCCTTCCCTGCGCGAGCCAATTATCGAGCATGCCTTCCGCTCGGGCTTATCCGTGCTCAGCGAGAAGCCGATGGCAACCGAGCCGTCCGCTGGCAAGCGGCTCATCCGCGTTGCGGCTGCCCACAAGCTCAAGTATGGCATGGTGCACAATTACCTCTATTTTTCAGAATATGTGCTGCTGAGGGAAAAGATCGCCAAGGGGATCATTGGCGCCCCCAGACATATCACCCTTAATTTTCTGGGCGTGGCCGATTTACCCTGGACATGCAGACTACCGGCCGCAGTGGCGGCATGATCTTCGGGAAGCCGGTGGGGGCATCCTGATGGACATGATCCATGTGCTTTATGTCGCGGAATTCCTTATTGGAGCTGAGATCCAGGCGGTGAGCGCGGTGATCGACAATCTTGGTTATCCCGGTGAGCCGATCGAAGATCTCGCCCTGATCCATTTGTATTTCGAAAACGCCTATGCCTCGGTTAATCTGGGCTGGGGTCACGGGCCTGGTGGTGTTGAAATCACTGGCTCGGAAGGTCGCATTATGGCTTTTTACAAAAACTATTCCACGGAACCCTTCGACAAGCTCGATCAATTTGTGGTGATCACCCAGGATGATGTCCAGCACATCCCTCCCCCAGAAAGTCAGCCGAATGCAGAACCCTTTCGGGAAGTTCATCAGGATTTTGCCGAGGCCGTCCTCGCGAATAGGGAACCACGAGCTCCTGCGCAAGATGGGTTACGGATTTTGGAGGCCGCACTCGCGGCCTATGCCTCGGCAGCAATGGGTCAGGTTGTAAGCTTGCCGCTGGATTCAAAGGACCCAGTCTTCAGCCAGGGGGTTAAGGGAATACGCGAACTTAATTTTTGGGAGCACAGTCCGCTTGTGCGCCGAAAGATTCTTGGGCTGAGAGACGGGAAGGAACCTGAATTATGAAAATCGGTTTGTATTCCGACGCGCTTAGCAATTTGAATTTCGAGCAGGCCTTGGATTGGGCAGTCGCGGAAGGGATCGAGACGGTCGAGATCGGAACCGGAAATTTTTCTCCCGCACCGCACTGCAACCTCGATGAACTTCTGGACAGCAAAACAGCCCGCGAACAATTTTTAGGTGCCATTGCCGAGCGTGGATTGACACTCAGTGCATTGAACTGCAATGGCAATCTGCTTGATCCAGATCCGGGGCGCCGTGATGGATCGCAAGCAGTTTTCACGAAAACGGTCAAGGTTGCCGGCCTCTTGGGGATCGACACGGTCGTCACGATGAGTGGATGCCCGGGCGACCTGCAGGGAGGCGGTTACCCGAACTGGGTGACCTGCACCTGGCAGCGCGAGTATGTCGAACTTCTCGAACGCCAGTGGGAAGAGGAAATTTCGCCCTTCTGGAAGGAAGCCGCCGAGCTGGCACGCGCGAACAGCGTAAGGATTGCCATCGAGATGCATCCCGGCCAAGCGGTATATAATACTCGTACTTTACTGCGCCTGAGAGAACTCTGCGGTGCGGAGGTTGTCGGAGCAAACCTAGATCCCAGTCACTTATTCTTTCAAGGCATGGATCCCGTGGTCGTTGTGAAAGCATTAGGCCAAGGTGGTATATTTCACGTGCATGCCAAGGATACGCGCATCAACGCGCAAGAAATGGCGTTGAACGGCGCGCTTGACACACGCCCCATGGTTGAACCTGGGATACGTTCCTGGGAGTATGTAACATTAGGGTATGGGCACGGCGAATCTTTTTGGCGTAACTTCATCAGTACTCTTCGGATTGTAGGATATAACGGTACACTTAGTATTGAGCACGAAGATATGCTCATCAGTTCAGAAGAGGGTATTCGCAAGAGCATCCGTTTCCTGGAGCAAAATATTCTTCGCAGCGCGGCATAATTGGTCGCGCACAAGAATTTTCGCACAGGCTTTCCTCAAGCCTGAGGAAACTCATCGTTGATAAAACCGGATGCCCATTTTTGGGTATGAAGGGAGGTGTGCTGGGTCCAATACTCACGATTTATCCATTGCCGCATCCAATTAATCTCCAAAGAGGAGGGGAAATATGAAATCGTTAAAAGTAGCACCCGTCCTTCTGTTGCTTGCAGGCAGCCTCATTTTGGCTGCTTGCGCACCAGAGCCCATTGTTGAAACCGTCGAAGTGATTGTTGAGGTTGAGGTACCTGTGGAGGTCGAAGTCGAGGTTATCGTGGAGGTCACTCCCACCCCCATCGGCGGGCAATTAACACTCTACGCCTGTCTCTTCGATCCCGACAAACTTCAAGTTATTTTCGAGACCTTTAAGGCGCAATACGGCGTGGAAGTCACCTGCCTTGATATGAGCAGTGGTGAAGCGCTCGAGCGCATCCGGGCGGAGTCAGAAAACCCGCAAGGCGATGTGCTCTTTGGGACGACGAACCTATCCCATGTGAACCTGGCGGCCGATGGCCTCACCGAAGCTTA